>JBJXFY010000315.1:0-14299 GCA_046155815.1 Limisphaerales bacterium | reverse complement strand
AGAAGAACACGAGGATCTGCACGAGCAGGGGGGTGCCGCGGATCAGCTCCACGTACAGCCGCGCCGCGGCGCGCAGCAGCCGAACGCGGCTGCGGGACGCCAGCGCGCCCGCCACGCCGAGCAGGCTGCTCAGCGCCAGTGCGGCGAGCGACAGGCCGATGGTGGTGAGCCAGCCACGCAGGAGGCTGCCGCGGTAGCGCCACACGGCCGGCCAGTTCCAGCGGTAGTCCAGCGCGGCAAAGGCGGCGGTGAAGAGGCCGGCCAGCAGCACGAGGAGCAGCGCCCATGTGGCGAGCCGCGGCGGCCAGCGGTCGGGCCGCCCCTCCGGCGGCACCCGCCACCAGTCGGCGAAGCCCGTGTTGTCCACGCGGCGAGCTTGGAGCGGGGGCGCCGGGAAGGGAATCCGCAGATGACGCCGAGGCACGCCGATGGAGCTGGGCCTTGGTCGCGCCGGTGGACCGCTGCTTCAGGGCGTCTCGCAGCCCTTGCCGGCTTCAATCTGCGTCATCTCCGTCATCTGCGGATCCCCCGTGCCCTCAAAACAGGAATGGGATCCCCTGCGCCGCGAAGGCGGCCTTGGGCTCCGCCAGCCAGCGCGCGGCGAGCTGGTCGAAGCCGCCGCGGGCGCGGAAATCGGCGAGGAAGGCGTTGACCTGTGCCCGCAGGGCTTCGTCGCCCTGGCGGAGGCCGACGGCCCAGGCCTCGGCCTGGAAGGGTGCCAGCACGGCACGGGTGGTGGCCTCGTTCCGCCGCCAGTTCTGGTACACGGAGAGCTGGTCGTAGAGGAAGGCGTCGGCCTTGCCCTGTGCGACCTCGAGCACCGCGGCAGCCTCCTTGTCGAGGACGAGCACGCGGGCGAGCGGGAGGTGCGCAGTGGCGTAGAGGTGGCCGGTGGTGCCCTTCTTCACGGCGACGACGCGGCCCGGCGCGTTGGCGGCGGCGATGTTCGTCACGGGCGAATCCCGGCCGACGAGCATGGCCAGCCCAATGCGGACGTACGGCTCCGAGAACGCGATGGACTGCGCGCGCTCCGGCGTGGCTGTCAGCGAGGACAGGATGAGGTCAATGCGGCCGGTCTTCAGCGCCGGGATGAGGCCGTCAAAGGCGAGGTTCTCGATGACCACCTCGCGGCCGAGGTGTGCGCCGAGGGCGCGGGCGAGGTCCACGCTCACGCCGGCGGGGCGGCCCTGCTCGTCCGTCATCTCGAAGGGCGGGTAGCCCAGCTCCATGCCGACGCGCAGCGGGGCGGGTCCGGCGGGGGAATCGGAAGCCGGCGGCGAACAGGCGGCGAACAGCAGGGCGGGCGCGGCCAGCAGCAGGCAGAAGCGGCGATTCATCGCCGGCATCCGATGCCACGGAACTGGCGGGGGTCAATCCTCGCGGGTGGCAGGGCGGATTCTCCGAACCCGCCGGCGGGGTCGGTGACCGCGCCCCACCGGCGGTCTGCCGTACGCCGCCCTCTCGGGCAGACTGTCCGCGCGCATCCTGGATTCGCGGGCCGGCCTGCCCTACCCCGACTCGTGTCCCTCCATGGTTCCGGACGGACTGGCCACCGCGACGGCGGGGCCATCCGCCTTGAACACGCCGGCCGCGGCGGGCGTCGGCTCCCGTGTCCGCAGCCCGGTGCGCCATTGACAGCGCGCGGCCGGCCTGCGGACGCTTTCGCCATGTCCCAATCCACGCAGCCTGTGCCGGCCCCGAGCCGCCGGAACTTCCTCAAGACCACCGGCGCCGCCGTCGGCGTCTCCGCCCTCGCGGGCGTGAAGCTCCCCCACGTCCACGCCGCGGTGAGCGACACCGTGAGCGTCGCGCTCATCGGCGCGGGCGGGCGCGGCACCGGCGCCGCCTCGAACGCGCTCCACACGAAGAGCGGGCCGATCAAGCTCACGGCCATGGCCGACGTGTTTGCGAACAAGCTCAACAACAGCTTCACCGGCCTCAAGAAGGAGCATGGCGACAAGGTGGACGTGCCGGACGACCGCAAGTTCCTCGGCTTCGACGCGTACAAGCAGGCGATGGATCAGCTCAAGCCGGGCGACATCGCCATCCTTACCACGCCGCCGGCCTTCCGCTGGGTGCAGTACGCCTACGCCATCGAGAAGGGCCTGAACGTCTTCATGGAGAAGCCGGTGACGGTGGACGGTCCCTCCACGCGGCGCATTCTCGAGCTGAACAAGCAAGCGGTGGCCAAGAACCTGAAGGTGGGCGTGGGCCTCATGGTGCGGCACTGCCTGGCGCGGCAGGAGCTCTGGAAGCGGATCCAGGGTGGCGAGATTGGCGACATCATCTTCATGCGCGCCTACCGCATGCACGGGCCGGTGGGTTCCGCCTTCACCAAGGCCAAGCCGCCGGGCGAAAACGAGCTGCTCTACCAGATCCGCAACTTCCACAGCTTTCTCTGGGCGTCGGGGGGACTCTACAGCGACTTTTACATCCACCAGGTGGACGAGTGCTGCTGGATGAAGAACGCCTGGCCCATCAAGGCCCATGCCCTGGGCGGCCGGCATTTCCGCGGCGACTACGTGGACCAGAATTTCGACAGCTATTCAGTCGAGTACATCTTCGAGGATGGCTCGCGCTTCCAGATGAACGGCCGCACCATGAATGGTTGCCACGATGACTTCTCCAGCGTCGCGCACGGCAGCAAGGGAATGGGCATCATCTCCGCCGCGGGCCACTCGCCGGGCAAGTGCCGCACCTTCAAGGGCCAGAACATCTCCCGTGAAAACATGCTCTGGTCCGCCGAGCAGCCGGAGAAGAACCCCTACCAGCTCGAGTGGGACAACCTTTTGGACGCGATCCGCTTCGACAAGAAGCACAACGAGGTCGAGCGCGGCGCCATCGCCAGTCTCGTCACCTCGATGGGCCGCATGGCTGCGCACACCGGCCAGGTGATCGAGTATGACCAGATCCTGAACAGCGACCACGAATTCGCCCCCGGCCTGGACACGCTGACAAGCGAGTCCCCCGCGCCGCTGCTTGCGGACGCGGAGGGCCGGTATCCCATCCCCCAGCCCGGAATCGTAAAGGACCGGGAGTTCTAGGCCGTCTAGCCTTTCGCGGCGCCGGACCATGGTCCGGCGCCCTTTCCTTTCGTGAGCCCGAGACTCGCCGTCGTCGCCCTGCTCGTCCGCGACTACGACGAAGCAGTCCGCTGGTACACGGAGACGCTCGGCTTCGAGCGGGTCGAGGATACGCCGCTGGGCGGTGGGAAACGTTGGGTGCGCGTGGCGCCGCGTGGCGGCGGGACCGTCCTGCTGCTGGCGCAGGCGAAGAACGAACGCGAGCGGCGTGCCGTCGGGGATCAGGCCGGCGGGCGGGTGTTCCTCTTCCTCCACACGGCAGATTTTGCCGGTGACCACCTCCGCCTGACGGCATCCGGCGTCACGTTCGAGGAACCGCCGCGCGAGGAGGCCTACGGGACCGTGGCCGTGTTTCGCGATCTGTACGGCAACCGCTGGGATCTGGTGCAGCCGAAGCCGGGTTGAGCGCCGTCGTCCCCGTGGCGGGGCATCGGCGCTTCATGCCTCGCCCGGCATCGCGCGCACGGCGGCAAGGTCGCGGGCGACCTGCTCCTTCAGTTCGTCCACCGACGAGAAGCGGCGTTCGTCGCGGAGGCGGGCGATGAACTCGAGCTCAAGCTCCCGGCCGTACAGGTCGCCATCGAAGCCGAGCAGATGCGCCTCGGCATGCAGACTGGTCGCGCCGCCGGACACGGTCGGGCGGTGACCGATGTTCAGGGCGGCGCGAAAGGATCGTGCGGCGGGCGGAACCTCCGGCGGACTGGAAAGTCCGACTGCGGGATGGCATCGGGCGCAGGCGGCATAGACGCCCGGCGGGGGCGTGAGCCGGCCGGCCACGTCGAGGTTCGCCGTCGGCCAGCCGAGGCGGCGGCCTAGTTGCTCGCCGCGGATGACCTGCCCGGCGAGCGCGTAGGGCCGGCCGAGCATCCGGCTGGCGCCGGCCAGGAGGCCCGCACGGACGAGTTCGCGGATGCGGGTGCTGCTGACGGGTTCGCCGGTGTCGAGCACCGGCGGCAGGCCCTCCACCGTGAAGCCAAGCTCCGCCCCGAGCCGTTGGAGCAGGGCGAGATCGCCGCCGCGGCGGTGGCCGAACACGAAGTCCGCGCCCACGCACACGGCGCACAGCCGCCCAAAGCCGGCGGCCAGTCCACGGACGAAATCCTCCGCCGGCACGCGGCTGAAAGCCGTGTCGAAGCGGATCACGAGCGCCGCGTCGAGGCCCAGCTCGGCGAGCGCGCGGAGGCGCTGGCCGGCCGTGGTGATGAGGGGCGGCGCGTGGTCCGGCGCGAGCACGGCGGCCGGATGCCGGTCGAAGGTGACGGCCACCGCGGCGGCGTGTGGGCCGGCCAGCTCGCGGGCGCGGCGCAGCACGGCCTGATGGCCGAGGTGGACGCCGTCGAAGACGCCGATGGCAAGCGCGACCGGGACGCCCAACGGCTGCGGTGCGGCGAGGAGCTTCATCGCGGGGACGGGGCCTGGCCCCCTGCGGCCGCGGCGGGGGTGGCGCCGCTGCGGGCTGCGCGGCTCATGCTTCGGCGAGCTGCGTCACCGGCATGAGGCGTGCGGCGAGGTCCGTGGAGGAGAGGGCCAGGAGTTCGTCGAGCCGCAGGGCGTTCCCGAGGGTGAGGCCGCCCGAGGCGAGGCGGCGCAGGGAAAACAGGTGCGCGCCGCAGCCGAGCTGCTGGCCCAGGTCGTGGGCGATGCTGCGGACGTAGGTGCCCTTGGTGCAGGCGAGGCGGAACTCCGCCAACGGCGGCTCGTAGCGGGAAAACCGGAACGAATAGACGTGGACGAGCCGTGGCTCGCGTTCGATCTCCTGCCCCTTGCGCGCCAGCTTGTAGAGCGGCACCCCCCCGACCTTCACGGCGGAGACCATCGGGGGGATCTGCAGCTGGTCTCCGGAGAACGTCGCGGCCAGTTCATTCAGCCGGTCCAGCGTCAGGTCTTCCGGGACTTCGCCCCGGGCGGTGACTTCGCCGTCGGCGTCGTAGCTGTTGGTGGTCTCGCCGAGGCGGATGGTGCCGGCGTACACCTTGTCGCCGCCCATGATCTGGTCGGAGAGCTTGGTGGCGCGGCCCAGCAGCAGGACGAGCAGGCCGGTGGCGGCGGGATCGAGCGTGCCGGCGTGGCCGACCTTCCTGATGCCCAGGTGGCGGCGGAGGCGGTCCACCACGTCGTGCGAGGTCAGGCCCGCGGGCTTGTCCACGAGCAGCGCGCCTTCGAACGGTTCGGGCGGGGGAATCATGTCACGCGCGGCGGCCGCGGCCGTCCACGCCGCGGCGGAGGGCGGCCATGACGCGCCGTTGCACGGCGAGCCGAGTGCCCTGGACCTTCGCGCCGGAGGCCGCGGGATGGCCGCCGCCGCCGAACTGCTGGGCGATCTTCGCCACGTCCACCGCGCCGCTCTTCGAACGCAGCGAAATCCGGACCACGCCCTCCTCCATCTCCTCGAAGACGCACGCGACCACGACGGTCTCAATGGCCCGGACGTGGTCAATCAGCCCCTCGGTCTCCTCGCGGTCCGCGCCGGCCCGCGCGTAGTCGGCCCTGCGCAGCCAGAAGTAGGCGATGCGGTCGCCGTGGGCGAGCTTGGCATGCCGGTACACATGGCGCACGAGGCGGAAACGCGAGAGCGGATGGGACTGATAGACGAGCTGGCAGATGCGGCCAAGGTCGGCGCCGCACTCGACGAGATCCGCGGCGGCACGCAGCGTGCCGGGCGCCGTCGAGGGATACTGGAAGGAGCCGGTGTCCGTGGAGATGGCGGTGAAAAGGCAGTCCGCCACGGCCGGCGTGACCGGCCATCCGCCGGCGCGGAGAATCTGGTGGACCAGCTCGCCGGTCGAGGGCACGGCCGGATCGATCCAGTTGAGGTCGCCGTAGCCGGTGTTGCTGGCGTGATGGTCCACGTTCAGCAGGAGCCGGCGGTCGGAGATGCACGCCTCGATGCGGCCCAGCCGGTCGGCGGCGGCGCAGTCGAGGGCGATGACCACGTCGAAGGCGCGGCCGGGGCGGGGTTTCCCGACGAGGCCGTCCGGGTCGAGGAACGCGAGCTTGCGCGGGACGGGGTCCTCATTCCACACCGTCACGTCCTTGCCGGCGGCCCGGAGTGCAAGGCCGAGGCCGAGCTGGGAACCGATGCAGTCGCCGTCGGGGCGGACGTGGCCGGCGATGCAAAGGTCGCGCGCGGCGCGCAGTTCCTCCACGATCCGGGGGAGGGTGGCGAGGCGCCCGATCATGGCGTGGGGGCCGGCGGAGGCAGGGCCTCAAGGATCTTGAGGACGCGGTTGCCCCGTTCGATGGAATCGTCCGGCACAAAGCGTAGGCGGGGGGTGTAGCGGAGCACGACGGAGCGGCCGACGAGGTTCTGGAACCGGACCGCGTCGCGTTCGAGGACGCGCGCGGCGGCCTTGGTCTGCTCGGCATTGCCGAGGATCGAGACGAAGATGACGGCGTGCTGGAGGTCGTCGGAGAGCTCGATGCTGTTGACGCTCACGAGTCCGGTCTCGGCGAGCGGCATCTCGCGGCGCAGGATCTCCCCCAGCTCCCGCTTGAGGAGCTCGCGGACGCGTTCATGACGGACGGCGCGCATCGCGGCGGGCGCGGTTCAGAGCTGCTGTTTGACCTTCTCGAGCGTGTAGGACTCGATGAGGTCGCCCGGCTCCAGGGCGTCCCAGCTTGAGATGCGGATGCCGCACTCGAGGCCGGCGCGGACCTCGTTCACCTCGTCCTGGAACCGGCGGAGCGTCTGGATGATGCCGTCATGGATGACCTCCTTGCGGCGCACGAGGCGGGCCTTGCCCCTCACGATGCGGCCGCCAGTGACCATGCAGCCGGCCACATTGCCACCCTTGGACAGGGCGAAGACCTGACGGACCTCGGCGCTGCCGACAGTGACCTCCCTGAGCTCGGGGTCGAGCATGCCGGCCATGGCGTCGCGCGTCTCGTCAATCAGCTCGTAGATGATCTCGTACTGCTTGATGAGGACGCCCTCGCGCTTGGCGCTGGCGGACACGCCCGTGTCCATGCGGGTGTGGAAGCCGAGCACTAGTCCGCGAGGCTGGGCGGTCGAGGCCAGGACCACGTCGGACTCGGAGATCGTGCCGACCGCGCTGTGCATGATGTCGAGCGTGACCTTGGTGCTGTCGAGTTTGCCAAGGGCGTCCACGATGGCCTCGACGGAACCCTGGGTGTCGCCCTTGACGACGACGTGCAGGATCTTGGCGTGGCTGGCCTGGATCTGCCGCATGAGCTCCTCGACCGTCTTGGCCTGCGTGGCGGCGCGGGCCTCGGCGCGACCGGCCTGCTCGCGCTCCTCGCAGATTTCACGGGCGGCCCGCTCGTTGGCGATGACGTCGAACTCGAGGCCCGCCTCGGGCACTCCGCTGAGGCCGAGCACCTTCACCGCCACGGATGGGCCGGCCTCCTTGAGGCGTTGCCCTTCCTCGTTGATGAGCGCCTTGGTCCGGCCGTAGTGCGGGCCGCACACCATCACGTCGCCAAGCTTCAGCGTGCCGCGGCGGACGAGCACGGTGGCGGTGGGGCCGCCGGGCTCGAGGCCGGACTCGATGACGTTTCCGATGGCGCGACGGACGGGGTTGGCCTTCAGCTCCATCACGTCGGCCTGGAGCACGAGGAGCGAGAGCAGCTGGTCTATGCCCTCCCGCTTGGTTGCCGCGACGTCCACGAAGATCGTGTCGCCGCCCCATTCCTCAGTCACCAGGCCCTTTTCCTGAAGCTGCTGGCGCACGCGCAGCGGGTTCGCTGCGGGCAGGTCCATCTTGGTGACGGCGACCATGATGGGAACCTTGGCGGCCTTGGCGTGGTTGAGCGCCTCGAGCGTCTGGGGCATGATGCCCTCCGCGGCGGAGACGACGAGGATGACGATGTCCGTGACGTTTGCGCCGCGGGCGCGCATGGCGCTGAAGGCGGCGTGGCCGGGCGTGTCGAGGAAGGTGAGCTGCTGGAGCTCGCCGGGCTTCTCAGGGTGCGGCACCTGGATGGTGTACGCGCCGATGTGCTGGGTGATGCCGCCGGCCTCGTTCGCGGCCACGTCGCTCTTGCGGATCACGTCGAGGAGCGTGGTCTTGCCGTGGTCCACATGGCCCATGATCGTGATTACGGGCGCGCGGGGCTTCAGGTCCTCCGGCTGGTCCTCATCGAGGGCGACTTTCGGTTTGACCGGGGCGTGGACCTGGCCGGCGCCCTTCTCGCGTTTCTCGACCTCGAACTTTGCCCCGTGCTTGGCGGCGATGTACTGCGCGACCTTCTCGTCCAGCGCCTGGTTCACCGTCGCGAAGACCTTCAGCTCCATCAGGTCGCCGATCAGGCGGAAGGGCTTGATGCCGAGCTTCTCGGCCAGGTCGCGGACAATGATGGGCGGCTTGAGCGAGATGATGCGGGCGTTCTGCGGAGCCGCGTACGTGGGCACGGCGACGGAGGGCTTAGCCGCGGGTTTCGGCAAAGGGGCCGGGACGGCGGCCTGCCGGGGTGGCGGGAGGGCGCCGGGGTGGCCGCGACCGGGCAGGGGACCGCGGTCGCCGGGCCGGCCGATTCCGCGCGGCGGCTCGTTGCGGCGGGCAGCGGGAGGGCTGGCCGGGGGCAGGCCTCCGCCCGGCCGGCTCTGGCGCAGGGGGAGTTCGATGCGGCCGATCAGGTCGCCGCGGCCTGGAATCCGAGATTCGGGCGGTGAGGGCGGGACTGGCGGCGGAGGCGGCGGAACGGGTGCCGGCTCCGGCGTCCGGGCCAGGGCCGGCTCTGGCGGTTCAACTGCCGTCGGTGGAACCGCGGGGATCGCGGGCTCGGCCAGGACGGCGGGCGGCGGGGGCGGCTCGACAGCCGGCGCTGCCGGCGGCTCCCCTGCGGGCGCGGCGGCCAGTTCGAAGGGTTCGGAGTCTGGCTCAACCGGCGTGGAAACCGTCTCGAACGGCGGGGCGGCGGCTTCCAGGGTGGCTTCCGCTGTTCGCTGGACCGGCGCCGGTCCCGCCGGGGCCGGCTCGGCGGGTGCAGCGGGCACGAACTGCGACTCGAGGAACTCCGCGGTGATCTTGTCGAGCGTGCTGGAGGGAACCTTCGCCTGAGCGATGCCCAGCTCTTTGGCCTTGATGAGCACAAACTTGCTCTCGAGGCCGAGCTTCTTGGCGATGTCGTAGATGCGGACGGGCATATTTCAGTAACGGCAGACTTCACACATGCCGGCATGGCGCTGTCGGCATCCAAACAACTGTCGGGGTGGCCCGGTACGGCCGGCCACGGCGGTCACAATGGCGCGGCCTCCGCGGCGACCGGCTCGGCCGGGGCTTCCAATCCGGTGCGGGCGGCGTGCGCCCGAACGAGGTCGAAGATCACCCCGGCTCGTTCCGGGTCGAGAACGGTCGCCAGATCCTCGGGCTTCTCCACGCCCGCGAGGAAGTCATCCAGCTTGTGGAAGTACTTGCCCAGCTCGCCCGCTTCCTCTGCGGTGACGCCGGGAATGGACGCGTAAAGCTGCACGCTGGTGGCGAGCTGTTCGTCGAAGCCCTCCTCGGCCGCCTGCTCTTCCTCGACCGTGATGGCCCAGCCGGTGAGCTTCTCGGAGAGGCGGGCGTTCTGCCCGCGGCGGCCGATGGCGAGCGAAAGCTGGTCCGTCGTGACCAGCACGGTCACGCGGCGGTTCGCCTCGTCCACGGTCACGTCCTTCAGCTTCGCCGGCGACAGCGCCTTCGTGACGAAGACCTTGATGTCGGCGGACCATGGGATGATGTCGACCTTCTCGTTGTTCAGCTCGCGGACGATGTTCTTCACGCGCTGGCCGCGGAGGCCGACGCAGGCGCCCACGGGGTCCACCTTCGGGTCGCGTGAATAGACGGCGAGCTTGGTGCGGTAACCGGGCTCGCGGGCAATGCCCTTGATCTCGATGGTCTTGTCGGCGATCTCGGACACCTCGACGCGGAACAGTTCCAGCACGAACTCGGGCGCGGCGCGGCTGAGGATGATGCCGGCGGCGCCGGGGGTTTCCTCGACCGCCTTGACGTAGCAGCGGATGCGCTCGCCGACCTCGTACTCCTCGGTCGGGACGCGCTCCTTGTTGGGGAGGAGGGCATCGAACTTGCCCAGGTCCACAAGGACATCCGAGCGGTCGAAGCGCCGCACGGAACCACTGATGATCTGGCCGACGCGGTCCCTGAACTCGCCCAGGATGAGCTCGCGCTCGAGCTTGCGGAGCTGCTGCATCAGGGCCTGCTTCGCGTTCTGGGAGGCGATGCGGCCGAAGTTGGTGGGCGTGACCTCGACCAGCAGCTCCTCGCCGACCTGGGCGTCTGCCTTCAAGCGCCGTGCCTGGGCGAGGCTGATCTGGTCATGCTTGGAAATCACCTTCTCGCTGACGATCAGCCGCGCAAACGCGCGGATCTCGCCGGTCTTGGGGTCCACGGTGCACGTCAGTTCCCGGGCGGGGCCCACCGCCTTGCGCGCGGCGGTGACCATCGCCTCTTCAACGGCCTGGACGAGGAGATCGCGACGAATGCCCTTCTCGCGCTCCCAGTAATCCAGTACGGCCAGCAGGTCTGCGTTCATAGCTCGACAAGCGTCCGGCCGGCGCAAGAGAACAAAAAAGTCGGCAGATTGCTCTCCGACTTCACTGCTGGCCTGCCCAGCCGAACTTATCGGGTTGCAACGTAGGAATGTGGCCGCAGGAGCGTCAAGCCTTCTTTCCCCGTTCCCCTCGTGCCCCGGTCCATCCACGTCCGCGGGCAGGGCGGGCTGCAGCAGTCCGTCACCTTGTCCGCATTGGGCGCGCGGGCGGCGGCTCCCGTTGCGTATTGTCGGACAGCCACCAGGACGAGCACGAAGGCCCGGCGGCCCTCAGCTCATTCCGGTGGTGCCGGAGAAGATGCCCTTGAGGTTCATCTTGAGTTCGTCGGGCTTGGGGGAGGAACGCAGCGCGTCCTCCTCGGTCACGCGGCCCTGCTGGAGGAGCTCCACGAGCGCCTGGTTGAAGGTCTGCATCCCTTCCTGCCGGCCGGCCTGCAGCGCCGCGGGAATCTTCAGCGTGTCGCCCTCAAGGATGAGTTTCCTGATGCGCGGCGTGTTGACGAGGATCTCGAGCGCCGCGGTCCGGCCGCCGCCGACCTTCGGCAGCAGCTTCTGGCAGATGATCGCCCGCAGCCCCATCGCGAGCTGCATCCGGATCTGCCGCACCTTGTCCGTGGGGAACATGTTGATGATCCGCTCGAGGGTCTCGGCGGCGTCCTGCGTGTGCAGCGTGGCGAGCACGACGTGGCCGGTCTCCGCGGCGGTGAGCGCAGTGGTGACGGATTCGATGTCGCGGATTTCGCCGATGAGGATGATGTCGGGATCCTGCCGGAGGACGTGCTTCAGCGCGGCGGCGTAGGACTCGGAGTCGAGGCGGATTTCGCGCTGGTTCACGAGCGCGCGCTTGTTCGCGTGGAGGAACTCGATGGGATCCTCGAGCGTCATGATGTGGACGCTCTCCGTGGCGTTCAGGTGGTCCACGCACGCGGCGAGGGTGGTGGACTTGCCGGAGCCGGTGGCGCCGCTGACGAGGATGAGGCCGTCCGGCGCCTGCACGATGTCCTTGAGCACGGCGGGCAGGGACAGCTCGTCGAGCGTGAGGATGCGCGTGCCGATGGTGCGGAGGACGAGGCCGGGGAGGTTGCGCTGGAAGAAGAGGTTCACCCGGAAGCGGCCCACGCCTTCAACGGAGATGGCGGTGTCGCAGTCCTTGTCGCGGAGGAAGGCGGCGAGCTTGTCGTCGTCGCCCAGGATTTCGCGGGCGATGCGCCGCACGTCGGCCTCAGTGAGCGGCGCTAGCTCGAAGCGCCCCAGCTCGCCGTGGATGCGGGCCATGGGGGCCTCGCCGGCCTGCAGGTGCAGGTCGCTGCCCTCGTTCTGGACGAGGGCGTGCAGGAGCGAGGCGAGGGTGGCCGGGGCGGTTTCGGGGGCGCTCATGGGGTAAGAGGTGTGGGCGTTTCTCCTGACGGGCTGGAACGCGGCAACTCAAGGGCCAGCCAGCCGCGAGAGGCAATTCCGAATCGGGCATCGTGGGCCGGGCCGCCGGCCCGGCATGTCGTTCTGGCTGCCAGCCTGAACCGGCCGGTCCAGGCCGGCGGCTTGGGCTACGCGCCGGGGCTGCGCGGACACCTTTCGGCGGCGGGGCGGCGCCGCCACACCGTCGCCTTGACCCGGACGCGGCGGGGCGCATTCACTCCGTGCATGGACATGGCGGAACTCCTCGCGTACGCCGTGCAGTACGGCGCCTCGGACCTTCACCTCACCGCCGGCCGTCCGCCCATGGTCCGCATCAACGGCCGGCTCATCCCCAGCGGCTTCGAGCAGGAGCTGACGCCCGATGACACGAAGAGCCTCGCCTACAGCATCCTCACGGACGACCAGAAGGCGAAGTTCGAGGAGGAACACGAGCTGGACTTCTCCATCGGCGTGCCGGGCGTGTCGCGCTTCCGCGTGAACCTCTTCATGCAGAAGAGCAGCGTGGCCGCGGTGCTGCGCACCATCGGCGCGGACATTCCTACCGTCGCGCAGCTCGGCCTGCCGCCGAGCGTGCATGAGCTCGCCCGCCTGCCGCGCGGCCTCGTCTGCGTGACCGGCCCGACCGGCTCCGGCAAGTCCACCACGCTCGCCGCGCTCATCAACCTCATCAACCATGAGCGCGAGGCGCACATCGTCACCATCGAGGACCCCATCGAGTTCGTGCATCCCCACCTGCGCTCGACCGTCAACCAGCGGGAGCTCGGCTCGGATACCTTCTCCTTCCCGCGCGCGCTCAAGGCCGTGCTGCGCGAGGACCCCAACGTCATCCTCGTCGGCGAGATGCGCGACCTCGAGACCATCGCCGCCGCGCTCACGCTCGCCGAGACCGGCCACCTCGTCCTCTCCACGCTCCACACGTCGGACGCGGCGCAGACCGTGGACCGGATCATTGATGTCTTCCCGCCGTACCAGCAGGAGCAGATCCGCGTGATGCTCGCGGCCACGCTGAAGGGCGTGGTATCGCAGACGCTCCTGCCGAAGGCCGACGGCGCGGGGCGGGTGGCGGCGTTCGAGGTGCTGGTGGTGAACCACGCCGTCAGCGCGATCATCCGCGAGGCCAAGACGCACCAGATCTACTCCGCCATCCAGACCGGCTCGCGCGATGGGATGCGCACGATGGAGCAGTCCCTCGCCCAGCTCGTGCAGGAAGGCGCGGTGTCCGCGGACGACGCGCTGATGAAGTGCAGCCATCCGGCGGAACTCAGGAGTCTCGCCGGGCTGATGTGACATGAGCGCCGCCTTGTCCAGCGCCGTGCCGGCCCTCGCCGCGCTGCCCCCCGCCGCGCTCGCGAAGCTCGCCGCCGCGCTCACCGAACGGGAGATGCCCGCAGGCGGCGCGCTGTTCGCCGAGGGCGACGCCGCGGACGCGATGTACTTCATCGTCGCGGGCACCGTGAGGATCGAGAAGCGGACCGGCGGCGCGGCCGGCGGCGTGAAGACGCTCGCGCTGCTGGGCCGCGGCGATCCCGTGGGCGAGATGGCGATCTTCGACGGCCAGCCGCGTTCGGCGACGGCCTTGGCCGAGCCGGGCACGCGGCTGGTGCGGATGGGGCGCGACACCTTTCACACGCTGCTGCACGTGGACGCGGAGGCCGGCGCGGCGTTCCTCTTCGCGATGATCCGCGCCGGCAACGCGCGCACGCGCCGGCTGAACTCGCAGGTCGTCGTCTTCCACGAGATCGGCAAGGCCATCGGCGAAAGCACGCGGCTGGACGCGCTGCTCGAGGTCGTGGTCCGGCAGCTCGTGCTGGGCACGGGCGCGGATGGCGGCGGCGCGGCGGTGCAGGGTGAGTTCACCGGCCGCTGGGAGCTGCGCAGCGCGCACGGGCTCACGCTCGACGCGGCCGCGTGCGAGGCGCTGGCCGGCGGCGTCCTCGGGCGGGCGGTCGCGGACGGCCGCCCGCGCCTCGTCGCCGACCTGGACGCCGACGCGGAGCTGAAGGCACTCCCGCGCGCGGGCTGGGAGACGCCCTCGCTCATCCTCCAGCCGGGGGTGCGCGACGGCCGGGCGCTGGGCGTGCTGTTCCTGACCGGCGCGCGGCCCGGGCATTTTGACCTGAACGACCTGAACCTCTGCGCCAGCGTCGCGAGCCAGACGGCGCAGGCCATCCTCGTTTTCCGCCACCGCGAGGAGGAGGCCGCCCGCAGCCGGCACATCCAGCGGCGGGTGAGTTTCTGAGGCCGCGCTGGCGCCCAGATCGCGGGGAGGTCCGGCTGGCAGCAATCCT
>JBJXFY010000312.1:0-4235 GCA_046155815.1 Limisphaerales bacterium | reverse complement strand
AGTTACTTCCTGGTCACTGACGGCTGCGGGGCCGGCCCGCAGAACCTGCTCGCCGGTGACCGGGTGTTGGAAGGCCAAGCTCCCGTCACCTCCTTCAGTTGTTCGGCGCCGCGGGCCGTGCGCGGCTGCCTGGGCGCGCCGTACGCGCAGCTCCGGAGCGGGCTGTCACTCAACGAGCGCAAGGTTCACCGCGGGCAGGGGAACTTTCTCCTGAACGATGGCAGCGTGCAGTTCTACAACGCGGAGAAGCTCCGCCAGCACCTCGTCTCCATCGGCGCGACCAACCGGACGCTGAACGTCATCCAGCCAGGACAGGGGACGGACTGAGCGCCGGCGATTCGCCTTGGGGACCGGGGGCGCGGCGGCTAGAAACCGCCGCGCATGGCCGGCTCCCGAAATCGTGACCGCGCGCTGGCGTGGATCATCTGGAACCAGCTGGCGACGCCCGGCCTGGGCACCTGGCTTTCCGGCCGGCGCGCACGGGGTGCGCTGCAGATGGCGCTGGCGTTCACCGGCTTTTTCATCGTGTGCGCGGCGTTCCTCACGATGCTGCGGACGGCGTGGGAGGCGGCGGACGGCGTGTCGGACCTGCCCCCCGGCCTGCCCTGGTTTTGGAAGCCGGGCTTTGTCCTCTTCGGCGTGGCGTGGCTGTGGGCGGCCCTGAGCAGCGTCCGGCTCTGGCGCGAGGCCAGGTGGCGCGATGCGGCGGAACCGCCGCAGCTGTGCTGAGGTTCAGGCCAGCAGGGCAACCTGCCACCTCATCAGCGATGTCTTCGCGGCATCCTGCGTCTCAGCCAGCTCGAAGAGCTGCGCGCGGCTCGCCAGGTAGGAGGGGTCGAGGCCCAACTCGGCGGCGTGGCGGTCGCGGATGGCCTTGAGGCGGTCGGCACGCGCGATGACCACCGGGTCAGGGCGGGGACGCTCAAGACGCAGCCGTTCAGGCCGTTGATCCGACGGAAGCCGGAGAGCGGTCTCGATGGCGGCGACGAGTCCGCGGTGGCGGCGCGGGGTGAGGTGGTGCGGGATACGATCGAGCGGCACGCGCTCCTGCTCCGAGGCCGCCTGCGCCAGCTCGACGAGCTTGTCGGGACCGAGGATGTGGAAGGTGGGCCGGTTGGCGCGGATGGCCTCGGCCTCGCGCCATCGCCATTCCTCGCGGAGGACGGCCAGGCCGAGCCGGTCGAGCGTGCCGGATCCCTTGGTGCGCCAGACCTGGTCGGGATCGGGCGGTTCGTAGCGCGTGGCGGTCTGGATGATCTTGGCGCAGATCTCGCGGTGCCAGTCGAGTCGGCCGAGCCGTGCCAGTTCCTCGCGCAGCACGTTGGAGAGGGCGCGGAGGTGGCGGACGTCGTTGAGCGCGTAGTGAACCATGCGTTCCGTAAGCGGACGGCGGCCCCAATCGGCCTTCTGCGGGCCCTTTTCCTGCGTCACGCCGAGGAAGCGGTGGAGGAGGTCCGTCAGGCCGAACTGCCCCACGCCGATCAGGCGCGCGGCGTTCATGGTGTCGAAGAAGCCCGCCGGGGCGAAACCCCAGGTCCGGTGCATCAGGCGCAGGTCGTAGTCGCCGCCGTGGAGAATCAGCTCATGCCGGGCGAAAACGCGGAGGACCGGCGCGAGGTCCAGCCCGGCCAACGGGTCGAGCAGCACCTCGCCGCGCGGGTGGGCGATCTGGATGAGGCACAGCTTCTCCGGATAGGCGTGCAGGCTGTCCGCCTCGGTATCGAGGGCCAGCCAGTCCGCGAGCTCGAGGTCGGCGAGGAGCGCAGCCAGGGCGGCGGGGGTGTCAATCACGTGGCGGCAGGATAACAGGGTCGGCGGCCGGGGAACAAGCCGGGCGGTCGGGCTGCCCGTCAACAGGGGTCCGGACGGAACCGAGGGCGCGGAGCAGCATGATTGGAGCCCGGAACGGCGACAAAGGGTTGACGCGGGGCAAAACCTTGGCCATTCCCGGCGCATCCCGTGAGCAACAACCTGCATGACACGTTCCTCGCCGTGGCCGCGCGCCAGCCGGAAAAGACGGCGATCCACTTCGGCGACGACCTCATCCCATACGGCATCGTGCGCGAGCGGGCGTTGGCCGTCTCCGCGGCGTTGCGGCGGGACTTCGGCGTGAAGCCCGGCGACCGCGTGGCCCTGTGGCTGAAGAACCGGCCGGAATTCGTGCCGGCAATGTTCGGCATCCTGCACGCGGGCGGCGTCGTGCTGCCGGTCAACAACTTCTTCAAGGCCGAGGAGGTCGCGCATCTGCTGGCCGACGGCGACGTCGAGGTGCTGATCACGGAGGCGGCGATGCAGGAGACGCTGGCCGAGGTGAGCCGCCTGCGGCCGGGCCTGCGCCTCCTGCTGATCGAGGACCTTGGGTCGCTGGCCGCCGCCACCGCGGCGGAGACGGCCGCCGCGCCGGCGCGCGGCCGGGGCGACCTGGCCCTGCTGCTGTACACTTCCGGCACCACCGGCCGGCCCAAGGGGGCGATGCTCACGCACGGCAACCTGCTGGCCAACGTCGCGAGCTGCCGCGTCGTGCTCGAGGCGGCGCAGGTGGACCGTTTCGTGCTGATGCTGCCGATGTTCCACACCTTCATGCTCACGGTCTGCATCCTGCTCCCGCTGCATGTCGGCGCGGGCATCGTGCTCATCCGCTCCCTGCATCCGCCCAAGGCGATGCTGGGCGAGATCGTGCGGCACGGCGGCTCGGTGCTGCCAGCGATGGCCCAGGTGTTCCGGGCGCTGTCGGGTCTGCCGCCGGGACTCGAGATCGCGTCGCTGCGCCTGTGCATCAGCGGCGCCGGGCCGCTGCCGGAGGAAATCCTGCGCGGGTTCAACACGCGCTTCCCGGACATCGCCCTGATCGAGGGCTACGGCCTCACCGAGGCGGCGCCGGTGGTCTCGCTGAACCCGGTGCAGGGTCCGTGGAAGGTCGGCTCCATCGGCGTGCCCGTGACCGGCGTCGAGATCTCCATTCGCGACGACGCGGGCCGGGAGCTTCCCGACGGCCATGATGGCGAGCTGTGGGTCCGGGGGGACAATGTCATGGCCGGCTACTGGCGGCAGCCCGAGGCCTCGGCGGCGGCGCTGCGCGACGGCTGGCTGCTCACCGGCGACCTCGGCCGGCGCGATCCGGACGGCTATCTCCGCATCACGGACCGGAAGAAGGACATGCTGAAGGTCAATGGCATCAACGTGTATCCGCGAGAGATCGAGGAGGTGCTGTACCGCTTCCCCGGCGTGAAGGAGGCGGCGGTGGTGGGCCGGCCGGACCCGAAGCGGCTGGAGGCCCCGGTGGCGTTCGTGGCCTTCGAGGAGGGCCGCGCCGCGGACGGGAAGGCGCTGCACGCCTTCCTCCGCGAGCATCTGGCCGACTACAAGGTGCCGCGCGACTTCCGCGTGCTGCCCGCGCTGCCACGCAACGCGACGGGGAAGATCCTCAAGACGACGCTGCGGGAGATGGCGAAGGCGGAGGCATGAACAGCCGGCGCGCTTGCCGCCCGGCAGGCGGCCGAACATTCTTCCCCCATGACGACTGTTGCTGCGAACCGCGCTGCTTCCGGCCGGCCGGCGGTGTGGCCGTTGACGGTCGAGGCCTATCATGCGCTCGGCGAGGCCGGGCTGATCCCCGAGGACACCGAACTGCTGTACGGCATCGTCTATCGAAAAATGTCCAAGTCGCCCCTGCATTCCCGGCTGCTGATGCGCCTGCTGCGGATGTTGTCAGCCCAGGTTCCCGCCGGCTTCAGCGTGCGCCCGGAGCAGCCGCTGACGCTCGGGACTTCCGAGCCTGAACCTGATCTGGCGGTCGTTGCCGGCTCGGAGGATGCTTTTCCGAACTCCCATCCGGCCACGGCGGAACTCGTCATCGAGATCTGCGTCAGCAGTTACGACTACGACTTCGACAAGCTGCGCGCGTACGCCGCGGCCGGCGTCAAGGAGGTCTGGCTGGTGCGGGCCGCTGAACGGCGGGTGGAAATCCACCGCAGTCCCCGCGCGGACGGTTACGCGGAGACGACCGCGGCGGGTGGCGAGGAGATGGCAGCCAGTGCCGCGCTGCCCACGGTGAAGGTGCCGCTGGCCGGCCTGTTCCGGGCTTGAACCGCCCGGCGCGGGCTGGCGGTCACATGTCCAGTGCGTCGCTCATGCGCTCGCCGGCCATCTCGTAGATGCCGACCAGGTAGCCGCCCTCGAAGATTTCGCCGACCTTGAGCGTGCCGTGGAGCGTGACGGCGGTGTCCATCACCGGC
>JBJXFY010000288.1:0-2906 GCA_046155815.1 Limisphaerales bacterium | reverse complement strand
TCACCAACCTCTGGGCGCCCGGCGGCCGGACCCCACGCAAGGGCGAGCGCTTCCAGAATCCGCAGCTCGCCGACACCTACACCAAGCTCGCCGCCGGCGGACGCGACGCCTTCTACCGCGGCGACATCGCCCGGATCATCAGCGGGTTCATCCGGGAGCAGGGCGGCTTCCTCACGGAGCGTGACTTCGCGGAACACACCTCGACCTGGGTGGAGCCCATCGCGACCACCTACCGCGGCCACGAGGTCTGGCAGATTCCGCCGAGCGGCCAGGGCCTCGCCGTGCTGCAGACGCTGAACATCCTCGAAGGCTACGACCTGAAGTCACTCGGGTTCGGCACGCCGGCGGCGATGCACGCCTTCATCGAGGCGAAGAAGCTCGCGTATGAGGACCGCGCACGGCTCTACGCCGATCCTGAGTTCTTCAAGACGCCCGTGAACGAGTTGAACTCGAAGGACTACGCCGCCAAACGCCGCGCCCTCATCCGGCCGGACCGCGCCGCGCGGACCTACGATCCCGGCCTGCCCGCGCTGCGCGCCGGCGACACGATCTACCTCTGCGTGGCCGACGCGCAGGGCATGATGGTGTCGCTCATCCAGAGCAACTACCGGGGTCTGGGCAGCGGCATGGTGCCGCCGGGCCTCGGCTTCGGCCTGCACAACCGCGGCGAGGCCTTCGACCTCACGCCCGGCCGGCCCAACAGCTACGCGCCGCACAAGCGCCCCTTCCACACGATCATTCCCGGCTTCGTCACGAAGGACGGCGGGCCGCTCATGGCCTTCGGCGTGATGGGCGGCGACATGCAGCCGCAGGGCCACGCGCAGGTGCTGGTGAACCTGATTGACCACGGCATGAACCTGCAGGAGGCCGGCGACGCCCCGCGCATCTACCACTCCGGATCGAGCGAGCCGACGGGCGAAACCATGACCGACGGCGGCACCGTGTCTCTCGAGTCCGGCTTCGCCGCCGAGTCCGTGCGCGACCTCCAGAAGCTCGGGCACAAGGTCGGCGTGACTTCGGTCGGTGCGTTCGGCGGCTACCAGGCCGTAATGTGGGACCGGACCAACCGCGTCTGGATCGGCGCGAGCGAGTCGCGCAAGGACGGCATGGCGGCAGGGTATTGAGCCAACCTTCGGAGGCCATGATCTACCGCATCGCCGACGCCGCCGACTGGCAGGCCGCGCTTCAGTCCGGGTTCTTCGCCAGCGCCGACCTCGCCGCGGAAGGGTTCATCCATTGTGCAGGGCGGCACCAGGTGCAGGGCGTGGCCGACCGCCACTACGCCGGGCGCGCGGGACTGACGCTGCTGGCCATTGACGAGGCGCGGCTCGACGTGCCGCTGCGCCGCGAGAACACGTCCGGCGGCACGGAACTGTTCCCGCATGTCCACGGCCCGATCCCGCTCGCCGTCGTCGCCGCCCACGCCCCGCTGGAGCGGGATGACGCCGGCATCATCCGCTGGCCGGCGGGCTGGTGAATTGGCGGCGCAAGTCCCCTCCCCTCCATCTTCGATCAAGGGGAGGGAGATGCCTGGCGGCGCGGGGCTACTTCTTCTCCGCGTCGAGGGCGCCCTGGAGCTTCGCCTCGTCGGTGTCGGAGAGGGAGGTCTTGAGGATCTTGCCACCGGTGCCCTCGAGCTCGGAGAGCACCTTGTCGGGGGTGGCCTTGCGGATGAGCACGAACAGCGCGGAGCCGCCCGGCGTGATGGAGGCCGCGAGATCCTTCATGAACTGGTCGTTGATGCCGTAGTCCGCGAGCTTGCCGGAGAGCGCGCCGGCGCCGGCGCCGACGGCGAAGCCGAGCAGCGGGTTCAGGAAGATCAGCCCGATGAGCGCGCCCCACAGGCCGCCGCTGGCCATGCCGGCGGTGGTGAGGTTCACCGCCTGGTCGAGCTTGATCTTGCCGCCGGCGTCCTTGGTGGCGACGACGGCGTCCTCCAGGTCAATGAGGTAGTCGCGCTGGAGCTGACGGAGCTTGAGGCGGACTTCCTGGGCCTGCTGGAGGTCAGGATAGGCGATGACGACAAGGGTGCTCATGGTTCGGATGGGATGGTGGTGGTGTTTTCGGGTCTGGAGAAAGGGAGGCGCTCAGAACGCGGTGCGCCAGCGCAGGGTGCCGACGCCGAGCGAGTCACGGGTGGTGCTGTTGCCGGGGTCGAAGACGGCCTGCGCGCCCACGGTGACCTGGCTGTGACTGGTGATCTGCCAGCGATAGAACAGCTCGACGGTCTTCTCGTCGCGCGAGGTGTCGGCCTTGCCGTCCGCCCACCCGATGGCGAGGCCGACGAGGTCGTTGCGCGTGCCGAAGGGGCGGTCCCAGCCGCCGCCGACCTGGAAGGAGTGACGGATGTTGGTGAGCGCCTCGTCGGCCCAGCCGTAGCGGCTGAACGCGCGCAGATGGTCCCCGAAGCGCTGCTCGGCGATGAAGGCGAGGCCCCAGTCCTCGGGTGTGCCGTCGAGGGTGCGGGCGGGCATGTACCAGGGGGCGATGGCGAAGCGGGCGCGGCCCAGCCCCTCGAAGGTGGGCGTGAGGCCGATCTCGGTCTCGAGGAAGAACTCACCCTCCTCGAGGGTGTCGAGGTTGTTGTGCGTGGCGTTGCCGTAGGCGTTGGCGGCGCCGGCGGTGACGTAGAAGAGCTCGCCCTCCGGCCGCACCGAGACGCCGGTCATCATGGTGAAGTCCGGGTACGGCGCGGTGTTGTTGGCCGAGAAGTGGCGGTTCGAAAAGAAGCCGTTGATGCCCTGGAGGCTGTGCGAGCCATGAAACTCCGAGGCGTCGCCGCGGCCGAAGAGGAGGCGCACCTGGCCGTCGAAAAGCCGCTGCGCCCAGTACACGTCTCGGACGGCCCAGTAGCGGTCGTTGAAGCCGCCGGTGTGGGACAGCAGGGCGCCGGTCGAGCGGAAGAG
>JBJXFY010000283.1:0-9332 GCA_046155815.1 Limisphaerales bacterium | reverse complement strand
GAACTGCGCGCGGACGGCGCGGACGACTGGCGGCTCGCCGGTGAACCGGTGGCGGCGGGCTGGGCGGAGCGTTTCCAGGGCTGGGCGCAGCGGCGGCTGTCCGCCGGGCTGGAGCCGCCGGACCGTTCCGTGCAGCTGATCTTCGCGATGGTGCTCGGGTGGAAGACCGCGCTCACGGACGAGGTGGAGGAGCCCTTCATGCGGTCGGGCACGATGCACCTCTTCGCGATCAGCGGGCTGCACATCGCGCTGATCGCCGGAATCGTGGCCCAGGCGCTGCGCCTGCTGCTGGCGCCGCGGCCGTTGGTGGGCGTGGCCACCATCGCGGTGGTGTGGGCCTACACCGCGGCCACCGGCTGGCAGCCCTCGGCCGTGCGCGCGACGATCATGACGACGGTGGTGGTGGGCGGCTGGATGCTGCACCGGCCGGTGGACCTGCTGAATTCGCTGGCCGCGGCGGCGCTGGCGATCCTGCTGTGGGATGCGCGGCAGCTTTTCGCGGCGGGCTTCCAGCTCTCGTTCGCCGTGGTCGGCGCGCTGGGCCTGCTGCTGCCGCGGCTCGAGCAGTTCCGCGACCGCGTCTGGGCCGTGGACCCGTTCCTGCCGGCCGATGCGCTGCCGCGCTGGCAGGGGTGGGCGCGGCCGGCGTGGCGGCTGGTGACGGCCAACCTCGCCGTCTCGCTGGCCGCGTGGCTCGGCTCGCTGCCGCTTACGGCGCATTATTTCCACCTCGTGTCGCCGGTGGGCCTGCTGGCGAACCTGCTCGTGGTGCCGCTCAGCAGCGCCGTGCTGGTGTGCGCGCTGGCGAGCCTTGCCTTCGCGTGGTGGCCCGCGGTGGCGGAGCTGTTCAACCACAGCGCGTGGCTCTGGATGACCTGGGCGGACGGGCTGAGCCGGTGGTTTGCGGAGCGGCCCGGCGGCGTATGGCACGCGGCCACGCCGCCGGCGGCGTGGACGGCGGCGTGGTTCCTGGCGCTGGCGCTCGCGGGCCTTGGCCGGGCGCGATGGGGGAAATGGCGCTGGGGCGTGGCGCTGGCCGCGGTGGTCGCGCTGACCGGTTTCGGGGCGGCTCAGGTGCGGCACGAAGGAAGCTTCACCTGCCTCACCGTCCTGCCGCTCCGCGGCGGCCATGCGGTCTTCGTGGAACCGGCCCGCGGCGGCCCGCGCTGGCTCGTGGACACCGGCGACGAGGCGGCGACGCTGGCCGTCACGCGGCCGTTCCTGATGGCGCGCGGCGTGAACCGCCTGCCCGCGCTGGCGCTCACGCATGGCGACATCCGGCACGTCGGCGGCGCGCCGCTGATTATGGACCGCTTCCGGCCGCGCGGGCTCCTCGTGCCGGTGCCGGACTTCCGCTCGCCGGCATGGGACGCCGCACTGGCCGCCGCCATTTCCAACGTCGTGCCCGTGCGGCGCGTGGCCGCGGGCGACGACGCGCCGCCGTGGCGGGTCCGGCATCCGCCCGCGGCGGCGCGCGCGGCCCGCGCGGATGACGCGTCGCTCGTGCTGGCCGGGGCGGTGGACGGCCTGCGCGTGGCGCTGGTGGCGGACCTGTCGCGTGCCGGGCAGGAGACTTGGTTGAACACCGGCCAGCCCGAGCCAGTGGACGTGCTCGTGACCGGCCTGGCCGACCAACGCCCCCTGTCACCGGCAGTGTTCGAACGGCTGCGCCCACGGCTGATCCTCGTGGCCGACGCTGCGAGGCCGGCCACGGCGAGGGCCCCGGCGGACGCGCGTGCGGCGTTCCACGCCGCGGGTGTGCCGGTGATCTTCCTCGGCGACACCGGGTCCGTCCGTTTCCGATGGCGCGCGGGGCACGTGATGGTGGAGGACGCCGCGGGCCGGCGGGTGCTGGAGTGGAATGACGGGCCGAGTGCGGGTCTTCTCACGCAGCCTGATCCATCACCTCGATCCACACCTGTCCGCCCTCGACCTTGACCGGATGCTTCGCGACGGGCTTGCGCGGGTTGCCGTGGCAGGCGCCGGTGCGGACGTCGAAGGCCCAGCCGTGCAGCGGGCAGAAGACGGTGCCGTCGTGGATCGTGCCGGCGCCGAGGGGCGCGCCCTTGTGCGGGCAGGCGTCGTCCAGCGCATGAAACTCGCCGTCCACGTTCCACAGGGCGAAGGCCTGCCGGCCCACCTGGATGGATCGGCCCGCGCCGGGCGGGAGGCTGGCGGCGTCGGCCACGGCAACCCAGCGGCTCATGCCGCCGGCTCCGCGGGTTTCAGGGGCGGGTTCTTCTTCCACGGCGCGTTCGCGAGCTTTGCGGGCAGCTTCACCGGGGGCGCGGCGGGCTTCGCGAGCTGCAGTTCGGGATCGCCGGCGGCGGCCGCCGGGGGCTTTTCCATGTCCCCGCGCCACGAGGCGATGCGCGCCTGCAGGCCGTGGTGCTCGGCCGTCTTCTTGTCGCCCGCCTTCATGTGGAAGAGCGAGAGGTTCGTGTGCACGAGCTGCTCGTGCGGCCGGAGCTGCTCCGCGCGGCGGCCCTCCGCAATGGCGCGGGCGTAGTCGCCCTTGCGGTACCAGGCCATGCCGAGCGCGAGCTGCGCGTCGAAGTGATCCGGGAACTCGGAGAGCAGCGCGGCCAGCCTGACGATGGCGGCGTCATACTCGGCGCGCGAGAAGTCGAACATCGCGTCGTCGTAGCGCTGCTGGGCCGTGGCGGCGTCCACGGCCGGGAACTGGCCGCAATCGGTGGACGGGGCAAGGACAAGCTCAAGGCTCAAGGCAACGTCCCAGCCGGCTGGCCGACGGCACCCGGGGCCTTGCCGGAGGTTTGAACTTTGTGCCCTCAGCCCCGGCCGTTCCGGCCTTTCCCCTTCCGCGGCCGTCCCTATCCTCCCGTGCCCGCGCCATGCCGCTCCGACTCATCTCCACCGACTTCGACGGCACCCTTTTCGCCGAGTTTGAGAAGCCACCCGTGCCCGACCGCCTCGTGCGGCTGCTCGCGCACTTCCAGGGCCAGGGCGCGAAGTGGATCATCAACACCGGCCGCGAGCTTGCCAGCCTGCTCGAGACGCTCGGCCGGGCACAGCTCCCCATCCAGCCCGACCTCCTCGTGCTGGTGGAGCGCGAGATCTACGTCCACGACGGGGTCCGCTACCTGCCGGACCACGCGTGGAACTCGGCCTGCGACGCCGCCCACAACGAACTCTTCGCACGGGTGCGGCCCGACCTCCCGGACCTCACCCGGTGGATCGCCGCGCGCGAGCCCTCGGCAACGGTGTACGAAGACCCCTTCTCCCCGCTCTGCGTCATCTCGAAGTCCAACGCCGGCGCGGAGGCCATCACGCGCCACCTCGAGGCCTACGCGCGGCAGTCCGCCGACCTCAGCGTGGTGCGGAACGACGTGTACATCCGCTTCAGCCACGCGGCGTACGACAAGGGGCGCTGCCTCGCGGAGATCGCGCGGCAGACGGGCGCGGAGCCACACGAGATCGTGGCCGCGGGCGATCATTTCAACGACCTGCCGAAGCTGCGCCGCGAGATCGCCCACCACCTCATCGCGCCGGCCAACGCCATTCCCGAGGTCAAGGCGCAGGTGACGGCGCACGGCGGCTACATCAGCGCTCAGCCTTGCGGCCACGGCGTGGCGGCGGGGCTGGAGTTCCTGCTGGAGCGGGTCTGAGGTGCGGGTTGCCGGGCCGGCGATGGCCCGTGCGGTTGCCTCCCGGCCGCCCGTCCGTCAGCCTGACCCCATGGCCCTGCTCCGCGTGCTGTCCTGCTGTGCCGCGCTCACCGGCGGCGCCGCGGAGCTTCGGCGCGAGTTCCTCCCGCCCGCGCTGCGCGACGCGGACCTCGACCGCCTCTCCTCCGGCGCCCTCCGCCTGCTCGATCCGCGCAGCGGCGCCGTCACGCCCGCCGCGCCCCGCCCACGCCCGCACGCCGACGTTGTGCCCGCGGTGCTCGACGGCCGGGTGGGTCCGAACGTCCGGATGGGCGGCGACCCCGAGGCGCTGCCCCCGGCCCGCCGCGCGCAGGCGGAGCCGCATCTCGTCCGCAGCCCGCTTGATCCGGACCTCCTGCTCGCGGCGTTCCAGGAGGGCCGCTTCACCGACGGCGGCGCGGTGACGTGCGGCTACGCCGTGAGCACGAACGGCGGCCTCGCCTGGTCCCGCGCCCTGCTGCCCGGGATCACGCAGGTCAACGGCGGCCCGTACGACCGCGCCACCGACCCCGTCGCCGCGGCGGACGCGCGGGGCTTCCTCTATGTGAACACGCTGGCGCTCGCCGGCGCGAACAACGCCACGGGCGTCCTGCTCCTCAGCCGCTCGACCAACGGCGGCGCCAGCTTCGAGCCGCCGCGAATCGCCTATCGCCCGCCGAACGCCTCGATCTTCCCGGACAAGAACTGGATTGCCGTCAATTCCTTCACCAACACGCCGCGCGCCGGCCGCCTCGTCGTCACCTACACGCGCTTCAGCGGCGGCTCGACGCCCATCGCGCTCGTTCTGAGCGACGACGGCGGCGTGACATGGACGCCGCCGCAGCTCCTCACCGCCGCGACCGCGAGCTGCCAGGGTTCGCAGCCCGCCTTCCTGCCCGACGGCAGCCTGCTCGTCGGCTGGTTCAGCTTCAGCACGGCCGGCAGCGGCGCCATCGAGGTCGTCCGCACCCCGGCCGGCGGCACGGCCTTCACCCCGCCCGTCCGAGTCGCCTCCGTGACGCTGCATGACGACGACACGGCGCGCGACGGTGCGTTCCTGCCGAGCCTCACGGTGGACGCCGCGTCCGGCCGGGCGCACTGCGCGTGGCAGGGGCTGGTGTTCGAGCCGGCATCGGGGCGCCTCGTGCCGCGCATCATGGCCGCATGGTCGGATGACGGCGGCGCGTCGTGGTCCGCGCCGCGCACCGTGAGCGACAACCCGCCGGACGTGTCCGTCTTCAACGCCATCATCGCCGCCGGGCAGGACGGCCGCACCGTGGCCGCCGCGTGGTGGGACAAGCGCGTGAACGCCCCGGCCACCAACCTCGTGGACACCTTGGTCGCCTTCTCCCTCGACGCCGGCACCAACTGGACGCCCGCCGTCCGCGCCACCGCCGTCTCCACCGACCTGCGCCTCGCGCCGCTCACCGGCGGCGGGCGGATGATCGGGGACTATTTTGGCCTCGCCGGGCCGCTCGGTCCCGACGTTCCGGCGGTGGTGGCCAGCGTGGACACGCGTGACGGCGGGCCGGATCCTTGGGCCCTCCGCGTGGGCGCGGCGGCGGGACTGACCTGGGAGAGCTGGCGTGCCGCCCACCATTCGCTCGCACAGGTTCGGGACCCCGAGGTCGGCGGCCCCGTCGCGGACGGCGACGCCGACGGCTTCCCGCTCGAGGCGGAGTACGTATGGGGGCTTGATCCCTTCGGGGCGGATGACGCGCGGCTGACGTGGAGCGTTCCGCCGCAGCCGGTGGACCCGACGCTGCCCGCGAAGGCCGCGGCACCTCACTTCCGTCCCCTGCCGCCGCGAGTCCGGGTGACCCATCCCCGCCGCGTCGGGGTGAGCGACTTCGCGTTCCAATGGGAGGCCACCACGAACTTCGCTGGCTGGGGGCCGGAGTTTCAGTTCAACGACACGGTGGAGCCGTTGCCCGGCACGCCGCAGGAGCTGGCTGGCACGGAATTTCGGACGCTGGACGCAATTCAGGCCTTCCGCTACCGGGCCCGAAGGAAGTGATCGCGAAGGCCGCGGGCAGCGGTGGAATCATCCGGCCCGCCGCCGCGCCGGCGCCCGTTCACCACAGCCGCAGCACCGACATCACGCTCGCCCGGTCATCCGTCCACGGCGCGCGGCCGTCGTCCTCGAGCGGCACCCAGGGGCCGCGGTCCAGGCCGGGGAAGAGGTTCGTCTCCGGCCGCGCCAAGATCACCCAGTCGGACGCGAACTTGCCCGGCTCCAGGCTTTCGTCCTCAGCGTCGGCCGCGAGGCGCGCCGTCAGGCCCAGCTCGCGCGCCGCCGCGGCCAGCACGGGCTCAAGGTTGGCGTAGCGGTTCGAGATGTGGACGGCGATCACGCCGTCCGGCGCCAGCTTGCGCAGGTACAGCGCGAAGGCCTCGCGCGTGAGGAGATGCACCGGGATCGCGTCCGAGCTGAAGGCGTCCAGCGCGAGCAGGTCCAGGCCGCCGTCCGGCACCTCCGCCAGCCGCTGCCGGGCGTCGCCCACCGCGATGCGCCACGCCGCCGCCGAGTCCGCGAGATAGGTGAAGAGGTTCGTGTCCGCGGCTACGCGCAGCACGCCGGGGTCAATTTCAAAAAAGGTCCACTGCTCGCCCGCCCGGCCGTACGCCGCCATCGTCCCTGCGCCGAGGCCCACCACGCCGACCCGCGCGTCCGGTTGGTGCGCGGCCAGCCGGCGGAACACGTCCCCGAGCGGCCCGGTGCGGTGGTAATACGTCAGCGGCTCCCCGCGGCGTTCGGCCTCGAGCCATTGCGCCCCGTGGATGGTGTTCCCATGGACGATCTGCCAGCGCGTCCGGGCGTTGTCCTGCTTCACCTGCGTCACGCCGAAGAAGCTCCGCTCGTACCGCGCGCCGCCGCGCATCAGGTCGTGCGTGGCCGGCATCACGAGGAGCACGACCGCCAGCCCGAGCGCGACGCGACGCACCGCGCCCGGCCAGCACACCGCCAGCACGCACGGCACCGCCGCCAGCACCCGCAGCGTGGCCGCGCCACCCGGCACCTTCCCCGGAAACCACACCGGCAGGAACATCATCGCCAGCGCCGCGGCGGCCACGCCCGCGGCCCAGGCCACGTCGGCCGCCAGCGACCGCTCCGGCCCGCGGACCGGGCGCAGCAGGCACGCCAGCACCAGCGCCAGCGGGTATTCCGCCGCCCGGTCGAAGAGCAGCGGCGCGGCCAGCGCGTTGAACATCCCGCCCAGCGCGCCGCCCGCCGCGAGCGTGAGGTAAAACGTGGTGAGGTGCTCCGCCGGCGGCCGCTCCGCCGCCAGCCGGCCGTGGCACACCACGCCGGCCGCGAACAGCGCCAGCAGATGCACCAGCCCCAGCAGCCAGGCAGGCTCCGTGGCGAGCGTCACCAGCGAGAACGCCACCGCCACCGCCGCGAAGGGCAGCGCGCGGTCCGCCCACTTCAGCCACCCCGCGCCGCCCCGGGCGAACGCCACGATGTACGTCGCGAGATACACCGCCAGCGGCAGTACCCAGAGCAGCGGCGTCGCCGCAATGTCCGTCGTGAGGTGCAGCGTCGCGCCCAGCGACAGGCTCGACGGCACCGCCGCCAGCACGAGCCACCGCAGCATCTGCCGCCTCGACACGCCCGGAGGGGCGAGTTCCTGCGAGCCCTCGCTTTCTGCCTGAAGGACGACCTTCTGCGCGTCTCCACCCCGTGCCGCCAGCCGCGCCGCCACCCCGATGAGCACGACGAAGCCCGCATAACCCGCCGTCCACGCCGCGCCCTGGACGCGCAGGCCGAACCACGGCTCCACCAGCGCCGGGTAGGCCAGCAGCGCCAGCAGGCTGCCCGCGTTGCTCGCCGCGTAAAGGAAGTACGGGTCGGCCGCGTCCGGCCGGCCGCTGCGCGAGTACCAGCGCTGCAGCAGCGGGGCCGTCGCCGCGAGCGCCACCAGCGGCAGGCCCAGCCGTGCGGCCAGGTGCAGGAACAACGCCGCCGCCGGCCACGGGCTGGTCGCCAGGCCCGCCGCGGCCTCCCCGCCGACGCGCGGCGGCAGCAGCGCCGCGCCGGCGAGCAGCAGGAGCAGATGCGCCGTCATCTGCCGCCGCAGCGGCCAGCGCGCCGTCACCAGATGCGCCCACGCGTAGCCCGCCAGCAGCGCGGCCTGGAAGAACAGCAGGCACGCCGCCCATACTGCCGCCGTCCCGCCCAGCGCCGGCAGCACCGCCCGCCCCGCAAAGGGCTGGATGGCGAACATCAGCGCCGCGCCCGCGAACAGGGTGATGGCGTACCACCACGTCATGCGCGCGCGTGGCTGAGGCGCCCCCGCCGCAGTCCGTGGCTGCGACGCCCTCGTCGCAGAAGGTGCCGGCGGCGCCCCGCCGCCGGGGCCTCGTCCGACCTGTCTGGCACGGTCCGCAGTTTCATGCTGGGGGCCCGCCAAACTGCGGATGCCCCTCCAGCGCGGCAAGCGTCGCCGCCGCCAGCGGCGCCTGCCGATACGTCGGCCCCGCCAGCGGCTCCGCAGCGTGCGACCGCCGCACCCTTTCCAGCCACCGTGCGCCCAGCAGCGCTCCCGCCAGTTCCGCCGTCGTCGCCGCCAGCGTCGTCTCCTCCTTGCCCGCCACCGCCGGTCCCGCGCCGACGAAGAACCCCGCCCGCAGCAGCGCCGTCCGCACCAGCGTGCTGCGCGAATACGTCGCCAGCGCGCACGGCCGCGCCGGGTCGCAACGCGCGCGCAGCGCCGCGAAGACGGGCAGCGTCCACATCTCCGGATTCTTCACCGGCGAATTGGGATCGAAGAAGACCGCGTGCGGCGCCGGCGTCGCGTCGGCCTCGGCCGTCTCCAGCCAGCCGGGGAAGTCCGCCTCCATCAGCCTCCAATCCGCGCGGAAGCCACCGCGCACGACCGCCGCCGCCCCGTCCTTCAGCAGCGCATCCACTGCGTCCTCGAAGCCGGCGAAATACCCCAGCTCCGCCGCGTGCCGCCGTGCGAAGGCCAGCCCCGCGCGCGTCAGGTCAAAGCTCACCAGCCGCACTGCCCCGGCGTGCCCGGAGAGCGCGCGCAGCGCCGCGAGCGCATTGCCCGCCGCGCCAATTCCCACGTCCCAGATCACCAGCGGCCTGGCCGCCTGCGCCAGCCGTTCCTTCAGCCGCAGGCCCTCCACGTACAGCGTCCGTGCCTCGTCCGCCGGACCCGCCACCGGATGCCAGGTTTCATCCGCCGCCCGCGACCGGACCACGGCCGCCCCACCGGGCGTCCGTCTGAGTTCAAAATCAGGGCAGCGCACGGGCCGAAACGGTGGAAGGCGTGGGATTGGCGCGCCGCCACGACGGGCTGCTCACGCCGCCTGCGGCAGCCGCCGCTCCCGGAGCGCGGCGATCATCCCCTCGAAAATGCCGCGCCCGTCCTCGCCGCCGAGGATGGCCTCGCACGCGCGCTCGGGATGCGGCATGAGGCCGGCCACGTTGCGCGCCTCGTTGCAGACGCCGGCGATGTTCCGCAGCGAGCCGTTCGGGTTTGCGTCGTCGGTGATCTCCCCGGCCGGCGTGGCGTACTGCCAGAGGATCTGGCCGTTCGCCTCCAGCCGCGCGAGCGCATCGGCGTCCGCGAAGTAGCAGCCGTCGCCGTGGGCGATGGGGAGGCGGAGGATTTTCCCGGCCGGGAGGGCGCGGGTGAAGGGCGTGGCGTGATTGGCGGTGCGGAGGAAGAC
>JBJXFY010000281.1:0-4432 GCA_046155815.1 Limisphaerales bacterium | reverse complement strand
CATGGCGGCTTCGATGGTCTCGCGGAGTTTGGCGCGGCGTTCGAGGCGCATGGCGAAGACTTCCTGCGGGAGCTTGAGGTCGTCGGTTTTGAGACGATCCATTTTGGTCATGTCGAGATCGTCGCCCTCGGGGTAGAGCGTGTAGGGATCGAAGGCTTTGCCGAGGAAGCCGCCGGTGCCGCCCTTGCCGACGACGTTGGATTCCTGGAGTGGCCGCGGGAGCATGACAAAAGGCAGCATCGGCTCGCTGACCGGCTTGAGCCGGACGATGTTTGAGCCGAAGTTGGGGAAGTCCTTCGCATTCGGCGGCTCGAGCTGCCCGGACGGGCTGACCTTGTCCGTCGTGTAGCCCGTCAGGATCTGGTAGATGGCGGCGGTCTGGTTGAAGAGCCCGCTCGGCGTGTAGCTCATCGAGCGGATCATGGTGAACTTGTCGTTCACCTGCGCGAGCTTCGGCAGCAGCTCGGTAAAGTTCACGCCGGGCAGCTTCGTGGGGATGCCCTTGAAAGGGCTGCGGATCTTGTCCGGCACGTTCTCCTTGGGATCCCAGAGGTCGAGGTGACTCGGGCCGCCCTGGAGATAGACCATGATGATGCTCTTCGCGCGGCCCCAGCCGGGGCCGCCCGCCGCCGCGACCTCGCCGGCTCGGGCGGAGAGATTGAGCAGCTGGCCGAGCGAGAGGCCGAGGATGGTCGAGCCGCCGAGACGCAGGAGGTCGCGGCGGGTGAGTTTCATTTCCGCGTCGCACAGGTCGCTGCAGGTACCGCCGGGGAGGTGGATCATGGGAACTCCTTTTTCACGGGGATTCTTTCTCCGCATTATGGACGCAGACTCGCGCAGACAAGTGGCGAAGCCCGATTTCGGTCTTCGTCCTGATCCAATCTGCGCCCATCTGCGTTCATCTGCGGATGCTTCATTAACGGTTGAACAGGAAAGCCGGGGTGTTGATCAGCGCCCACGCCAGGTCCTGGGTGGCGGTGAGGCGCTTCTGGGCGAGCTGGTGCGAGCTGAGTTCCACATCCTGCCGCAACTGGACCAGCACGGGGTCCACCGGCACGGGCCGCGCAGCGCGGGCGAGGTTCAGCTCCAGCTCCTTCTGCCGCTCGTCCTCGGGCAGCGGGCGGCGGGCCAGCTCGACGGCGAAGTCACGGTGCAGCATCTCCGGCTGCTGGCCGCGGAGGTGGGCCAGCAGCCGGCCGCGCTGCGCGTCGTTCCGCTGTGCGGCGGGCACCTTGAGGATGTCCGCGACGTCGGCGGGCAGGCCCTCCGCGGTCGGTCCGGCCCCAGTCGTCACCCACAGCCGGAAGCGGCCGACCTCGAACGGCGCCTCGTAGCGGTGCTGGAGCGTGATCCGCAGCACCGTGCCGTTCGTGTCGCCCACGGGCTTCTCGAGCGCGAAGGCCGCCCAGTGCGGCCGGCCCGTCGCGTCGCCGATGCTCCAGCCCTCGGCGCGGCCCTGCTCGACGACGCCGTTGAAGACCTGCTTCAGCTCGCGCCCGGCGATGATGTGGTCCGTGGCCGCGTTGGTGAGGGTGAGGCGGGAGAAGGCGGAGGCGTTCGTCTTCGACGCGGCTTCCACGAAGAACTCACTCACGACAAAGTCGCCGTCCTTGAAGCCCGGGCCGAAGTTCGGCAGCTCCGCGTCCGGCAGAACCTCGAGCTTCACGCCCGTGATGTTGGTCAGGGCGGTTTCCGCCGTGACCACATAGTCGGGCAGCTCGCCGACGCTGCCCGACGAACGCACCGAGCCGTCGGGCAGCCGGCGCAGCTTCGCGGAACCCGACCCGCGCACCTCCCGCGGATCAAGCGCCACCCAGGCCGTGACGAAGTGATTGGAAGTGAGTCCGGCCTCCCAGGCCGCGAGGCCGGCCTGAAACGCCGGCTCGTGCTCCTTCACCGCCGCCTCCGCGACGGCAATGCGCTCGCTGCGCTCCCGCTGGGCCGCGGCGAACCTCGGCGCCTTGGCGACGAGGTATTCACTCAGTTCCTTCTCCGCCGCGGCGATGGCCGCGGTGCGACCGTATTCGAGCTTCGGCCGGCGCTCCGCCCACGCGGCCTCGGCGCGGGCCAGCTCGTCCGTGAGCCGCCGGTGCTCCGCTTCAAGCTGGCCGGCGGCCTGCGCCACGGCGTCGAGTTCGGCCTCGGTGGCCGGACGGTTCAGCACGCGCACGAAGAGGCGGTTGGCCAGACGGCGGTCGTCGGCCTCGGTGCGGGCGAGTTCGGCGAGGGCGTTGTTGGTGTTGCCAACCGCATCCGCCACCGCCGGGCCGCTGAGCAGCGACATGACGGAGCTGAGCTTGATGTCATTGCTACGCTCGCATTCACAGGCGCTCTCGCGCGGCGGCCGGCCGAGGTTGGCGAGGAAGCCGCTGGGCAGGTCCACCGCGCTGTCCACGAGCTGCGCGGCGCGGGTACCGGGCTTGGCGCCGGGAAAGTTCGGCGTCGAGCCGGTGACCTGGTACACGGCGTCAAGCAGCACCTCCGCCGGCAGCCGGCGGGCGACGGCGTGCGAGTAGTTCACCCGGTCGTCCTCGTTCCACCGGTGGCGGGTGAGTGAGAGCTGGTAGGTCCGTGACTGGCAGATCTGCCGGAGGATGTGCCGCGTGTTGAAGCCGCTCTCGACAAACTCACGCGTGAGATGGTCGAGCAGCTCCGGGTTGCTCGGCGGATTGCCGGCACGGATGTCGTCCAGCGGCTCGATGAGGCCCACACCGAGCAGGTATCCCCAGAGCCGGTTCACGTAGCTCAGCGCGAAGTAGCGGTTGTCCGCCGAGGCCAGCCAGGCGGCGAGCTCGGCCCGGCGCGTGGTGTTCGTGGCCGCAGCGGCGTTGGTGGTGGAGTAGGGAAACTGCGGCGCAACCTCGCGGCCGGTGCGGTCGTGCTTCACACCGCCGGCGGCCGTGTCCTTCACGACCTCGAAGAGCGGCCTCGCGCCCTCGACCGCCGAGCCGCCGATGCGCCGATCCCCGCTGGCCTCGTCCTTCTGGAACTCGACCTGCGCGAAGTACTGGGAAAGCTGGTAATACTGGTCCTGCGTCCACCGCTCGAAGGGATGGTCATGGCACTTGTTGCAGTTGAAGCGGGTGGCGAGGAAGAGATGGGTGGTGTTCTCCATCGTCTCCGTGGGCTGGCGGAGCACCTTCCAGTAGGATGCGGCGGGGTTTTCCCTATTGGACCCGCTGGCCGTCAGGATTTCGCGGACAAACTGGTCGTAGGGCTTGTTCTCGCGGATGGATTCTCGGATCCAGTCTCGGAACAGCGTCGCGCCCTCCTCGCCGAGGAACTTGCGGTTCACCTGGAGCAGGTCGGCCCACTTGTTGGCCCAGTGGTCCACGAACTCCGGGCTGTTGATCAGCCGCTCGATGAGCGCGTCGCGCTTGCTGCGCGGATCGCGGGGATTGGCCAGAAACCCGGTCACCTGTTCCGCCGTGGGCGGCAGGCCGGTGAGGTCCAGCGAGACGCGGCGGATGAACTCGGCGTCCGTGCAGAGGTCGCCGGGGAGGATCTTCATCCGCTTCCACTTGGCGGCGACCAGCTCGTCAATGCGGTTGTTGGCGGGCGGTTCCTGCCAGACGAAGCCCGAACGGTCGCCCATGACCGTCAGCGTGGTGGCGGCGTAGCTGCCCTCGTAGCGCGCGAGGATGGGCGCCTCGCCGCGGCGCAGCGTGGTGACCTGGCCGTCCGCATCCGCGGCGGCGACGTCGGTGTTGCCGCTCTCGATGAACGCCTCGGCGGTTACGTCGCGCGTGCGGCCGTCGGAGTAGGCGGCCACGATGCGCATCTGCTGCCGCGCGCCGATGCGCTGCACCGTGGGGTTGACCGGCTGGATCGTGATGCCCGTGACGCGCGGGGCGGCGGGGTCGAGCTGCGCGCCGTCGGCGATCCAGCGGCGGAGGATGGCGTAGTACTCCGAATCAAGCGTCGTCCGCACGCCGCCCTCGTGCGGCACGGCGCCAGTGGCCTTCAGCAGCATCAGGCTTTCGTCGGGTGCGGCGAGGTTCACGCGCCGCGCGGCGAGGTCGTCGGAAAAGGCCCGCACGTCGAAAATGGGATCGTACCCGCGCAGCGAGAGCTTGAAGCCGTTCTTGCCGTCCTTCGCGCCGTGGCAGGTGCCGGCGCTGCAACCCAGCTTCGCGAGCACGGGATTCACGTCGCGGATGAAGTCGGCCTCGAACTCCGGCCTGAGCTGGTCGAGGGCGAGCTGCACCGCGGCCTGCCTGCCCGCGAAGGAAACCTTCAACGTGCCCTGTCCGGCCTTGGCCGCCGTGAAGCGTCCGGACGGACCCACCTTGCCCAGGCCGTCACTCACTTCGTACTTCGCCAGCCGGGTGACATCCACCAGATCGCCGCCGTCAAGCTTCGCCGTGACAAGGAACTGAACATGCTCGTTGCGGCTGAGCAGGCCGACTTGTTTCGGCTCAACCGTGAGTTC
>JBJXFY010000236.1:0-33693 GCA_046155815.1 Limisphaerales bacterium | reverse complement strand
CGCACTTCGTCGAAGCCGTCCTCGCGCAGCCGGGCCACCGTCCAGTCAATCGCCGCCTCGAGGTTCGTCGTCCCGCTGAAGCGCGCGCCGAAGCGGTCGCACAGCTCGGTGAGGCGCGCGAAGGCCGGCGTGCCGTTCGTGGCCTGGCGCAGGCGCTGGGAGGATTCGTCGGCAAGGCCATCCCGGCCCGTCAGTACGGCGATGGCCACTGCGAGAATGTGAATGGCCCGGGCCATGCGATCGGCTACTCCGGGACTTTTGCCTTGAGTGCGCGCACGAGGAAGGCGAGGCGGTCGGCGGCCTCCTCGATGAGCTTGGCGGTGGGCTTGCCGGCGCCGTGGCCGGCCTTGGTGTCGATGCGGATCAGCACCGGATCGGAGCCGCGGTGCATTTCATGCAGGCGCGCCGCGAACTTGAAGCTGTGTGCCGGCACCACGCGGTCGTCGTGGTCGGCGGTGGTGACCATCGTGGCGGGGTAGCGCGCGCCGGGCTTCAGGTTGTGATAGGGCGAGTAGGCGTACAGCGCGGGGAACTCACCGGCGTTGTCACTGCTGCCGTAGTCGCTCGTCCAGGCCCAGCCGATGGTGAACTTGTGGAAGCGCAGCATGTCCATGACGCCCACGGCGGGCAGCGCGGCGCCGAAGAGGTCGGGCCGCTGCGTCATGGCCGCGCCGACGAGCAGGCCGCCGTTCGAGCCGCCGGCGATCGCGAGCTTCGACGGCCGCGTGTAGTCGTTCTCGATCAGCCACTCGGCGGCGGCGATGAAGTCATCGAAAACGTTCTGCTTTTGCAGCTTTGTGCCCGCCTTGTGCCAGGTCTCCCCGTACTCGCCGCCGCCGCGCAGGCTGGGCTGGGCGAAGACTCCGCCCAGCTCCATCCAAGCCAGCCAAGTCACGGAAAAGGCCGGCGTGAGGCTGATGTTGAAGCCGCCGTAGCCATAGAGAAGCGTGGGGTTCCGCCCGTTCAGCTTCAAGCCCTTCCGGTGGGTGATGAACATGGGCACCCGCGTGCCGTCCTTGCTGGTGTAGAAGACCTGCTTCGTCTCGAAGTCGTCGGGACTGAACTCAAGCCGCGGCTGCCGCCAGAGCGTGCTCTGTCCCGTCCCGGCGTCGTAGCGAAAGACACGGCCGGGCACGGTGAAGCTGGTGAAGAGATAGAAGGTCTCGCGCTCGTCGCGGCGGCCGGCAAACCCGCCGGCGGTCCCGATGCCCGGCAGCTCGACCTCGCGCACGAACTTGCCGTCGAGCGTGAAGAACTTGAACTGTGACTGGGCGTCCTTGAGGTAGCTCGCCACGAACATCTGGTTCAGCGTCCCGGCGCCCTGCAAGGTCTCCTTGGCCTCAGGGATGAGCTCCTTCCATTCCGTCCGCGCGGGAGTGCGCGTGTCGATCGCGATCACGCGCCCGCGCGGCGCGTCCAGGTCCGTGTGAAACCAGAAGACCGGACCGTCGTTGTCCACGAAGTTGTAGGAGGCATCGAAGTCATTGAGCAGCTCGATCACCGGCGCGTCGGGCCGGGTGAGTTCCTGGTAGAACAGGCGGTTCTTCGGGTCCGTGCCGTGGCCGACGGAGATGATGAGGTACTTCCCGTCGTCGGTGACCTGCCCGTTGAAGGACCATTCCGGCTGGTCCGGCCGTTCATAGACCAGCCGGTCGGCGGACTGGTCGGTGCCGAGCTTGTGGAAGTAGAGCTTCTGGTTGCGGAGCACGCCCTTGAGTTCCTCGCCGGGGGCCGGCTCGGCGTAGCGGCTGTAGAAGAAGCCGCCGCCGTCCTTGAGCCACGAGACGCCGGAGAACTTCACCCACTTGATCACGTCCGGCAGGTCCGTGGCGGTGGCCACGTCGCGCACGCGCCATTCCTGCCAGTCCGAGCCGGAGCGCGCGACGCCGTACGCGATGAGCCGCGCGTCGTCCGTGAGCGCGGTGCCGGTGAGCGACACCGTGCCGTCGGTGGCGAGCGTGTTGGGATCAATCAGCACCCGGGGCGCCGCCTCAAGCGACTCGGTCACGTACAGGACGCTCTGGTTCTGGAGGCCGTCGTTGCGGGTGTAGAAGTAGCGGCCCGCGCGGTGGGCGGGGATGCCGTAGCGCTCGTAGTTCCACAGCGTGGTCAGCCGGCGCCGCAGGGCGTCGCGCTCCGGGATGCCCTCGAGAAAGGCGGAGGTGACGGCGTTCTGGGCCTCGACCCAGGCCTTCACCTCCGGGGCGTTGTCGTCCTCCAGCCAGCGGTAGGGGTCGGCGACCTTCACGCCGTGGTAGTCCTCCACGACGTCCAGCTTGCGCGTCTCGGGGTATTTCAAGCGGGCATGGGCGGCGAGGCCGGCGGCCAGCAGGGCGGCAACAACCCACGGCATCGAACCTGGCTTCATGGGCGGCGAAGCTGCGCGCCGGGCTGAAGGCCGTCAACAGACCGGCCGCGTGGGCGGCTGGCCCCCGGTCCCGGACTGCGAGGCGAACCGCGCTACGAACATCGGACGGCGTTGCGTGGGAATCACGGTCCCAGCCACCGCCACGGCTCCCCAGGCAGGTTCCGCAGGACGCCGAACAGGCCCAGCGCCCCGGTGATCACCCAGACCCATGACGCGGGCAGGCCGTCCGGCGGCAGGCCGCGACGGCGGCGGGCGCGGTGGCGCCATGCGACCGCGCCCAGCAGCGCGGGCAGGCCCAGCACGGCGGCGGCGTTGCAGCGCAGCGCCTCGGTGACGCGGCCGTTCACCCGCGCATGGGCCGCGCGCGTACCGCCGCAGCCGGGGCAGAGCAGGCCCGTCGTCTGGTGAAGCGTGCAGCGCGGGTAGAAGAACTGCCCGGCCGGGCGCTCGTGGAACAGCAGCAGCGCCGCCCCCGCCACGACGAGCCACGGCAGCCAGCGGTTCCTCGGTCCCGCCGGTCGCGGGGCGGCGGCTGGAAGCACGGGCGGCAGCGTGGTGAGGGGGGCGGCCATGGGAATCCCTGCTCAACGGAAGGCGGCCTTGACGTCGGGTTTCATGATCACCACCAGCACCCAGATGCCGATGGGCAGGCCGATGCAGCAGCACGGTGACAGGCAGGGAAGCATCGCGAGGATGGTGGCCGTCACGACCAGGGGAAAGGATTCGAGCCGGCGGAGCTTCTGCGAGGCGAAGATGATCAGCCCGCTGACCAGCAGCCCGATCAGGTTGCTCGCGATGGCGAAGACCGGATTCTGCATCTTCTGGAACATCTCAATCAGCCCGCGCATCTCTTCGGGCACCTCGCTCAGGTCCGGCTGGGGGGCGTTCATGCCCACGAGGGACATCACAATCCCGAGCAGGCCCATCAGGGCGCAGATGACCCCGGTGACCATCAGGCCGGTCGCCGGCCCTTGGACGGCCTGGACGGCGACCCGCCGGTCGTCCACATACGCCCCCGGCCCGGGCGTCGGCGCAGGCCCCGAACCAGGCGCCGGCTGTGCAGCCAGCGCGTCGGCAAACTCCGCCAGGCTGCCGAGCGGTACCCACGCCCCGCCTTCCTTCTGCACGAGCGTCTGGGTGTTGGCCCGGCCCTGGCGGATCCAGTCGAGCACGCTGTTGAAATCCACCGGGCCGTATTCCCGCTGGTCGCCTCCAATGATTTTGTACATGGCTGGTGGACGGGATGAAGCGATGCCCGGCGGCAAAATGCAACCCGGCGTCGGCGCGGCCGGAGGATGGCCCCCGCCCCACCAGCTCGGCCTCAGCGCGCCAGGTCCGCGAGCTTCCGCGCCGCCGCGCCGGAATCAATCACGCCCGCCGCGAGTTCCCAGCCCGCACCGATGCCCGCGGCGCGTCCGGCGACGAAGAGCGCCGCCCCCGCGTTCAGGAGCACCGCGTCGCGTCGCGGCCCGCGGTCCTCGCCCGCCAAGAGCCGGCGGATGAGGCGCGCGTTGTCCGCGGCGTCGCCGCCGGCGAGGTCGGCAAGCGTCGCCGGCTGGATCGGGAAGTGGGCCGGGTCCAGCTCCGACGTGCTGAAGCCGCGGTCGTGGTAGAACTCCGCCAGCCCCGTTGCGCCCAGCGTCGAGAGTTCATCGAGGAAGCCCTCCGGCGTCCGGCCGCACACGGTCATCGCGCGCCGCCCGCCGAGCGCCTGCAGCGTCCGCGCGATGGGTTCGGTGAGTTCCGGCCGCGACAGGCCCACGAGCTGCGTGCCCGGCCGCGCCGGATTCAGCAGCGGGCCGAGGAAGTTGAAGATGGTGCGCTGGCCGGCGTCGGCGCAGAGCTTGCGCGCGGGGGCGATGTGCTTGAACGCGGGGTGATAACGCGGCGCGAGCAGGAAGGCGAAGCCTTGCTCCGCCAGCGCCGCCGCGGCGTCCGCCGGCGAAAGCTCCACCGGGACGCCAAGGGCCACGAGCACGTCGGCGCTGCCGCTCTTCGAGGTGATGGCGCGGTTGCCGTGCTTGGCCACGGTGACGCCCGCCGCCGCACAGACGAGGGCGACGGTGGTCGAGATGTTGAAGGTGCCCAGCCGGTCGCCGCCCGTGCCGCACACGTCGAGCAGCTCCTCGGCGCGCGTCTCCGGCCGCAGCGGCAAGGGCGCGGCGCGGATGCGCAGCTCCGCGGCGAACGCGGCGATCTCCGCGGGCGTCTCGCCCTTGCGGGCGAATGCCGCGAGAAACTCCGCCTTCGGTTCCGGCGCGAGGTCGGGCGCGGTCAGCGCCGCGATGGAGTCGGCCACGGCGGCGGGCGAAAGCTCCACGCCGCGGGCGAGGTCGGCGGTGAGGACGGAAAGCATGGCGAAGGGTCGAAGCTCAAAGCGCAAAGTTCAAAGCACAAAACCTCCGTCGGCGCGTGTCCGGAACCCGGGCCGCCGGCCCAATCATTGCGCTGCTAAAATGGTTGCCTGCGGAGGGCCTCAACCAGGGTGGGTGGGCCGTCCTCGGTCCGCCGCGGACGTACGCACGGCGTCTTTTCACGACGCTGGGCCGCGGGATGGTGCGGATGGCGCTGATGCCCCGGTCGCGAAAGGCGCGCACCGAGTGCGCGCCCTGCCGGCCGGAACTCCCGTTGCATTTTGAGGTTTATGCCTTGAGCCTTGAACCTCCATCCCATGCCGCGCCGTACCGCTGCCGGAACGCTCGTCCTGCCCACGCACACGCCCGCACTGCTCGCGGAGGCGGTCGCGCAGGCGGCGAAGATCCTCCGTGGCGGAGGCCTCGTCGCAGTGCCTACGGAGACGGTGTACGGCCTCGCCGCGAACGCGCTCGACCCGGTGGCGGTGGCGGCAATCTTCACGGCGAAGGGCCGGCCGGCGCACAATCCTGTCATCGTCCATGTCTCGGGCCGCGCGATGGCGCGGGCCTGTTCCTCCGCCTGGCCGGCCGCGGCGGACCGGCTGGCGGGCGCCTTCTGGCCGGGGCCGCTGACGGTGGTGGTGCCGCGGGCCGCCGGGATTCCCGACGCGGTCACGGGCGGCGGGCCGACGGTGGGCCTGCGCTGGCCGCAGCATCCCTTCATGCAGGCGGTGATCCGCGCCTGCGGTTTTCCCCTGGCCGCGCCGAGCGCGAACCGCGCCAACGAGCTTTCGCCCACGACCGCGGACCACGTCCTCGCCGCGCTGGATGGCTGCGTACCGCTCGTGGTGGACGCCGGCGCGTGCAACGTGGGCATCGAATCCACCGTCGTGGATGTCACCGTGAAGCCCGCGAGCGTGCTGCGGCCGGGCATGATCCACGAGGAATCGCTGGCGGCCGTGCTGGGCGACGTGACCGCGGCCGGCGGGCCGGGGGAGGGCATGCCGCGCAGCCCGGGGCAGCTGCCGCGGCACTATGCGCCGCGCGCGCCGCTGCGCGTGCTGGCGTGGCGCGACGATGCCGACCTCCGCGCGCAGCTTGCCGTGGCGGGCATGCCGGCGGAGACGACCCACGTCATCGTCCACACGCATTTGCCCGCGCCGGAGGCTTTCGCGCGGGTGTGCCTGGTGCCGCACGACGCCGAGGCCTATGCGCGCGCGCTGTATGCGGAGCTGCACGCCTGCGACGCGCTGGGAGCCGCGGCGATCGTGGTCGAGGCGCTGCCCGACGAGCCGGCGTGGCGCGGCCTCACGGACCGGCTGCGGCGCGCCGCGGCACGGTGACGGTGCTGGCGGCAGCCTGTTTCCACGCGCGTTTCCCCATCCGGCGCTTGCCTCCGCTTCCGCCGGCCGGCTTAGCTTCGTCCACCGGTCATGCCGCTCTCCACCGAACAGCTCGCCCGCGCCAAGGCGCTTGGATTTTCCGACCGCCAGGTCGCCCACCTCACCGGGGTCACGGAGGACGCCGTGCGCGCCCGCCGCAAGGAGCTTGGCCTCGTGCCCAGCTACCGGCTGGTGGACACCTGCGCCGCGGAGTTCGAGGCGTACACGCCCTACTACTACTCGACCTATGACCGCGGCGACGACGAGGTGAAGGGCAACCCGGCGAAGAAGGTGATGATCCTCGGCGGCGGCCCGAACCGTATCGGTCAGGGGATCGAGTTCGACTACTGCTGCGTCCACGCGGCGTTTGCGCTCAAGGAGGACGGATTCGAGACCATCATGGTCAATTCGAACCCGGAGACCGTCTCCACGGACTACGACACGAGCGACAAGCTCTTCTTCGAGCCGCTCACGCTGGAGGACGTGCTGCACATCTACGAGCGGGAGCAGTGCTGGGGGGCCATCGCGCAGTTTGGCGGTCAGACGCCGCTGAATCTCGCCCTCGGCCTCCAGAGGAACGGCGTCAACATCATCGGCACCAGCCCGCAGAGCATCGAGATTGCCGAGGACCGGAAGCTCTTCTCCGCGATGCTGAACCGGCTGGGCATCCCGCAGCCGCCGAACGGCCTCGCCGTGAACGCGGACGAGGCATTGGAGGCCTCGCGCCGGCTTGGCTATCCGGTGCTCGTGCGGCCCAGCTTCGTGCTCGGCGGGCGGGCGATGCAGATCGTCTATTCCGACGCCGAGCTGGCGCACTACATGAAGTTCGCCGTCGAGGCCGGTCCGGACCGGCCCGTGCTCGTGGACAAATTCCTCGAGGACGCCACCGAGGTGGACGTGGACTGCATTGCGGACGTGGGGAACTTCCCCGACCCCGGGCAGGGCACGGTGGTCATCGGCGGGATTTTGGAGCACATCGAGTTTGCCGGCGTGCATTCCGGCGATGCCGCAATGGTCCTGCCGCCGCACACGCTGGATGAGAAGATCATCTCCACCATCCGCACGCAGACCCACCGCATGGCCCGCGAGCTGCGCGTGAGCGGCCTGATGAACGTGCAGTACGCCGTGAAGGACGACGTGGTGTACGTGCTCGAGGTGAATCCCCGCGCGTCGCGCACGGTGCCATTTGTCTCCAAGGCCATCGGTGTCCCGCTGGCCAAGCTCGCCGCCCAGGTCATGGCCGGGAAGTCCCTCGAGGAACTCGGCTTCACCACCGAGGTCTGGCCGCCGTACTGGGCGGTGAAGGAGTCCGTCTTTCCGTTCAACAAGTTCCCCGGCCAGGACATCCTGCTCTCGCCCGAGATGCGCTCCACCGGCGAGGTGATGGGCCTCGACGCCGACCTTGGCGTCGCCTACGCCAAGGCCCAGATGGCGGCCAATTCACCGCTGCCCCTCAAGGGCCGCGTCTTCATTTCGGTGGCCAACGTCCACAAGCCGAAGGTCGCGGAGGTGGCCCGGCTCTTTGCCGACCTGGGCTTTGAAATCGTCGCCACCGGAGGCACGGCGGCGGTGCTGGAACAGGCCGGGCTGAAGGTCGGGCGCACGCTCAAGGTGCTCGAGGGCCGGCCCAACGTCGTGGACCTGCTGAAGAACAAGGAAATCCAGCTCGTCATCAACACCCCCAGCGGGGCGGCCCCGCGTGAGGACGAGATCAAGATCCGCAGCACCGCCGTCCTCACCGGCACGGCGATCATGACCACCCTCAGCGGCGCCCGTGCCGCCGCCCTCGGCATCGCCGCCCTGCAGAAGCACGGCTACGCCGTGAAGACGGTGCAGGAGTATCATCCCTGAGTCCGCCTGGCTGCGACGCCGGTGTCGCCGCCGCGGATGCGCCCACGGGCCTCGCCGCCAAGCCGCTGTCCGGGATAGGGATTGTCTTTCATGGCAGGTTCGGGATGCTGCCCGCACCGGCCGCGTGGGAGATGGCCGGTCCATCATGCCCTTGAATCCTGTCCCGCGTCCGGCCGGAGGGCCGGCACCGTCGTCCCGTCTGCGTGCGCGCCTGCTTGTGCCGCTGCTGCTCGCGGGCATGACGGCGCTGGCCGTCCACCGGCCGCACACGCCGTCCCTGCCGGACTACGACCGCCGGCTCGCGGAGCCGCTGGCGGCCGACGCCACGGCGAAGCGCGACCAGGCCGCCACACGTCTCGCCGCGCGCGTGCAGGGCCTGCGCACGGAGTACGACGCCCTGCTGCACTCCCCGGCGTGGGTCGGCTCGGGGCGCGCGCTGCTCACCGGGCCGGCGGGCCGCGGCGGCGCGGTGCTGCAAGGGTCGGTGGGGGCGCCGGCGTCGCCGGCCGGGCGGCAGCATCCGGCGCTGCATCATTTCCTCGAGGAGCACCGCGACCTTTTCGGCCACGGGGCGGAGGTTCTGGACGGGGCGACGGTGGCCCGGGAGTTCGTCACGCCGGCGACGGGGATGAAGACCGTGGTCTGGCAGCAGCAGGTGGAGGGCGTTCCGGTGTTCGAGGCGGTGCTGATCGGGCACACCACGAAGGACGGTGCGCTGGTGAACCTCTCCAGCCGGTTCCTGCCGCGGCCGGCGGAGGCGGCGGCGCGCGGTCCGGCGGTGCAGGGGGCCCGCGCGGCGGCGGCGGACATCACCGCCGAGGAGGCCGTGGCCCGGGCGGCGGCGGACGTGGGGGACACGGTAGGGGCGTACCAGGTGGCTGCGGTGGCGGGCGGCGAGTCGGGGCCGGGCGGCCTGCGGCGCTTCCGTGCGCCGCCGCTGGCTGGCGATGCACATGTGCGCCAGACGTGGCTGCCGGTCAGCCGGACGGCGCTGCGGCGCTGCTGGGACGTGGTGCTCACCAGCCGGGCGCGGGGCGAGATGTTCCGGGTGCTGGTGGACGCGAAAACGGGCGAGGTGTGGCTGCGCCGCGGGCTGACGGCGCACGTTTCCGAGGCGACGTACCAGGTGTTCACGAGCGACAGCCCGACGCCGTTCTCGCCGGGGCATTCGCTACCTTCGGCCGCGCAGCCGCCGGAGGTGGCGCGGACGCGCGTGGTGACCGCCGCGCTGAGCACCAACGCCTCGCCGCTCGGCTGGATCGGCGACGGCGGCAACGAGACGCGCGGCAACAACGTGGCCGCGCACCTCGACCTGAACGCCGACAACCAGCCCGACCTGCCGCGGCCCCAGGGCTCGCCGGCGCGCACTTTCGCGCCGCCGCTGGATCTTCGGCAGAACCCGGGTTCGTACCGCGACCTCTCCGTGGTGCAGCTTTTCTACTGGTGCAACTGGATGCACGACCGGCTCTACGAGCTCGGCTTCACCGAGGCGGCCGGCAACTTCCAGGCGGACAACCTCGGCCGCGGCGGGCTGGGCGGCGATGCGCTCGAGGCGGACGCGCAGGACGGCAGCGGCGTGAACAACGCCAACATGGCCACGCCACCGGACGGCATCCCGCCACGGATGCAGATGTTCGTCTTCACGGGGCCGGAGCCGGACCGCGACTCGTCGCTGGACGCGGAGATCGTCCTGCACGAGTACACGCACGGCCTGAGCAACCGCCGCGTGGGCGGCGGAGTGGGCATCTCGGCGCTCCAGTCCGCCGGCATGGGCGAGGGCTGGTCCGACTTCTACGGGCTGGCGCTGCTGAGCGAGCCGGGCGACGACCCCGACGCGACCTACGCGGCGGGGGCCTACGCCAGCCGCGAACTCCAGCCGGGCTTTCTTGAGAACCACTATTTCGGCATCCGGCGTTACCCGTACTCGACGGACCTCGCGAAGAATCCGCTGACGTTCAAGGACGTTGATCCCAGCCAGGCGTCGCCGCACACGGGCGTTCCGATCAGCCCGGTCATGGCCGCGATTCCGGCCAATGCGGTCCACGCGCAGGGCGAGGTGTGGTGCGTCACGCTCTGGGAGGCGCGGGCAAACCTGATCCGCAAGCACGGCCCCGAGCCGGGCAACCGGCTCATCCTCCAGCTCGTCACCGACGGCATGAACCTTTCGCCGCCGAATCCGAACTTCCTCCAGGCGCGCGACGCGATCATCCAGGCCGACCTCGTGGCGAACGGCGGGGCCAACTTCCGCGAGCTGTGGCTGGCCTTCGCGAAGCGCGGCATGGGCGCGGTCGCGACTTCCCCCAGCAGCGCCACGACGAGCGGCGTGCGCGAGGCCTACGATCTGCCGGACGACCTCGCGGTGGCGCCCGGCCAGGGGCTGGTCTTCACCGGGCCGGTGGGCGGGCCGTTCGACCCGCCGACGGCGGTGTTCACGCTGGCGAACACCGGCACGAACGAGCTGACGTGGCGCGCCCGCTCCGGCGCGGGCTGGCTCGGCGTGTTGCCCGCCGGCGGAACGCTGGCAACCGGCGCGCCGCCGGTCGAGGTCACCGTGGCCGTCAATGCCGCGGGCGGCCTGTACGCCGCCGGGCTGCATCCGGGCGTGCTCGAGTTCGAAAACGTCGGGTCGGGCGTCGTGCAGGCTCGCGAGGTGGCGCTGGGCGTGGACCTGCCGGACCGATTCACGGAGTTGTTCACGGGCGACGCCGGCCGGCTCGCGGGGCAGATGCTCACCTTCACGCCCGACGGCTCGCCGGCCGGCTACTCCGTGTGCCGGGAGACGGCGGGACGGTTCCCCACCGACCCACGCTTCGGCCGCCGGCTGTTCATGTCGGACGACGCGTATGCCGAGATTTTCCCCGCGAGCGGCGCGGAGGTGACGCTGTTCAGCCGGCGTTTTGCGCGGGTGTACGTAGGCAGCAACGGCTACCTCACTTTCGGCGGCGGCGATGCGGACTACACGCCGTCGGCGGAGCATCACTTCGCGCAGGCGCGGGTCACCGGCCTGCTGGCGGACCTGAACCCCGAGCAGGGCGGGCAGTTGTCGTGGCGGCAGACGGCCGACCGGCTGGCGGTGACGTGGGAGACGGTGCCCGAGTACGGCACGACGAACCGCAACAGCTTCCAGATCGAGATGTTTTTCGATGGCCGGGTGCGGCTCACGCACCTCGTGGTGGAGGCGGGCACGGCCGTGGCCGGCCTGTCCGCAGGCGGCGGCGTGCCGCCGGGCTTCAAGGAGAGCGACCTGACCGGCTACGGGGCATGCCTGCCGGCGCTGCTCGTGGAGCTGCCCGCCCTGCTGCGCGAATCCGACGGTCTCCTGCGCGGAGCGGGCCGAGTGCGGCTGCCTTCGCCGGCCGCGGCAGTCGTTCGCGTGTTGCTCGAGTCGGCCGTGATGACGGACCTGTGGGTGCCGGCGGAAGTCACCGTGCCCGCCGGCCAGAGCGAGGCCGCCTTCGACCTGAAGATGCAGGAGGACGGCGAACCGGACGGCGCGCGGCGAGTGGCCGTGCGCGCGCGGGCGGACGGCTACCTGGCCGGCGCCGCGACCGTGCTCATCACCGACGCCGAGAGCGGCGCGCTGGTGTTGGTGCTGCCGGCCACGACGCGCGAGGACGCCGGGCTGGTGACGGGGGAGGTCAGCGTGGCCGCACCCGCGCCGCGTGACCTGGGCGTCGCGATTTCGTCCGGCGACACGAACGTGGCCACCGCGCCGGAGTTCGTCGTGATCCGCGCGGGCGAGCGCACGGCGACGTTCGCGGTCGCGGTTCGGGACAACCGGCGGATCCGCGGCCCGGCCGGCGTGACGTTCACCGCCGCGGTCGGCGGCTGGCCGGACGCCACGGCAACGATGGAGGTGGCGGATGACGAGACGCGCACGCTCGCGCTCCGCCTTCCGGCCGAGGCGGCGGAGGATGCCGGCACGCTGCGCCGTGCGGGCGAGGTCTGGATTCCGGGCACCTGGCCGGACGACCTCGCGGTGACGCTGGTCTCGGACGATCCGGGCGAGGCCGCCGTGCCGGCGTCCGTCGTCATCCCCGCGGGCGCGACCAACGCCACGTTCGACCTCACGCTGGTCAACGACCGCACGCTCGACGGCGATCAGGCGGTCACGGTGACCGCCAGCGCGGACGGCTGGACCGGGGCGGGGGCGGGGTTCCGCGTGCTGGACGCCGCGGTACCGCCGGTTCCGTCGAATCCGCGCCCGGCCGACCTCGCCGGCGGCGTGCCCGCCGACACGGACCTTGCGTGGAACCGCCCGGCCAGCCTGGTCGTGAACGGCGGGTTCGAGACCGGCGACTTCACCGGTTGGACGCGTGAAGGCGGGGGCGGCTCCGGCAGCTTCGTGTTGAACGACGGCACGGTCGCGCCGGCCAGCGGCGACGCACCGACGCCGCCGTTTGGGGGGCGGTTCAGCGTGTTCACCGACCCGACCGGCCCGGGCGTCCGTATGCTGTTCCAGACCGTGGAACTGCCGGCCGGCGCGCCGCGCATCTCGCTCGCCTGGGCGCAGCGCATTCGGAACTTCGCCGACCGCTTCGCGGACGACGCGCAGGAATTCCGGGTAGAAATCTGGGATGAGGACGGCGCGCCGCTCGCGACGGCCTTCTCCACGCAGCCGGGCGACCCGCTGCTCGGCGAATGGGAGCGCCGCAGCTTCGACCTGACGCGTTTCGCCGGCCGCACGGTGCGCCTCGCGTTCATCGAGATTGACCAGATCTTCTACCTCAACGCGCACCTCGATGAAATCGAGGTCAGCGTGCCCGGCGCGGAGCCGGGGCGGTTCGAGGTGTACTTCGGGACGAACGCAAACCTCGGCGCTGCGGACCTGCTCGGCAGCACAGCCGGGCCGGCCTGGGACCTGCCCGTGCTGGCGCCGCTCACGACGTACTACTGGCAGATCGTCGCGCGCCGCGAAGGCGAGGCACGCGGGCCGGTCTGGCAGTTCACCACCGCCGGGGCCGACCACTTCGAGTGGGCCGCGATTCCGCCGCAGCAGGCGGCCGGGCAACCCTTCCCGGTCCATGTCACGGCGCGCGACGCGCTGGGCCGGGTCGTGAGCAACCATGTCGGGACCGTCACGCTGAGCGCGGGTCCGCCCGGTGGCCGGACGCGCACGGTGCTGGGCGACGTCCGGGCAGCGTTCACCAACGCCGCCGATGTCACGGTGGGCTACCGCTTCCAGGTCTCCAGCAACCTCGTCGTCACCCACTGGCGCCATCTCGCCGGGCAGAAGCTTTCCCTCTGGGCCGCCGACGGCCGGCTGCTGGCCAGCCAGTTGCTGGCGACAAACGGCCCGGGCTGGCGGGAGACGCCGCTGCCGGCGCCGCTGCGGCTCGGGGCCGGGCAGTCCTACGTCCTCGGCCTCCACGCCGCCGGCGCGGAGCACTATGGCGGCGCGAATCTCCCGGCGTTCTTTGTCCACGGCTTCATCGAGGCGGCGGTGCAGGCGGCGGGCGATGCCTTCCCCACGAACACGCACCCGTGGCAGTGGCCGCTCGTGGACTTCCGCTACCGGCCCGGCACCGAAGCGCCGGTGGCCGTGTCGCCCGGGGCGTCCGGCGCGTTCAGCGACGGCGCGTGGAGCGGCGAAGTCGCCGTGCTGGCGCCGGCCGAACGGATCGAGCTGCTCGCCACCGGCGGCACGGCCGTGGGCGCGAGCAACCCCTTCCGTGTCACGCCCGCGCCCGGCACGCTGGACCACTTCCTCGTCGAGGGCCTCGCCGGCGCGGTGCCGGTGAACGAACCGCGGCCGGTCACGGTTTCCGCGCGTGACGCCGCCGGGGCGGTGGTCAATTCGTTCACGGGAACGGCCGGTTTCTCGGCCGTCCAGCAGGCCTCCGACCTCGTCATCGGCGACGGCACGAACACGTCGAGCTTCCCGTTCGCCGCGTTCTTCCGGCAGGCGCGCAGCCAGGTGCTTTATCGGCGCGAGGAGCTGGGCGGGCCGGCGCTGCTGGGCGGCCTGCGGCTGGACGTGGCCCAGCCGCCGGGACAGCCGCTGCGCCGCTGGACCATCCGCCTCAAGCCGACGACGCGCGAAAACCTCAATTCCACCGGCTGGGAAACGGGCGGCTGGTCCACCGTCTTCGAAGGCAACGCGGACATCCGCGGCGCGGGCTGGCACGAGTTCGTGTTCGCGACGCCTTTCGCCTACGACGGCAGCAGCCATCTGCTGGCCGACTTCACCTTCGACAACGCGGAGTTCTCCTTCGACGGTGAGTGCCGGACCACGCCGACGACCTCCGTGCGGATGCTCGTGGCGACGGCCGACGGTGAGTTCGGCGATCCGCTGCAATGGTCGGCGTCCAGCGGGCCGCCGCCAGCGGCCCTGCGTGAGTTTCCCAACGCGCGCTGGCGTCCGGTGGTGGTGCCCGTGCGCATCACGCCGACGGCCACCGGCCGCTTCACCGGCGGCGTCTGGAGCGGCGCGGTGACCGTCCTCGACCTCGCCGACGGCGTGCGGCTGGTGGCGGCGGACGCCGCGGGCCGCCGGGGCGAGTCCGCGCCTTTTACGACCCTGCTGGCCAACGATCTTTCGCTGGTCGCCGCCGCGCCCGGCCTCGTCGCCACGGGCGATCCGCTCACGTACACCTTCCGCGTCCGCAACTCCGGCCCCGGCGCGGCGACTGGTGTCGTGCTGACGAACCTGCTGCCGGCGGACGTCACGTTCCTCTCCGCGACGGCCACGCAGGGCGAATGGGTCGCCGACAGCGGCCAGGTCGCCTTCAGGCTGGGAACGCTCATGGGCGGCGAGGCGGCGGAAACGACGGTGACCGTGCGCGCCCCGGCGCAGGACGCGGTGCTTGGCAGCATCGCGACGCTGACGCGGGACGGCCCGGATGCCGAGCTGGCGAACAATTCGGCTGCCCTCTCCGTGCGCGCCGCAGCGCCCGAGTTCACCGCCGCCCCGGCGGTGGTCACCGAGGGCGACGCCGGGACCACGAACGCCGTGTTTGTCATCACGCTGTCCGCGCCGCGCCGCGATCCGGCCTCGCTGCATTTCGTCACGGGGGACGGCGCCGCCCGCGCGGGCGCCGATTACGCGACCACCAACGGCGTGCTCGTCTTCCCGCCCGGCGTGACGGTGCGGGAAGTGGCCGTCGAGATTTTCGGCGAGCGCAGCTACGAGACGGATGAGGGTTTCTCCCTCTTCCTCTCCGTCCCGGTGAACGCCCGGCTCGCGGTCTCCAGCGTCGCCGGCACGATCCTCAACGACGACCCCCTGCCAGTCCTCACCGTGGAGAACGCGCAGCGGCCGGAGGGGAATGCCGGCACCGCCAACGTCACCGTGCCCTTCCGTTTGAACACGCCGTCCGGCCGCCCGGTGCGGGTGCGCTACCAGACCCTCACGGGCACTGCGGAGGAGTCCGATTTCGTCGCCCAGGCCGACCGCACGCTCGTCATTGCGGCCGGCGTGACCAACCGCGATGTCCTCGTCTCCATCCGAGGTGACACCGCCATCGAGCCGGACGAGATGTTTTACCTGCATCTGTTCGAGGTCACCGACGCCGCGGCGCCCAACGTCCAGGCCGCGATCATCATCCTGAACGACGATTTCCGCGCCAGCGTGCGGCCGGCCGGCTCGCGCCTCATCACGGAACCGCCCGACACCGCCGACGGCGTCGTGGATCCCGGCGAGACGGTGACGTTCGAGTTCAAGCTGGTGAACGACGGCAACCTCGCGACCAGCAACCTGATGGCAACGCTGCGCGCCACCGGCGGGATCGAGTCGCCCGATGGGTCGCAGGCGTACGGCGTGCTCGCCCCTGGCGCGGAGCCTGTGGCGCGGCCCTTCACCTTCACCGTGTCCGCCACCAACGGCGCGACGGCGACGGCCACCCTGGAACTGGCAGACGGCGGCCAGTCACTGGGCACGCTGGACTTCGCGCTGCGGGTCGGCGCGTCGTCGGCCGGTGGCTTCCGCATCACCGCCCTCCGCGCCACCGGCGCCATCGTCATGGATCACGCCGCCGTCACCGGCGACGACGCCGGTGGCATCGCCGGTTCAGCCACGCACCTGTTCATCAACGGTGACGAGTCGTCGGCCGCCCTCAGCCTCGACAACCTTTCCGATGCCCGCCGCATCGGCCGCACCTACTGGGGCCTGTGCAGCGACCTCCGCACGGAAACCGCCTACGTGCTCGCGAACGGCTCCGCGCCCATCGGCGCCGAAGGCGGGCGCATCACGACCCTGATCGAGCTCAACGGCACCAACGGCGCGCTCACCGGCCGTCGGATCACGCTTTCCCAGGCCGTCACCGTCGGCACCGGCACGGGCATCTTCTCCGGGTACGGCCGCGTGGTGCTGCACACCGGCAGCGGGGTGTTCGAGATTGAAGTCGCCACCGGCCTCGTCACCGACCTGGGCGCGATGCCCGGCTTCGAGCATGTGTCGGCCGAAGCCTGGGCCTACTGGGGCGTGGCGGAGCATTTCCGCGGCGAGGTCCATTTGGTGTACGCCGCCAACGGTGCCCAGATCGTGCGCCGGCGCGTTCCGGACGGGGCCATCTCGGTGGTCGGCCAGTTCACGAACCTTTCGGACATGGCGTCCTTCACGGTCTCGCCCGCGCGGGGGCGGTGGTACTTCCATCACGAGGGGGTGTCGCAGTTCGGCGGCTCGGATGAGACCGCCGGTTATGCGGACGCCGAGTTCGAGTTCGACTCCGGCGCAGGCGCGGTGGACCGCTTCCAATGGGAGCCGCTGACGGTCCAGCCCGTCGCGGGTGAACCCTTCCCCGTGCAGTTGTCCGCGCGGAATGCGGACGGCGGCGTGGTTCGCGGCTTCGCCGGGCCGGTGTCGCTGAAGGCCTACGCTTCCGGGCCGGACACGCACCACGCGCTGCGCGGCGACGCCGTGCATGACGAAGTGCTGAACAACGGCGCGTTCACGCTCGGCTACGGCTTCACGCCCACGGCCTCCCAGCGGGCCACCCACCTGCGCCGCTACGCCGGCTCCCGCGTGCTGCTCTGGGACGACCAGGGGCAGGTGCTGGCCAGCCAGGACTTTAGCGGCCCGGGCGGTGCGTGGACCGAGGCCGCGCTGCCTGTGCCCGTCCCGCTCACTGCGGGCCGCGAATACGTCATCGGCTTCGTGACCGGCGGCGGGCCGTTCTACTGGCGCGACGGGGAGACGAACTCCTTCGAGCACGGGCGCCTGCATGGCAGCCGCTATGCCGCGGGCGAGGCGCTGCCCACCAGCCCCTTTGCTGGCGGCTGGTGGCTGGTGGACCTGCGCTACGCCGCGCCCGGCCGTCTGCCGGTAACGATCCTGCCGGAAGTGGTGACCAATCTCGTCAACGGCGTCTGGGCCGGGGAAGTGACGATGGCCGCGGCCGGTGACGGCGTGATCCTCCGCGGTCTGGACGCCGCCGGCCACCGCGGCGACAGCGCCCCGTTCGACGTCCTGCCGCCGCGGCCCGTGCTGCGCCTGCTGCAGGACGGCGCCAATGTCATCCTGGCCGGCGTGCCGGTGCAGCCGGGCTGGCTCCTCGAAGTCACCGCCGACCTAACACCGCCGGCGAGGTGGACCCTCGTGACCGGCGCGTCAGTAACGGGCGACCGGCTCGTGCTGCCGCGTCATACCACGCCTGGCGCACGTTACTTCCGCCTGCGGCGGTAAGCGGTTTGGCCGGTTACTGCCACCAGGCCTCCGCGCCGCCGCGTCGTGCCGGTCAGGGCGTCAGCGCGTCACCGCGGCCTGAGGGCAGGCGCTCAAGGTGATGGATCAAGAAGCCGTGCAGGAAGCGTGCCACGGCGGCGACGGCTTCGCGGTCGGCGGAGGCGAGGTCATCCCAAGGCCGGGTGGCGAGGTGCCCGGCAAGTTCGTGCGCGCCGGGACGGGGCAGGGAGTCGCGGTCCAGCGGCGGTGCGAGCCCCAGTTCCGCCAGCAGGCGCAGCTCGAAGGCGAGCACCGTCTCCGGCCGGCTCGCGCTCCCGGCGATCTGTCGCACCGCGTCGAGCAGCAACGCGTGGACGGCCGGCAGCGGCGTTTCCGTCTCCGTGGTGGCCTCGACAAGCCGGGCGAGGTAGGCGGCTCGCTGGAGGCGTCGCAGGTCGGTGCGCAGCGCGGGGAAGGTCTCGCGCAGCACGGCCTCACGGAGCGTGTGCAGGTCCGAACGCCGGCTGCGAACGAAGGCGAACTCCGCGACGTGGAACAGGTCGAGCTTGCCGGCGAACGGTGACTTCGGCCGCCGCGCCCCCTTGGCCGCGGTGGCGATGCGGCCGAGCTCCGGAGTGAGCCACTGGACGATGAGCGACGTTTCGGTGAGCGGCCGGGTACGAAGGATCAGGCCGGTGCTGCGGACCTCCATGATGTCTCACACGGCCCGGGGCGCAGGCTGCCCGGCGGGAGCGCTGTTGCCGGAGGGCAGGGGAAGGCCACCGGGCTGCCACTCGGGCGACACCGAGCCGAGGCTGATGATGAACTTCAGCCCGTCCGGCACCGACATGTCGAGGTAGGTGAGGCCGTCCTCGGGCACCATGATGAGGAAGCCGGTGGTCGGGTTGGGCGTGGTGGGAACGAACACGGTGAGCACCTTGGCCTGCGTCCGTGCCTGGACCTCGGCCTGCGCCGTGCCCGTGACGAAACCCAGCGAATAGACGCCCGCGCGGGGAAACTCGACGAGCACGCACTGGCGGAAGGACTGCCCGGACTTCGAGGTGAACGCCTCGTTCACCTGCTTCACCACGCTGTGGATGCGGTTCAGGATCGGCACCCGGAGCAGCAGCGCGTCCACCGCGCCGATGATCCGTCGGCCGATGTACACGCGGGCGACGCGGCCGAGGGTGAGCAGGAGGGCGGCGGCCAGCAGCAGCGCGACCACATTCCAGTACCAGAAGATCGGGCCGTTGAGGCCGTTCAGGAAGATGTGCTCCCGGTCGATCACCCATGGCAGGAAGAAGAGAAGGGTCGCGGCAAAGCTGGAGGCGGTGCCGACCAGCCACTTGAAGATGGCCAGCGAGATGGCCACCGGCAGCGCCACGGCCAGGCCGGCGTAGAAGTCGCGTCGCCAGTGCGGCCGCCGGTCGCTCATGCGCGGAGGCTGGAAGGCCGCGCCAGCGCGGGCAAATCGAAATGCCGCGCCAGCGCGCGGACAAGGCGGTTCTCCGCCCGCCTCATGCGTCTGCGCCCGGGCGGATCTCGGTCGTCGTGCCCCAGCAGGTGCAGCACGCCATGGACGACGTAGCGGGCCAGCTCCTCCGGCCAGGTGGTTTGGAATTCGCGCGCAAACGCGGCAGCTTCCTCCAGGCAGATGAAGAGCTCGCCATGCAGGGGTTCATTCTTCCTGCGGCGGTGGTCGAAGGTGATCACGTCCGTCGGGCCCTCATGGCCGAGGTAGCCCTCGTTGACCTGAGTCATCGCCGCGGGCGTGACGAGTGTGATGCCGAGCGCGTAGGTGGGCAGGGCGAGTTCGCGGTCCAGCAGGCCGGCAGCGACTGCGCGGAGCCGCGGCGCGTCCACGCGTCGGCGGCGCTGACGGTTGCGGATGACGATCTCGCGGGTCATTCGGCGGCGCCGCGTACTTTCTGGTAGGCGTGGATGATCCGCTGCACGAGGGGATGACGGACCACGTCGCCCGGCCCGAAGCGGATCAGCGCCACGCCCTCGACGCCGTCGAGCGCGCGGACGGCCTCCGCGAGGCCGGAGGGTTTGTTGCGCGGCAGGTCCACCTGCGAGGGGTCGCCGGTGATCACCGCGCGCGAGCCGAAGCCCAGCCGGGTGAGAAACATGAACATCTGCTCGGCCGTGGTGTTCTGGGCCTCGTCGAGGACGATGAAGGCGTTATTCAGCGTGCGCCCGCGCATGTAGGCGAGCGGGGCGATCTCGATCACGCCGCGCTCCGTGGCGCGCTGGAGGTCCTCCATCGGCATCATGTCGTGCAGCGCGTCGTGCAACGGCCGCAGGTAGGGCGCGAGTTTCTCGAAAAGGTCGCCCGGCAGGAATCCCAGCGCCTCGCCGGCCTCGACCGCGGGCCTCGTCAGGACGATGCGGGTCACCTTTTCCTCGCGCAACGCCGCCACGGCCATCGCCATGGCGAGGTAGGTCTTGCCCGTGCCCGCCGGGCCGATGCCGAAGGTGAGGTCGTGCTGCTGGATGGCCTCGACATAGCGGCGCTGGCCGGTGGTCTTGGGGGTCACCTGCGCCTTGCGGTTCGAGGTGGTCACGCGCGTGGCGACCAGCTGCTCGAGCGCCTCCGGGCCCTCGTGCTGCACCATGTTCAGGGCGTAGGCGAAGTCGCGCCCGCGCACGGGCTGGCCGGACTTGGCCGCGCCGTCAAGCAGCTCGAAAAGGCGCTTTGCCTGGGCCACGCCTTCGGCGGGGCCCTCGAGCTTGATCCAGCCTTCCCGCGCCGTGGCGTGGACGCCGAGCTGGCGTTCGAGGGCCTGGAGATTTCGCGGGTCGTTCTGGAAGAGCTGCTGCGCGTGGCGGGCGCTTTCGAAGTGCAGCGTCTGCTCGGTGGCGGCGGACTTGGCGGGCATGATTCAGGTCGTGGCGGCGAGTGCGGTGCGCAGCCGGGCGGCGACGTCGCGCAGCGCCTCGGGCAGGACGGTGATGCCGGCGAGCACCGCCATGAAGTTCGTATCGCCCGCCCAGCGCGGGACGATGTGCAGGTGCAGGTGCTCCTCGATGCCCGCACCCGCGGCGCAGCCGAGATTGAGGCCGAGGTTGAAGCCTCCCGCGCGCATCGTCGCGCGCAGGGCGTTCAGGCAGCGCTGCGTCAGGTGCATCAGTTCGAGCGACTCCTCGTCGGTCAGCTCCGTCACATCCGCCACCTGGCGGTAAGGCACCACCATCAAGTGGCCGCCCGTGTAGGGGTAGCTGTTCAGCAGCACGTAGCAGGTGCGTCCGCGCGCGACGACCAGGTTGGCCTCGTCGTCAGAGGACTGTGCGATGCGGGTGAAGACGGACTGCCCGCCCGGCGGCGGCTTGGGCGCGAGAATGTACTCGATGCGCCAAGGGGCGTGCAGGGCATCCATGTGCTCATCAAGCTGGAAACGACGTGGGCCGGTGTCAAAAGGTCGGGGAAGCCAGCCCGTCCTCGTTCGCGTCCTCGCCGCTTGTCGGGAGAGCGGAGATCGGAGGAGCGTGGAAGGCGCGGTTTACACCCGGCAGCCGACCGAACCTGTTAGGTTTCGGACTCGGTGCGCACCGTTGCGCGACGCCGGGTTGGAGATGGAGGGCGATGAGGGGCCAAGAAGCCCCCTTGCCGTCCCCGTGAACCTGCCGCTAAGTAAGTCGGCTTTCCCTGCGCGCGGGTAGCTCAATTGGCTAGAGCGTCGGCCTCCGAAGCCGAAGGTTGTGGGTTCAAGCCCCGCCCCGCGCACCAAGGGCACCAGATTCGTGTGAGGTTTTCCGGGCCTCCCTGCCGTCATTGCCCGCCGCCGTGCCCATCTTCGCCAGTCTCCGGCAACGCCGCCTTCATGGCTTGGGAGTCGGGCCTTTCTCCATGGATGATCGCGTCGGATCTCCGGGGCGCCCGAACCGGCCGCCGCGGTGACTTTCCGCCTGCGCGGCAGCAGGCATGAGGCTCGTCCGCCATTGGTCGGCCATCCTTCTGGTCACTGCACGGGCGGCGGGGGGCTCGTCGGACCCAAGGCGCTCGACGCTTCGACGGCCTCCGTGAACGTGTCTTGAAGCCCATCCGCTGCGGGGGAAATGCCGCGGGCCGCCCTCGCCGAGGACCGTTTGACGCCGCGGCTGGTCGCCAGCAAGGTCCACGGTCCGCGGGCCCAACCGTCCGCAGCCAAAGGGTTATGGAAGGTTACTGCGTCAAGTGTAAGGCCAAAAAACCCATCGCCGAAGCCGTCGAGGAAGTGATGAAGAACGGCCGCAAGGCGGTGAAGGGCAAGTGCCCCACCTGCGGGGTGGTGATGTTCAAGATCCTTGGGGGCAAGGGGGTTCCCCCCGCGACCGCGGAGCCAGCCGATGCGCCGGTCGTGCCACCCGCGGCGGCCTGAGCCATGCCCGACGAGCTCGCGTACGCGTTCCTCACGCCCCACTCGCTGCGCAAGTCGCGCACCGGCGTCATCCTCGCCCGCCTCCTCGCCCGCACCGGCCTTGAGCTGGCTGCCGCCCGGATGTTTGCACCGGGAGCGGAACTCGTCCGGGAGTATGCCGGCCACCTGGTTTCCGCCGACGATCCCCAGGACCGCCGCGTTCAGGAGCGGATTCGTGAGTATGTGCTTCGCGAACTTGCGCCGCAGTCGGTCACCGGCCGGCGTCGGCGCGTGATGGCGCTGCTCTTCCGTGGGCCCGACGCGGTGCGGCGCGTCCGTTCCGTGGTGGGCCACATGACCATGGAGCCGCGCGGCGGCGAGACGATCAGGGATTCTTTCGGCGAGCTGGCGCTGGGAGAGGACGGGGAGGTCCGCTTCTTCGAGCCGGCCGTGCTCGCGGCCCCGGCGGCAGCCGAGGCGGAGACCAAGCTTAAGATCTGGGCCCGCCATTCTGATCGGGACGGCGGCCTGCTCGAAGGCGTGGTGGAACATCCGCCCGGCGAGGCCGTTGAGCGGACGCTGGTGCTGCTCAAGCCCGACAACTTCCGCTTCCCTTCGATGCGGCCCGGCAGCCTGCTGGATTTCCTTTCCCGCACCGGCCTGGCGATCGTGGCCGTCAAGGTGCATCGCATGAGCGTGGCGGATGCTGTCGAGTTCTACCGCCCCGTGCGCGAAGCGTTGCGGACAAAGCTGTGGGAGCTCGTAGGCGGCCGGGCCGCGGCGGCGGTGGAAAAGGAGTTCGGCTTCGAGCTGGGCGCCGACAAGGTGCGCGAATTGGGCGGGCTGCTCTGCCCGGTCTGGGGCGAGCAACGGTTTGAGGAGATCGTGGCGTTCATGGCGGGCTGCAGGCCCGGACAGTGCCCGCCGGAACAGCTTCACCTCCCGGGTCGCGAGCGGTGCATCGCGCTGGTGTACGAGGGACCGGACGCCGTGCGGAAGATTCGCGACGTGCTGGGGCCGACCGATCCCGCGGCGGCGCCGCCCGGCTCGATCCGTCGCGAGTTTGGCTCCAGCACGATGGTGAACGCGGCCCACGCCAGCGACTCCGCGGACAATGCGCGGCGCGAGATGGCCATCATCAAGCTCGGGCAGGAGGACATGTTCCGCCGCGTGGTGGAGGAGTTTTACGGCGGGCTGTAGCGGCGGCCGCAAGTTCCGCCAGCCAAGCCGACAGGCCGGCCTGCACGGAGTAGTGGCTCTTGGACGCCGGGCGGGAAGCCGCGCCCGGGAGGGAGGCTCCGGACAGGCCATGGTGAGGCCGACGGCCATCTTCCAAATGGCCGTCAGGCTGAACCCACGGGGCGACGATGCCCCGGCCCGGGCGGGCGCTGGGGAACGGCGGCTTACGGTGCGGCACCGGCGACCTGAATCCGGTGTGCTACGAAGTGGGCGTGCAGGAATTCGACGAGGTCCGCGGCCGCCGTCGCTGTGTCGGTCGCGTCCGCTGGCAGGTGCAGGCCTGTGACACGCAGCGCGCCGTGCGGCAGGAAGCCCTCCACGTCCGCGTACGCCGTGTGGCGCGTGACCGCCGCGGGCGCGGGGCTGGTCCACTCGCGGACGTGCGGACGGATGATCAGCTCCGGCGCATGTGCGGCGAGGGCACCGTCGCGGCAGAGACGTTTGAACTCCTCCAGGGTCACCGAGACGGCCCCGTCCCAGTCCACAGGCGCCGGCTCGGGCGGCTTCTCCACGCCGTAGAGCTGCGCATTGATCGGCGACAACACCGGGCGCAGCAGCGGGAAGAAGATCACGTCGTCAATGTTCTCCTGCTCCGTGAAGATCATCGCCATGCGCTCGAGTCCGGGGCCAATGCCGGTGGTCGGCGGCAGGCCGTACTCGAGGCACTCGATGAAATCGAAGTCGAGGGTGTGAAACTTGCCCTCGTCGCGCTCGGCCTCCTGGTAGGCGCCGCGCCAGGTGTTCAGGAGCTGCACGGGATCGTTCTGCTCGCTCCAGTTGTCGCCGCACTCCATGCCGCCGATGAAGATCTCGAAGCGCTCGACGAAGCGCGGGTCGTCGGCCATCGGCTTGGCCAAAGGCGAAATTTCGACCGGGTGGCCGTACACGAGCGTCGGCTGGATCAGCGTCGGCTCCACGAGGACTTCAAACGCCTTCACCATCGCCTCGCCCACGCTGGGCCGCGGCTCGTGGATGCCGAGCTTCTTCAGCTCCTCGTTGGCCTCTTCGAGGGTTTTCAGCGACGGAAAATGCACGCCGCACGCGAGCTGCACGGCCTCGCTCATTCGCACGCGCCGCCAGGCCGGGGCGAAGTCAATCTCGTTCCCCTTCACCTCGAACTGTGTGCGGCCGAACACCGTCGTGGCGACGTGGCGGAAGAGCTCCTCCACGAGCTGCATGTTGTACTCGTAGTTCTCGTAGGCCGTCATGGTCTCGACCATCGAGAATTCCGGGTGGTGGGATCGGTCCATGCCCTCGTTGCGGAAGTAGCGGCCGATGGTGAAGACCTTGTCGTACCCGGCGGCGATGAGGCGCTTGAGGTACAGCTCGTGCGAGATGGCGAGGTACATGTCCACGCCCAGGGCGTTGACGTGGGTCTTGAAGGGCTTGGCTGTGCCGCCGCCGTACTGCGGCTGGATCACCGGGGTGGCGAACTCGAGGAAGCCGCGCCCGATGAGGAACTCACGGATGGCCGAGACCATCCTGGAAATCAGCGCGAAGCGGTCGCGGCTGGCCGGCTCGAGCGTCACGTCGAGGTAGCGCTTGCGCAGCACCAGCTCGCGGTCCTTCAGGCCGTGCCACTGGTCGGGCAGCGGGCGGATGGCCTTGGTCAGCAGGCGGAGCTGCTCGACCAGCACGCTGACCTCGCCGCGCTGGGTCTTCATCACCTTGCCCGTGGCCTCGAGGATGTCGCCGAGGTCGGCGAGGTTCAGGTCCGCGAAGCCCAGCGTGCCCATGGCCGCGTCCGTGGCCGCGACCGTGTTCTTGCGGAGGAAGAGCTGGATGCGCCCGGTCTGGTCCTGGACATGGGCGAAGCCCACGGCCCCCTGGTCGCGCATGGACATGAGGCGTCCGGCCATGGTGACGGTCTGGCCCTCGAGCGCGGCGAAGCCGTCCAGCACGGCCTGCGCGTAGTGGGTGCGCCGGGACTTCGAGGGGTACGGGCTCAGGCCGCGGGCGCGAAGGGCCTCGGCCTTCAGGACGCGGGTCTGGCGGATTTCGGCGAGGGCGGTGTTGGACACAGGAAGCGGTGACTTAACGGGGAAAGGGGCGGGGCTGCAGCAAAATCTTCCCAGCGGCCGGCTGGCGAGGATGCCCCCAGCACGGGATGCCGACGGAGTCGCCCCCGCAGGCCGGAAACGGCGCTTCGGCGGAGAGGCCGCCAGAGGTGCCCCAGGCCAAGTTTCCTGCGAACCGCGCTGGCTTTGGCCGCTGTTTCCCCGCATTCTCGCCCCTTCACGGAACTGCCGTTCTGACATGCCCGACACGCCCGATTTGCCGCCGCCCGAGCCGCCTCCGGCCACGCCCGGTTCCCTGTTTTCCGCCGGGGAGAAGGTCGCCAAGATCAACGTCGCCGACGAGATCAAGAACTCGTTCCTCGACTATTCGATGTCGGTGATCATCTCGCGCGCCCTGCCCGACGCGCGCGACGGCCTGAAGCCCTCCCAGCGCCGCATCCTGTACGCCATGCAGGACCTCGGCGTCATGCCGAACCGCAAGCACCTCAAGTGCGCGAAGATCGTCGGAGAGACGATGGGCAACTACCATCCGCACGGCGACCAGGCCATCTACCCCACGCTCGTCCACATGGCGCAGCCGTGGGCCATGCGCGACCGGCTGATCGAGGGGCAGGGCAACTTCGGCTCCGTCGAGGGCGACCCGCCGGCATCCATGCGCTACACCGAGGCGCGGCTGGCCCACCTCGGCGCCGTGCTGATGGAGGACATGGACAAGGACACGGTGGACTTCGTCCCGACCTACGACGACAGCCGCACCGAACCCACCGTCTTCCCCGCCGCGTTTCCGAACCTGCTCGTCAATGGCGGCACCGGCATCGCCGTCGGCATGGCCACGAACATCCCGCCGCACAACCTCGGCGAGGTGATCAACGGGCTGTGCGCGCTGATTGACGATCCGTCGCTCCCGGTGGAGGCCCTGATGAAGTTCATCAAGGGGCCGGACTTCCCCCAGCGCTGCGCGGTGTGCGGCCTCGAGGGCGTCCGGAACTACTTCCGCACCGGGCGCGGCAGCCTGAAGCTCCGCGGCAAGGTCGGCGTGGAGGAGCTCAAGGGCGGCCGCGTCCAGCTCGTCGTGACCGAGGTGCCGTTTCTCGTGAACCCCGCGCAGCTCGAGGAGCGCATCGCCGAGCTGGTGACCGAGAAGACCCTCACCGACATCTCCGCCATGCGGAACGAGTCGGACCAGAACTGCCGGCTCGTGATCGAGCTGAAGCGCGACGCGGTGCCCAAGGTGGTCATCAACAACCTTTACAAGTTCACGCAGCTCGAGACGTCCTTCAGCGTGAACATGCTGGCCATTGACGGCGGCCGGCCCAAGACGCTGAACCTCAAGGAGCTCCTCAACTGCTACCTGGAGCACCGCCGCGAGGTCATCCTGCGCCGCACGCGCCACCTGCTCCGCGAGGCCGAGAAGCGCGCCGAGCGGCTCGAGGCCTTCCTGATCGCCCTCGCGCACCTCGACGAGTTCATCCGCATCATCCGCGGCTCGAACAGCCGCGAGGAGGCCAAGATCAAGCTGCTCGCCTACGAGTTCACCCGGCCGCAGGTCGAGCAGATCGGCATCCTGATCCGCGACGAGGCCCGCCTCGTGAACGGCCGCTACGCCCTCACCGACGCCCAGGCCGACGCCATCCTCGAGCTGCGCCTCTACCAGCTCACCGCCCTCGAGCGCGGCAAGGTCAAGGCCGAGTACGACGAGGTGCTGGCCAGCATCCGCGACCTGCTCGACATCCTCGCCCGCGAGGCCCGCGTGCTCGGGATCATCAAGGCCGAGCTGCTGGCCGTGAAGGAGAAGCACGGCACGGCGCGGCTCACGGACATCGTGCCCGACGAGGGCGAGATGGCCATCGAGGACCTGATCGCCAACGAGGGCGTCATCATCACGCTCACCCACGGCGGCCTCCTCAAGCGCACCGCCGTCAGCGCCTACCGCGCCCAGCGCCGCGGCGGCAAGGGCGTCATCGGCATGGCCACCCGCGAGGCCAGCGGCGTCGAGGGCGAGGTGGGCGACTTCATCGAGCATCTCTTTACCGCCAGCACGCACGACTACCTGATGTTCTTCACGAACACGGGCCGCGTGTACGTGGAGCGCGTCCACGAGATCCCCGACATGGGCCGTGCCGCCAGGGGCCGCAGCATCGCCAACCTCCTCGAGCTGCGCGCCGACGAGAAGATCGCCGCCCTCATCCGCGTGCAGTCGAAAGCCGGGCCAGGCCGCGAGGACATCACCTGGCAGCAGCCCGGCGAGCTTTTCTTCGCGACGCGGCAGGGCACGGTGAAGAAGACTTCCCTCGACGAGTTCGCCAACGTCCGCACGGGAGGCATCATCGCCATCGGCATTGACCCGGGCGATGCGCTCATCGAGGTCAAGCTCACCCGCGGCAGCGTCATCGAGGGCGGCGAGGTGAAGGATCCCGGCGATGACGTCGTGCTCATCACCAAGGACGGCATGAGCATCCGTTTCAGCGAGGCCGACGTCCGCTCGATGGGCCGTTCCGCGGCCGGCGTGCGGGGCATCAGCCTTGATCCGGGCGACGCCCTGGTGGCCGCCGCGATCGTCGCTCCTGACGCGACACTGCTCGTGGCCGGCGGCAACGGCATCGGGAAGCGGACCCCGTTCGACGAATACCGCGTCCAGTCCCGCGGCGGGAAGGGCATCATCACCATGAAGACCACCGACAAGACCGGCGGCGTGGTGGGCGCGCTGAGCGTGCATGACCAGGACGAACTCATGCTCATCACGACCGGCGGCCAGATGGTCCGCATCCCTGTGGCCGGAGTGCGCGAGGCCGGCCGCAACACCCAGGGCGTGAAGCTGGTGGCGCTTGATGAAAACGACCGCCTGCAGGCCATCGCCCCGGTGATCAGCGAAGGGCAGGAGGAAGCCGCTTCGGGCGAAGCCGGCGCGTAGCGGAGCAGCGGGACCGGCCGTCCACCGGTCCACCACCCGATTCGGAGCCACGCGCGTGCCGGAGCGGTTCGCCCCGAGGTGCCGGCGGCGCAGGACTCCTGTGAAGTCTTCAGCGAACCGGCTTGAACCCCGTTCCACCGCGGCGGTTGAGGGCCACGCAGTCGGCGTACCGCACGCCGCTGCCGCCGAAGATGTCCAGCGCGGAGCCGATGGTGAGGTGAATGCGGCCGGAGCCGAGCCGCTCCACGGCCTCCAGGTCTTCGAGTGACTTCGCCCCGCCGGCGTAGGTGCAGGGCAGCGGGCTCCACCCGGCGAGCTTGGCGACCAGTTCTTGGTCAATGCCGCGGCACAACCCCTCGACGTCCACGGCGTGGACGAGGAACTCGGCGCACGATTCCGCCAGGCGCATCATTATGTCCGCGCCCAGCGTCACGTCGGTGAACTTCTGCCAGCGGTCCGTGACCACGAGGTAGTCGTCCCCGCAGCGGCGGCAGCTCAGGTCGAGCACGAGGCGCTCACGGCCGACGGCGTGCACGAGCGCGGCGAGGCGCTCCGTGTCCACGCGGCCGTCGCGGAAGACGAAGCTGGTGACGATGACGTGCGAGGCGCCGGCGTCGAGCCAGGTGCGGGCGCTGTCGAGCGTCACGCCGCCGCCGTACTGCATCCCGCCGGGCCAGGCCGCGAGGGCCTCGCGGGCGGCGGCATCGTTGCCGGGGCCGAGCGCGATGACATGCCCGCCCGTCAGGCCGTCGCGGCGATACAGTGCGGCGAACCACGCCGGCGGCTGCGCGGCGACGAAGTTCGTGCGCGCCGCGCCGGGATCGGCGTCGTCCAGCGTGCCGCCCACGATCTGGACGACGCGCCCGTCTCGCAGGTCAATGCAGGGGCGGAACATGCCGGCAGGAAGCAAACAAATGCCGGCCCATCCGCCCAGCGGGAACTGCCCTGCCTTTCCGCCGGCCGGCCGAAAGCAAAGCACCCCGCGCAGCCTGGTGCCGCGCGGGGTGCTGGGTAGTTTCCGGGGCCGGACTCAGCCGAGCACTTTCTTGGCTTCCTCGGCGACCTCGACCTTCGTCGTGCCGACGTTGGAAATCTCCGTGGTCGTGGTGCGATTGACCTCGATCTCCTGGCCGTCACGGCCGGCCATGCGGCCTTGGACCTGCACCTCGTACTTCGCGAGCACGCCGTCCTTGAGCCAGAACTTCACCGTACCCTTGGCACCCTGGGGGGCGGGCGGTTCGCCGCCGCCGCCGCGACGATTACGGGTGAGGAGCTGCTTGGCGCCTTCCTCGGTGAGGTCGCCGACGAAGCCGGCTTCGGTCTTCTTCAGTTCCTTCACCTTGCCAACCAGATCCTCGGCCTCGGCCGCCGGCGGGCGCATGGTGGAGAGCATCCGGCCCATCATGCCGGCCCCGCCGCCTGGTCCGCCACCGGCGTTGCCGGTGCCCGGCTCGGGCGGGGCCTGCCAGCCTTCGGGCGTCTTCACGGCCGTTTTGCCGCCCTTCATCAGGGCTTCAAACGTGTTGTCACCGCGGGCCATCGTGAGGGCCATGACGCCATCGGCGGTGATGCGGCCTTCCGTGGGGCCGGGGCGCCACTGGCCGCCGCCGCCGCCCCCGGCCATCTCGGTCGTGGACTTCCAAGTGTAGGACTGGCCGGCCAGTTTCTTGGCGGCGGCCTTTACATCGTCCGCTTCCGCGGCGTGGAGGGATGTGCCGGCTAGGGCCAGCGCGCTGATCAGGGCAAAGAGCTTCATGGGTGTTGGGTTGGTTGGTATCGGTTGAACGAAATCAGAAGGGCGGTTTCGTGGGGTTCGGCGGTAATGCATCCCCTCCCTATTTGAGGGGCTGCCGTGCGGCAACGGTCGTGTGATGAACCGCCCGTGGGGCGGGTTGGAGCGGCCTCGTTCCCGCTGCGCCACACCGCAGGGCGTGATGCGCAATTCGTGCCGCTTCCGTCGCCGGGGCGAGGCCCGAGCGGAGGCAAGAAAAAGGCGGCCCGGTTCCGGGCCGCCATCCAGGCAGGTTGAATTGGAAGGGCTCCTGTTTACAGGCCCTTGCCGATGATGTGCTTCACCAGGTCGCCGACGCGGTTCGAGTAGCCCCACTCGTTGTCGTACCAGCTCACCAGCTTGAAGAAGCGGCTGTTCAGGCCCACGCCGGAGCCGGCGTCGAAGATCGAGCTGTGCTGGTCGTGGATGAAGTCGGAGGAGACGACCTCGTCGGTGGTGTAGCCGAGGATGCCCTTGAGGTAGGTCTCGCTGGCCTTCTTCATGGCGGCGTTGATCTCGTCGAGGGTGGTGTCCCTCGTGGTCTTGAAGGTGAGGTCCACGACGGAGACGGTGGGCACGGGGACGCGGAAGGCGACGCCGGTGAGCTTGCCCTTCACCTCGGGCAGCACGAGGGCGGTGGCCTTGGCGGCGCCGGTGGTGCTGGGGATGACGTTCTGCGCGGCGGTGCGGCCGCCCTTCCAGTCCTTCTTGCTCGGGCCGTCCACGGTCTTCTGCGTGGCGGTGTAGGCGTGGACGGTGGTCATGAGGCCCTCCTCGAGGCCGAAGCCCTCCTTGAGCAGGACGTGCACGACGGGCGCGAGGCAGTTCGTGGTGCAGCTCGCGTTGGAGATGATGTGGTGCTGGGCGGCGTCGTACTTCTCGTGGTTCACGCCCATGACGACGGTGATGTCCTCGCCCTTGGCCGGGGCGGAAATGATGACCTTCTTGGCACCGGCGGCGAGGTGCCCCTTGGCCTTCTCCGCCTCGGTGAAGAGGCCGGTGGACTCGATCACGATGTCCACGCCCAGCGCCTTCCAGGGCAGCTCGGCCGGGGACTTGGCGGAGACGACGCGGATCTCCGCGCCATTCACGACGAGGATGTCGTCCTCGGCCTTGTCGGCGGCGGACTTCTTCGAGCCGACGGTGCCGGCGAAGCGGCCCTGGGTGGAGTCGTACTTGAGGAGGTAGGCGAGGTTGTCGGCAGGGACGATGTCGCCGACGGCGACGACCTCGATGTCTTTGCCGACCATGCCCTGCTCGACGAGGGCGCGGAAGACGAGGCGGCCGATGCGGCCGAAACCGTTGATGGCAACTTTGACGGGCATGAGTTCAGGTCGTTGGAGTGCTTATGTGGAACGTCAGGAACAAACGGAGCGGCCAGCATATCGCGGCGCGGGTCGGGGGCGTCAAGAAAGGGGACGGAAAGGAAGTGCCTGCCACCCGTGCTTCGCACGGTCTCAGACGGGGCCGGTATCCATCACCAGCCGCGCCGTCCAGCAGCCGCCGGGCGGCAGCGTGATCCGCTCGCCGTCGGCGCGGCCGAAAGAGTTCGGCAGGGCGGTCCAAGGCTCGAGGCAGTAGTAAGGCTCGGCCGAGCTGCGCGCCCAAAGCGCGACGAAGCGGTAGCCCGGCGCGCCGGCCCAGTTGAGCGTGGTGGCGAGGCCGGCCACCGGGTCCACCAGCGCGATCTCCGGCCGCGCGAGTTCGCCCAGGAAAACCGTGCCGCTCACGTCCTCGGCCACGGACAGGTTGCGCGCCGCCCACGCCTCGCGGGTGAAGGACGCCGCCTTGTCCGCCGGCACGAAACGCGTCGCCGCCGGCAGACGTACGAAGCACCGGCCGCGCTCGCCGCCGGGCGCGAGCGGCACGCGGAGGTACGGATGGATGCCGGTGCTGAAGGGCAGGGGACGGGCGTCACGGTTCTCGATCTCCTGCTCCAGCACGAGCCGGCCGGCCTCCAGCCGGTACGTGAGCCGGTGCCGGAAGGCGAAGGGGTAGCTCGGGCGCGTGCGTTCGCTGTCCGTCAGCTCGAGCGTCACGGTCGCGGCGTCCCGCGCGGCGACGGCCCACGGCACGCGCCGGCCGAAGCCGTGCTGCGGAGACTCGAAGACCCGGCCGTCGAGCGCGTACTTCCCCTCGGCGCCTTCGTGGACGTTGTAGCTGACGTGCGGGAAGAGGATGGGGTTGCCGGCCCACATGTTCTGCGGCCAGCGCGCGACCACGGCGTCGTCGTGATGCAGCGCGTCCACGAGGCCGTGGCCGGGCACCTGGCGGGCGTAGCGCGTGAGCCAGCCGCCAAGTTCGGGATGCACGATGGCGAGGGCGTGGTCGCCGTCGCGGAGTTCCACAGGAGCCGCCACGCGGCGAGGCTGGACCAACCGGATGCTTCGGGAAAAGCCCGGAACGACCGACACGGCCCGGAACATCCGCCCGCCGGCCCCGGCAGAAGAACATTGGCAGCGCCTGCCCGGTTCCCCAGTCTGCCTTCGTGAAAACCCGCTTCGCTGGTGCCGTTTTCTTCGCCGCCCTCCTCGCCGGGATGTTCGTCCTGTGCCTGCTGCCGCCCGCCGTCGCCCAGGCCGCGAAGCCCGCCTCGCGGCTGGCGGTCGTCTGGACCAGCGGCGATCCCGAGGTCGCCCACCGCATGTGCCTCATGTACTCCCACGCGGCGAAGACGGCCGGGTGGTTTGGCGAGGTGCGGCTGGTCGTCTGGGGGCCGTCGGCCCGGCTGCTCGCCGCGGACAAGGATCTCCAGGCCAAGGTCGCCGCGATGCAGAAGGACGGCGTGGTGGTGGAGGCCTGCGTGGTCTGCGCGGATTCCTACGGTGTGACCGCGCGCCTGCGCGAACTCGGCCTGGAAGTGAAGCCGATGGGACCGCCGCTGACGGAGCTGCTGAAGGCGGACTGGAAGGTGCTGACGTTCTGAAGGCGGCGGCAACTTCTCCGGGCGGGGCGGATTCCATCGCGCATTCTTGGCCTGCGGCGACGCCTGCGGGATGCTCGCCCCCGCATGAAGCTCGCCCTCATCCGCCGCGCCGGCTCCCGGTATGGTGGCGCGGAGCTTTACACGGGCCGGCTGCTGGCCGCGCTCGTGGAGGCGGGCCATGAAGTCCACCTGTTCGCGGAGGATTGGGCGGACCTGCCGGCCGGGGTGACGTGGCGGCGAGTGGTCGTGACGGGGCCGCGCCACGCCCGGCCGCGGCGCTTCGCCGAGGCGGTGCTGCGGCAGCTCGATCCGGGGACGTTCGACTGCGTCTTCAGCCTCGAACGCACGCTGCGCCAGGACGTGTACCGCGCCGGCGATGGCGTCCATGCGGCATGGCTCTCGCAGCGGCGGCACTTTGCCTCGTGGTGGCGGCGGCCATGGATCGGGTGCGGCGCGTTTCACCGGGAAATGCTCGCGATCGAGCGGCGGACTTTCAATCCGGCCAACACCGGCCATGTCATCGTCAACTCGGAGATGGTCCGCGGCGAGATCCGCGCGCACTTCGCCTTCCCCGAGGAGCGAATCCATCTCGTGCGGAACGGCGTGCTGGCGGATCGCTTCCGCGGTGGGGACCGCGCCGGCCACCGCCGCCGGCTCGGCCTGGGCGAGGCGGAGACGTTGCTGCTCTTCGTCGGGTCGGGCTGGGAGCGGAAGGGGCTGCGTTTCGTGCTCGCGGCGATGCGCGATCCCCGGCTGGCCGCGGCGGGCGTGACGCTGCTGGTGTTGGGCAAGGGTCGGCCGCCGTGGCCGACCTGCTGGTGTTTCCGCCGATCTATGAGCCGTCGGCCAACGTCGTGCCCGAGGCGCTGTCGGTGGGGAGGGCGGGGCGCTGGTCAAGGCCGGCGGCGGGCTGATCCTCCCCGGACCCCATC
>JBJXFY010000224.1:0-10361 GCA_046155815.1 Limisphaerales bacterium | reverse complement strand
CCGGTCCACCGGCCGGGCGGGCGTCTGCATGGGCACCAGCGGCCCCGGCGCCACCAACCTCGTCACCGCGATCGCCGACGCCTACATGGACTCCACCCCGCTCGTCGCCATCACCGGCCAGGTGCCGCAGGCGATGATCGGCCGCGGCGCCTTCCAGGAGACGGACATGATCGGCGTCACACTGCCGATCGTGAAGCACTCCTACCTCATCACCGACATCCACGACATCCCGCGCATCGTGAAGGAGGCCTTCTACATCGCGCAGTCCGGCCGGCCCGGCCCGGTGGTCCTCGACTTCCCGAAGAACGTCCAGCAGCAGCGTGCCCAGCCCGTGTGGCCGACGATCGAGGGGGTGAAGCAGGGCCTGCGCGGCTACCGCCAGCCCGAGCATCGCGCCGACGAGCTGGCGTTGAACGAGATCATCGGCCTCCTCGAGAAGTCCGAGCGCCCCGTACTCTACTGCGGCGGCGGCATCATCACCGCCGGGGCGGCCGAGGAGCTGCGGAAGTTCGCCGAGACCTGCCAGATCCCCGTCACCACCACCATCATGGGCCTCGGCGGCTTCCCCGAGGAGAACCCGCTTTCCCTCCGCTGGCTGGGAATGCACGGCGCGGCCTTCGCCAACTGGGCCGTCAACGGCGAGTACGTGCAGCGGAAGTCTCCCGCCGAGCCGCTGGTGAAGCTCAAGGACGGCGCCGACCTCCTGCTGGCCTTCGGCGTGCGCTTTGACGACCGCGTGACCGGCGCCTTCAGCGAGTTCGCCAAGGGCGCGACCATCGTCCACCTGGACATCGACGCCTCCGAGCACAACAAGAACAAGCGCGCGAACCTCACCGTCCATGGCGACCTCAAGGACGCCCTGGCGCGGCTGAACGCCCTGCTCGCCAAGCGCGGCGGCATCACGAGGAGATTCGATGCCTGGCACGCCCAGATCACCGAGTGGAAGGCGAGGGCACCCTTCCAGTACACCACCAAGGCGGAGATCACCGACTCGGACCATGTGAAACCCTTCGTCAAGGAGGGCGAGGAGTTCATCCTGCCGCAGATGGTGATCGAGGAGCTCTATCAGCTCACGCAGGGCGAGGCCTACATCACCACCGGCGTGGGCCAGCACCAGATGTGGGCCGCGCAATGGTACCGGTACAAATTCCCGCGCCAGTTCGTGACCTCCGCCGGCCTCGGCTCCATGGGCTACGGCTTTCCCGCCGCGCTCGGCGTGAAGGTCGCGCATCCGGACCGGCAGGTCGTGGACATTGACGGCGACGGCTCGTTCCTCATGAACATCCAGGAGCTGGCCACGGCCTGCGTCGAGAACATTGCCGCCAAGGCCATCATCCTGAACAACCAGCACCTCGGCATGGTCGTGCAGTGGGAGGACAACTTCTACGAGGGCAACCGCGGCCACACCTATCTTGGCAACCCGGCCAACCGCTCCGCGATCTACCCGGACTACGTGAAGGTCTGCACCAGCTTCGGCGTGCCCTGCGAGCGCGTCGTGTACCGCAAGGACCTCCGCGCCGCCCTCCAGCGCATGCTCGACGCCAAGACGCCCTATGTGCTCGATGTGATCACGCCCTACACCGAGCACGTCCTGCCCTTCATCCCCGCCGGCCGCACCGTGGCTGACATGATCTGGAAGGCGTGACGCCGATGTCCGCGGAAGCCGCCCCCGCGCCCTGGCCGCAGCTTTCGTCCCGGCTGGCCGGGGATTTCCGCATCTTCCGCGTGCGCTCGGACCTCAAGCGTTCGCCGCGCACGGGGCGCGAGCACGACTTCTTCGTGCTCGAGGCGCCGGACTGGGTGAACGTGATCGCCGTCACGCCCGACGAGCGCCTCGTGATGGTCGAGCAGTACCGCCACGGCACAAACACGGTCGAGCTCGAGGTGCCCGGCGGCGTGATGGACGCCACGGACGCCTCGCCGCTCGAGACGGCGGTGCGCGAACTGCGCGAGGAAACCGGCTACGAAGGCGGCGCGCCGCGGCGGCTCGGCGGCATCGCCGCCAACCCGGCCATCCTCAACAACACCTGCCACACCGTGCTCCTCACTGGCTGCACGCGGCGGCATGACGTGCAGTTCGACTCCGGCGAGGATCTGGTGACGCGCCTAGTGCCGCTGGCCGACGTGCCCGGCCTCGTCGCCGCCGGCAGGATCCGCCACTCGCTCGCGGTGGTGGCGTGGTACCACTACGAACTGGCGGGGCGCGGGCTGGGCCTCGGCTGACTCCGATTCAGATGAACTTCAGCCTCCGCGCCGCGAAGATGACCATGCGCAGCAGCACCACCCCGTGGCGCCAGCGCTGGATGTTCGTCTCCCCGTAGGTCCGTGCGGCGTAGCGGATCGGCAGGTCCACGATCTGCAGGTTCTGCTTCGCCGCGCCGAAGAGCAGGTCGAAGTCGCCGAAGGGATCGAAGTCGCCGAAGAAGGCCCGGTTCGCGGCGATGACCTCATAGTCGCGGCGGAAGAGCACCTTGGTGCCGCAGAGCGTGTCCTTGAGCCGCTGGCCGAGCAGGAAGGTGAAGGCCAGGCCGAAGAAGTGGTTGGCCACCATGTTCGCGAAGCGCATGGCCTCGTCCTCCATCGGGTACACGAGCCGTACGCCGTTCACGAACTCGGCCTTCCCGGACCGGATGGCCTCGTAGAATTTCGGGAGCTGCTCCGGCGGCATCGTGAGGTCCGCATCGAGGATGAACAGGATGTCGCCGGTGGCCACGGCGAAGGCGTCACGCACGGCGTTGCCCTTGCCCTTGCCGGTCTGCTGGAGGATGCGGATGTCGCGCTGCGGGTATGCGTCCTTCACGCGCTGGATTTCAGCCCAGGTGTTGTCCTTGGAGTTTCCCTCGATGAAGACGATCTCGGTGCCGGCGCCCATCTCCGGCGTGCGGAGGACGGCGGCCTCGATGTTGCCGGCCTCGTTGCGGGCAGGGATGACGACGCTGCAGGTGAAGTGGCGCTCGCGCGGCACCTCGGGCACGGGGCGTGCGACCTGGAGGAAGGTGAGGCAGAACGGGCGCAGCAGCGGCGCGAGCCAGCGGTTGAGCAGGTGGCCGAGGAAGAGCGTGGGCAGCGGGTAGAGCATCCGGCCCTCCTCCTTGATGAGCGTCCAGCCGGCGAGGCGGAGGAGGTTCCGCATGTCGCCGGTCGAGAGCCAGTTCTGCGTCGGCTGGCGGGCCTTCACCCCGAGCATTTCCGCGCAGGCGAGGAACGGCCGCCAGAGGTTGTTGAAGAAGTTCACGACGAGCCGCGTGTCCGGCCGCGCGTGGCGGTGCAGCTTCTCCAGCACGGCCTGCACGTCGGGCAGGTCGTTCACGAGGTCGGACGCCAGGATGATGTCGAAGGTCTCATCGCCGGGAAGGTCGAGCGCGTCGGCGACGTGGAATTCGAGGTCCGGATGTCGTTGCCGCGCCAGCCCGATCATGCGCGGGCTGAAGTCCACGCCCACGCCGCGCGCGGGCTTCAGGGCCGCCAGCGTGTCACCGAGGCCGCAGCCGACTTCGAGGACCCGGGCGCCGGGCCGGACCAGATGACCCAGGTAGTGGCGCAGCAGCCGGTGGTACGCCTTGCGGGACCGGGCGGGCGCGGTGTCGGCAAGCTGGTCATAGAAGGCGCGACGGTCCATGCGGGCGGGGGCATTCAGGCCGAATCCCGCCGCCGAAGCCAGCGCGAAGCCAGCGGGTGCCCCGCCGCCTTGGGGAGAACCAGCGCGGCGACGATCGCCACGGTGATGCCGATCAGGGCGGCGTAGCCGGGCTCGACGGGCGTGCGGTAGCGCATGCCCGGCCCGGCGAGGGATTGCAGCGCCTGCCACATGGCGAGCAGCAGGAACAGCGGGGCGAGGCGCCAGATGAAGCGCCGTCCTTTCAGCCGGCCGGTGAACAGCAGCACGGCCAGCGCCAGCCACGCGGCCAGCGCCGTGCCCTTGGCATACCACGCGCCGATCAGCGTGAGCTTCGAGGTGGAGGTAATCTGCATGGGTACCACCGCCATCCAGAAGCGCATCCATGTCAGGCCGGCGAACTTGCCGGGGTGCTCGCGGACGAACTCCTGGAACAGCTTCCGCAGCGCCTCGTTGCGCGCGGGTTCGTCGGGCAGGTTCTGAATTTCCGGGCCGAAGATGTTCACGGGCGGCAGGCGGTCCACCGCGCCGGGGCCGAACTCGACCACCATGCCGTCGTGGTTGAAGAAGTAGGCGTTGATGCCGGACTTGGTGGAGAAGGGAATAAACTTTCCCCAGATCGCGTAGTTGCGGACCGCCCAAGGCGTACTGACTGCGACGGACACCAACCCGGCCAGGACGGGAGGCAGCAGCGCCCGCCAGCGGGGCAGCGACTTCCTCCCCTCGATCAGCAGCCACAGGCAGGTGACGGCGATGTACGCGGCAAAGGTCGAGCGCGTCTGCGCCAGCGCCCCGAGGGCGAGGCCGAGCGCGAGCGGCCGCAGCCACCATCGCCCGCCCCACCGCCGCGGCGCGCACAGCAGCAGCCACAGCGTCATGGCGACCAGAGGGATCATGGCGTTCTCGCTCATCATCGCGATCGAGAGCCAGATGAGCGGCGGATGCAGGGCGAGGAAGGCCCCGGCCGCCGCCCCGGCCCAGGGACCGGCCAACCGCGCCGCCGTCCGCATGACCAGCCAGACGGACAACGCATGGAGCGCGATCTGACCCAGGAAGACCGGTACCTGCCCGCCGTGCCCGAAGATCTTGTAGAACGCCGCCACGAAGAGTGGATAGCCCGCCCCGGCGTACATCGTTGGCTCGCCGGGCGTGTTGATCATCCACGAGAAGTCGAGGCGGAACCCGTGCCCGGCGGCGATGTTCTTCGCCACGTTGTCGTAAGCGCCCTCGTCCTGGTCGAGCTGCCGGAAATCGGTGCGTCGTTGCAGGATTTGCCACGCCGTCGGCTTTTCCGTCGCGATGTCGCGGGGCGTCCACCGCGGCCGGTCGGTCACCGCCTCCGGTCGCAGGGGGATCACGAGCAGCGCGGTCAGCCGCACCAGCACGGCGAGGCCCAGCCAAGTCCAAGGACTCAGCAGCCAGGCGGGACGGAGGGCGGGCGAAGTTGAGGGCATGGCGGGACGCTGGGGGCGGCGGGCAGCCGGGTGCGGGCAGCCTGCCCGGAGCGCTGAATCCGGTGCGAGTCTGAATCCCACCTCAGCGCGGGAATGGGTCCGCCGCCCGCTGCCGACAGCAGCCGGGAAAGCCCCAACCTGGGCCGCTCATGCCCTCTCCGCGGGGCCGTGACCAGCGGCAGGAAGGCCCGGCATCAGGCCAAGGCCGGCAGTTGCTCACCGGCGAAGGGCTGGCCTACTCCGCGGCCAGTTCATCCCGTGCCAGCCTCCGCCCCGCCGCTTCCCGGATCTCCACGCCCAGCCCGTGCGGCTGGGACGCGGCGAGCTTCTGGAAGAAGTTGGGGAAGGTCTTCTTCACGCACGAAGGGTTGCGGAGCCGAATGCCCGGCACCTTCAGCCCCAGCACCGCGAAGCACATGGCCATGCGGTGGTCGTTGTAGGTCTCGATCTCCGCACCGTGGAGCCGGGATGGATGGACCGTCAGCGTGTCGCCCTCCTCGATCACCAGTGCGCCGCATTTCGTGAGCTCGGTGCGGAGCGCGACGACTCGCTCGCATTCCTGCACACGCAGCCGGCCGAGGTCGGTGAAGCGCACCGGACGCCCGGCCAGCGCCGCGAGCACGATGGCCGTCATGATGCTGTCGCCCAGGTCGCGGGCGCGCGACACCTCCGCCGGCAGCGGGAGGAAGCGCGGGAACTCGCCGTCAATCTGCCAGCCCGTGGCCGGCCAGTGCGGGACGCTGATGCCGCCAAGCAGGTGGCCCGCCGCGATGAAGTAGCTCCCGCTCGACGCGTCCGGTTCGACCTGGAATTCGCCGCCGCGCTCAGGAAACACCTTCACCAGCTCGCGCGTCATCTCGACGTAGGGCAGTTCCTCCGCGTCGCCGTCCTGCGCGATGTCCACCGACCACCCGGCGACGCCGCCGGACAGCAGCAGCGCGGATGCGAACTGCGAGCTTTCCGCCACGGATACCGTGCAGCGCCCCGGCCGCGGCCCGGTGCCGTGGATCACGGCGGGCAGGCGGTCGTTCGGCGCGTCCATGCGGTAGCCGAGCGCGCGGAGGGCGTGGAACAGCGCGGCCTGCGGGCGCTCGTGCATCCGCGGCACGCCGCTGAGCCGGTACGCGCCGCGGCCGAGGCACAGCAGCGCCGCGAGGAATCGCGCCGCCGTGCCGGCGTTGCCGACGAAGAGTTCGAGCGGCGCGTCCGCCGTGCCGGCGCGCGGGATCAGGCCACCCGCGCCGCGCACGGTGATGGTGCGGTTCGCGTCCTCTGCCGGATCCGGCTCGACGCGGACCGCGCAGCCGAGATGGCCGAGGCAGTCCGCCATGACCTGCGTGTCCTCGCTCCACAGCGCGCCGCGCAGCGTGGTGGCGCCGTCGGCGAGCGCGGCGAGGATCAGCGCGCGGTTCGTGATGCTCTTTGAGCCGGGCACGGTGATCGCGGCGTGGATCGGGCCAGTCGGCGGGATGATCTCGATGAGGTCGGGCAGGGGCACGGGAAGGGCTTCAGTCGGCCGAGGTACGCGGGCCGCTCCACTGGCTGCGCCGCGTGCTGGCCTCGGTGAGGAAGAGTTCCACCGCGGCCGCATCCCCGGCGGCCACGGCGGTGCGCAGCTCCGCGAGCTGCTCGCCGAGGCCGTCGAGCGCGGCGAGAACATGGGCGCGGTTGCCAAGCAGGATGTCGCGCCACATCGGCGGCGAGCCGGCCGCAATGCGCGTGGTGTCCCGGAAGCCGGTGGCGCACAGCCCGCGCTGCAGCGGCGACGCGGCGGGATCGAGGACGTAGCGCGCGAGCGCGAAGGCCAGCACGTGGGGCAGGTGGCTGGTGCGCGCGACCAGGGCGTCGTGCGTGTCCGCATCCAGGTCCACGACGCGCGCGCCCACCCCGCGCCAGAGCTGCCGGACCGCCTCCGCGGCGGCTGGATCGGTGGCGGACGTCGGCGTGACGAGGCTGACCGCGCCTTCGAAGAGGTCGGCCCGGGCGGCACCAACGCCGGTCTTCTCGCCGCCGGCCATCGGGTGGCTGCCGACGAAGTGCGCGCCCGCCGCATGCACCGGCCCTTCCGCGGCCCCGATCACCGCGGCCTTCACGCTGCCCACGTCCGTGACGACCGTGCCCGCGGCCAGGTGGGGCGCGAGCGAGCGGGCGAGTTCACCGATCTGCGCCACGGGCGTGCAGAGCACGACGAGGTCCGCGCCCCGGACGGCCGCGGCGAGGTCGGTGGTCGCGTCGTCCACAGCCCCGGCGGCCAGAACCTCGGCGGCGGCGGCCGCGCGACGGACAAAGCCCGTCACGCGCGACGCGAGGCCGCGGTGGCGCAGGGCCAGCCCGAGCGACCCCCCGAGCAGGCCGACGCCGAGGATGGACGCGTGGCGGAAAGGCACGGGCGGCATTGAAGAAACTCCAGGCGCCCGGTTCCAAGCTCCAAACAGGCGCCAATCCTGTCACTGCGGGCTTCCGTCCGCCTGGAACCTGGATTCAGGGCTTGCTCACAGGAATTCCACCACGCGGTGCAGCTCCGCGTCCGTGTTGTAGAAGTGCGGCGAGAGCCGGAGCCACTTGCGGCCCGAACGCTCGGAGCGCAGCGAGGTCTCGACGCCCGCCTCCTTGAGGCGTTGATGCACGGCCGCCATGTCCTCGCCGGAACGGTCAAAGGTGACGACGCCGCTGCGGTTCGCCTCGGGCGCGTCGGGGTGCATGACGTTCCATCCCTTCGCCTGGAGCGCCGGCACGAGCCACGCCCGCTTGCGCAGCAGTTCGGCGGCGATGGCGTCCACGCCGATCTCGAGGAGCAGCTCGAACGCCGCGCGCAGGCCGACGAGGCCGAGCACGTTCTGCGAGCCGGCCTCGTAACGCTGCGCGCCGCGGCGGAACTCGATCCGGTCCTGCGCCACGAATTCCGGGCAGCGGACGTTGTGCCAGCCATGCACGACGGGCTGGAGGCGGTCGTGCCAGGCGCGCTTCACGTAGAGGAAGCCCGCGCCGCACGGCCCGAGCAGCCACTTGTGCGAGTCGGCGCAGGTGAAATCGAAGGCCGCCGCCGACGTGGGAAACGCGCCGAGCGTCTGGATGCCATCGACGCTGAAGGCGATGCGACGCTCCGCCAGCACGCGGCCGACGGCCTCGAGTTCGAGCCGCCAGCCCGAGATGAAGTGGCATGAGGCGAGCGCCACGAGGCGAGTGTCCTCGTCCACCTGCCCGAGCACGTCGGCCACACGGATGCGGCCGAGGCCGCGGGCCGGAAGGAAGCGCACCTGGACGCCGCGCGCCGTGAGCGCCATCCACGGATAGACGTTCGAGGGGTAGTCGTCCTGGTAGACGATGACGTTGTCGCCCTTCCGCAGCGGCAGACCGCCGGCGATGAAGCTCAACGCCAGCGAGGTCGGCCCGACGAGCGCGATCTCGTCCGCCGTCGCGCCGATGAGCTGCGCGGCCAGCTCGCGGCAGCGGGGAAACAGGTCCTTCAGCACCGGCTGCTCCTGGTCCTGCGCCGACGCGGCGGCGGCATAGTCACGCACCGCCTCGCTCACGCGGCGGGGCAGGGGACACACGGCGGCATGGGCGAGGAAGATCTGGTTCGCCACCACGGGGAACTCATGTCGGCGGAGATCCTCGTTGGCGTGCAGTTCGGCGATCGTCACGGGCTGATTCAGCCGGAAACCGGGTCGTTTGCCGAATGCCGTTTTTCGGCCGGCCCCTGACGGCTGCGGCACCTCATTCGTCCCCGCCCAGCAGCCCGCCGTAGTAGCCGGTCCAGAAGCTGATGATCTGGAACGCGGCCATGGCGGCGGCGAGGCCGTACACGAGCCAGGCGAAGCCGACGGCGGCGCGGCGCATCTTGCGCTCGCCAACCTCCTGATAGTAGGCCCCCAGCTGGGGCAGGATTTCATCCACGCGTCCGGAAACCTCGCCGGTGCCGTAAAGGCTCGCGAACTCGCCGGGGAACGTGCCGGAGGAGCCGATCAGTTCCGCCGGCGTGCGGCCGGCCTCCAGCTGGTCCGGCCAGTGTTGCACGGCCCGCTGGAGCCGGGACGAACCGCTCGCGGCGGCGGCCAGCGGCCACGCGCGGGTCACGGCCACGCCGGCATTCAGCAACGCCTCGAGGGCGAGGCTCAGCCGCGCCAGAGCCAGCGCGCGCATCGCCCCGCCGATCACCGGCAACAGTCCGAAGACCGTCTCGATGACGCTCCTCACGGCCCGGCCACGCGCGCCCTGCGAGGCCCAGGCAAGGAGCAGCACCGCCGCGTAGGCGGGGAGCAGCACCCCCGCCTTCCGAGCCAGAAAGGGCCCGACGGCCCCGTCCCAGAACAGTTTGCGCAGCAGCTCGGTGGGGAAGACCAGCGCCGCGACGTGGAACACGGCCACCGGGTAGATCAGTCCGTTGATCATCGCCCGCAGGCTGGCCGCACGGTCGCGGCAGGAGCGGGCGAGCAGGCGGAGGGTTTCGTCGAGACGGCCGCTCAACTCGCCTGCGCCGATCATCGCGCGGTCGAACTCCGGCATCCATCCGCCCAGCCTGCCGACGGCCTCGGCCAGCGTGTCCCCGCCGTCGAGCCGGTCGGCCACGCGGAGCAGCGGGCCGCGGAAGGAGCCGGAGACGGGTTTCTCGGCGAGGCCGCGGATCGCGCGCGGCAGGGGCAGACCGGAGGCGATCGTGAGGGCGATCTGCTGGTACAGTTCCGCCCGTCGCTCGAGCTGTCCGGGCAGCACGATGAAGGCCATGACCGGACCCGCGCAGGAGCGCGGAGGACTAGGCGAGGTAGCGGTCCACCTGCTCGCGGATGGCGCGCTTGCCCTTGGCGCCCATCATCTGCTCGACCACCTGGCCGTCCTTGAAGATCAGCAGCGTGGGGATGGCACGGATGTCGTGCTTCGCGGCCAGAGCCTGATGGTCGTCAATGTTCACCTTGCCGATCTTGAGCTGTCCCTCGAGGTCGCCGGCCAGCTCGTCGAGCACGGGGGCGATCATCTTGCAGGGGCCGCACCATTCGGCCCAGAAGTCCACGAGGACGGGGATCTGGGACTGGAGAACCTCGGCGTCGAAGTTCTGCTCGCTCAGGGTGACAATGTTGGGGGCGGCCATTGGGGGGTGACGTGGGGAAAGCGCGCGAAGGAGTGAAGGAACTACTCGATGATCTGGATGCCCATGAAGGCCACGTAGGCCACGAACGCGAGGAAGGCGACGTTCAGCACCGCGGCGCCGGCGGCGAGGCCGACGTCCAGCCCGCTCACGGCCGGGGCCGAGCTGGCGGCCCGCGCCATCCGCGGCGCGGTGGCGGGCATCGGGG
>JBJXFY010000123.1:0-26584 GCA_046155815.1 Limisphaerales bacterium | reverse complement strand
CGGCCTTTCCCGGGAGTGCCCCGGCCGCCCGCCCGCCAACATCGCGTCCGTCATGAACGTCCTCTGGCTCTTCTGCGCCGCCATCGCCGCCGCCCTGGTGATCGCGGCGGCGGCCGGTGCCTAGCCGCCGGGTGCGGGCTTCCCCGCGCCGCCCGTTTGAGGCCCACTCCGCCGCCATGTCATCGCCTTTGCCCGCCGCCCGCGACCGCCTGCTCTTCACTCCCGGCCCGCTCACCACCAGCGCCCGCGTCAAGGAGGCCATGCTCCACGACGCCGGCTCGTGGCACTGGGAGTTCAACACCGTGGTGAAGTCCGTCCGCGACCGCCTGCTCGCGCTGGCGGGCCTTTCCACGGACACCGGCTGGGAATGCGTCCTTCTCCAGGGCAGCGGCACCTTCGGCGTCGAGGCCGTGCTCACGTCCGTGATCCCGCCGGCGGGCAAGGTGCTCGTCCTCAGCAACGGCGCGTACGGCGAGCGCGCGCTGCTCATGCTCCAGCGGCACCGCACGCCGCACGCCGCGCTGCGCACGCCGGAGGACACCCCGCCCACGGCCGCGCAGGTCGAGGCCGCGCTGGCCGCCGATCCCGCCGTCACCCACGTCCTCATGGTCCACTGCGAGACCACGACCGGCGTGCTGAACCCGCTGGACGGCATCGGCCCCGCGGTGAAGCGCGCCGGCCGCGTGTTCATCGTGGACGCGATGAGCTCCTTCGGTGCGTACCCGCTGGACTTCGCCGCGTGCGGGATTGATTACCTGATCTCCTCGGCCAACAAGTGCGTCGAGGGCGTGCCGGGCTTCTCGTTCGTGTTCACCCGGCGAAAGGATCTTGAGGCCACGGCCGGCTGGGCGCGCGTGCTCAGCCTCGACCTGCTGGACCAGCTCCGGGGCTTCGACAGGAACGGCCAGTTCCGCTATACGCCGCCGACGCATGCGATCCTCGCGTTCGACCGCGCGCTGGAGGAACTGTCGGCCGAGGGCGGCGTGGCCGGCCGCATGGCGCGCTACCGGCGGAACCACGCGGCGCTGCTCCGGGGCATGACGGCGCTGGGCTTCCGGCCATTCCTGCCGCCGGCGGTGCAGAGCCACATCATCACGAGTTTCGTCTTCCCGGCGGACCCGAGGTTCACCTTCGCCGAGTTCTACCGGCGCGTGGCGGAACGGGGCTTCATCCTGTACCCCGGCAAGATCAGCCAGGCGGACACCTTCCGGATCGGCAACATCGGCCGGCTGTCCGAGGCGGACATGGAGGCGCTGGTGGACGCCATCGGGCGGGTGGTGCGGGAGATGGGTGTCGAGTTGATGAAGACTTGAAGACAAGGAATTGCAGATGGACGCCGATGAACGCAGATGGGAGGAGCTGACGTGCGGCCCGGCCTGCAAGCTTGGTCCGCACGTTGAGCTGCGTTCAGCCGTGTTCATCCACGGGTTTTCACCCCTGAATCCGTCAGCCGGCGGCAACGAGATTCTTTCCGGATTCGAACTGGTTTGTTTTTGCATCAAAAAGGCGTTGCGTTTGGTGCATCGAGGTTCATTTTTAGGCCGTGAGAATCACAGTGGACATCGAAGACTCCGTTTTGGAGGACTTGATCGCAATCACGGGCGATGCCAAGAAGAGCCCCGCGGTGGCCCGGGCGGTCGAGGACTTCGTGAAGCGGAAAAAGGCGAAGGCGTTCGGCGTGGCGTTGCGGGAGGGGGCCTTCGACTACCACGCCACGAACGACGAGATCGAGGCGCAGGACCGCTGACGCCATGGTGCTGGTGGATTCCTCGGTCTGGATCGAGGCGGCCCGCCGCGAGGGTGACCTGGCCTGCAAGGTCGGCCTCGAAAGCCTCCTCGGTGAGTACGAGGCCGCGCTGTGCCCACCCGTGCGTCTGGAAGTGCTCGGCGGTGCCCGCAAGGAGGATCGGCGGCGGTGGCAGGCCGCCTTCTCGATCCTGCCGTATTTCCCGGTCAGCGAGGCGATCTGGGAACGCGCGGTGGCCAACGCCTGGCGGCTGCGGGATGCCGGCATCACGGCCCCGTGGAACGACATCCTCATCGCCACGATCTCCCTCGACCGCATCTGCCGCGTGTACGCACGGGACCGGCATTTCGACGCGATGCGCGACATCATCGGCATCCGCCTGTATTCGCCCGGCTACGGCGGCAGCTATGCGCCGGATGCCGGCGGCTGACACGGCGTACCACGCCAACCCTTTGCCCCACCCGGCCGGCATACGCGGGACGGGATGCCATCCGCCGCCTGCCTTGGAACTTCCTTGGCCGACCGTTCCCTCCCATGCCTGACCCCGCGTCCTTCACCGTCAACGGCCGCGCCTACGCGCCGCCCGACCGGCCCGTCGCCGTGATCTGCCTTGATGGCAGCGCCGACGAATACCTCGACGCCGCGCTCGCCCGCGGCCGGATGCCGAACCTCCAGCGCTTCGCCGTGCAGGGCTGGCGCGGCCTGGCGCGCGCGGCGATGCCGACGTTCACCAACGTGAACAACGCCTCGATCGTGACCGGCGTCCCGCCGCGCGTGCATGGCATCGGCGGAAATTATTTCTACGACCGCGGCTCGGACGAGGAGGTGATGATGAACTCGGCGAAGTTCCTCACCGCGCCGACGATCTTCCCCGCCGCGCAGAAGGCCGGCCGCAAGGTCGCCGTGGTCACCGCGAAGGAGAAGCTGCGCGACATCTTCGCCAGCGGGCTGATCGGCCCGGCCGGCGGCATCGCCTTCAGTTCCGAAAAGGCCGCGTCCGCCCGCCTTGAAACCCACGGCCTCGCCGACGTGGAAGCCCTCGTCGGCCGGCCGCAGCCGCAGATCTACAGCGGCGACGCCAGCCTCTACGTGCTGCAGGCCGGCGCGGCGCTGCTCGCGGCCGGACGGGCGGACTTCCTCTATCTCTCGACGACGGACTACATGCAGCACACCTACGCGCCGGACGCGCCGGAGGCGGTGGAGTTCTACGCGGGGATAGACGAGGCGCTGGGCCGGCTCGACGCCCTCGGTGCGCTCATCGGCATCACGGCGGACCATGGCATGAACGCCAAGCAGAAGCCCGACGGCTCTCCGAACGTCATCTACCTGGAGTCACTGCTCGTCCGCCAGTTCGGCCCCGGCTTCCGCGTCATCCTGCCGATCACGGATCCCTACGTCGTGCATCACGGCGCGCTGGGTTCCTTTGCCCAAGTCCATCTGCCCTCGCTGCAGCCCGTGGAACCGGTGCGTGAGTTCATCGCCGCGATGCCGGGCATCACCGAGGTGTACGAAGCCCGGGCGACCGCACAGAAGCTTGAGCTGCCGCCCGAGCGCATCGGCGACCTGGCCGTCTGCGCCGGACGCGACGTCGTCATCGGCCGCACTCCGCAGCACCACGACCTGAAGGCGCTCCACGGCGGCCTGCGCTCCCACGGCGGACGCTACGAGGAGATGGTGCCCTTCGTCTTCAACCGTCCCCTGCGGCCCGCGCACCGCGCCCGTGCCGGGGCCGACGTGCGCAACTTCGACATCTTCGACTTCACCTGCAACGGCCTCGCCGCCTGAACCGCCTCCGCTCCATGCGCCTCCCCGCCCTGCTCTGCCTCACGCTGCTCGCCGCCTTCCGGCTCGCGGCCCACCCCGACCGGATCGAGGACCGGCTGCTCCTGCACTACGCCACCGGCGTCCATCCGATCGAGAACGGCGCCTGGCGCGACCTCACCGGCCGCCTCCCCGCCTCGGTGCAGGGCGCGCCCGTGATCACGAACGTCGGCCCCGCGCAGGCGCTCGTGCTCGACGGCTACCACGACTGGCTCCTCGCCGCGCCCTCCCTCGAGGCCGCGCGGCCGGCGCTGCCGACGAACGACTTCTCCGCCGCTGCCTGGGTGCTGTTGGACGACACGCAGAACGACGGCGGCATCGCCGGCTTCGTGCAGGACAACGGCGACTTCGAGAAGGGCTGGGTGCTCGGCTACGACCGTCGCGCCTTCACCTTCCGCCTCGCCACCCGCGGCGGGGATGACGGCACCGGCAGGCTGACCACCCTCGCCGGCCGGACCCCCGTCGAGCGCGGCCGCTGGCACCACGTCGCGGCCACCTACGACGGCACGACCATGCGTCTGTATGTGGACGGCAAGCCCGACGGCGAGTCCACGGCACAGTCGGGCGACATTCTCTACCCCGAGCGCGGACGCTACGCCGTCGGTGCGTATGCCGATGACGACGAGCTGAACCCGCTCGAGGGCGCGCTGTTCGAGGTCAAGGTGTACGGCCGCGCACTCACCCCCGTGGAGCTGGCCGAGCTGGCGCAGAAGAACGCCGCGCTGCTCGCGTGGCGCGCGCCGCTGAACCAGGAACTCAAGTTCCTCGTTCAGCCCTACCTCCAGTTCGGCACCACGGACTCGATGACCATCATGGCCGAGACGACGGCGCCCGCCACCATGGTCGTCGAGTACGCCGAAACCCAGCCGCTGAAGCTTCGTGCAGTGACCTCCGATCCGAAGCTCATTCACGAGGTGAAGCTCACCGGGCTGAAGCCCTTCACCCGCTACTTCTACCGGGTCACCTGCACCGACGCCGCTGGCAACGTGGCCCGCAGCGAGATCGCCACCTTCCAGACCACGCCCGGACCGGATCAGGCGTGGGCCTTTGGCATCCTCGGCGACACCCAGCGCAATCCCGAAGTCACCCGCAAGTGCGCCGAGGGCATCTTCGCCCTGCGGCCCAACCTCATGATCCACGTCGGCGACGTGGTGGACGACGGCTTTGCGAAGCCGCAGTGGGTCCATGACCTCTTCGAGCCGTGCGCACGGCTGTTCGCGCACGTCCCGGTCTTCCCGGTGATCGGCAACCACGAGAAGAACAGCCACTGGTACTACGACTACTTCAGCCTGCCGGACCCGGAGTACTTCTACACCTTCAAGTACGGCAACGCGGAGTTCTTCATGATTGACTCGAACAAGGACTGCGGCCCGGACAGCGAGCAGTACCGCCGGCTCGAGCAGGCGCTGAGGAAGTCCAGGGCCGTGTGGAAATTCACCGCCCATCACCATCCCTGCTTCAGCTCGGACGAGGACGACTACGGCGACCAGTGGAAGGGCAAGGCGCGTGACGGCTTCGACTGGGGCGACAGCAACGTCCGCCAGCTCGTCCCGCTCTACGAGAAGCACGGCGTGGACATCGCCTTCGCCGGCCACATTCACAGCTACGAGCGCACCTGGCCGCTCTTCCGGATGGCCATCAATCAGAAGAAGGGCGTGCGCTACGTGGTGAGCGGCGGCGGCGGCGGCGGCCTGGAGCAGGCGGGCCCGCAGCGCGCGTGGTTCACGCTGCACGTCGCCCGCGGCCATCACTACTGCTTCGCCGTGGTGCAGGACCGGACGATCCAGTTCAAGGCCTACGACCTCGAGGGCCGGCTCTTCGACACCTTCGAGCTGACCAAGCCCGCCGGCCGCTGAACCACCCATGACCGACCGCCTCCAGACCGCCACCTGGCGCGAACGCGCGCTGGCGCTGTTCCCCGCCGGCTCGAACGGCGAGTTCGGCCTGCCGCCGGAGCTGGTGCCGGTGCTCGCCCGCGGCGAGGGCGCGCGGGTCTGGGACACGGAGGGCCGCGAGTTCCTCGACTTCACGATGGCCTGGGGCGCGGCGCTGGTCGGCCACGCGCATCCCAAGGTGATCGAGGCCGCCACCGCCGCGGCGCGGGACGGCGCGAACTTCGCCGCCGTGAATCGCCGCGCCGTCGAGCTGGCCGAACGCATCGCCGCGGTCAGCCCGTGCGCCGAGCGCGTCCGCTTCGTGGCCTCCGGCACCGAGGCCACCATGCTCTGCCTGCGCGTGGCGCACGCCGCCACGGGCCGGCCGAGGGTGCTGCGCTTCGGCGGCGCATACCACGGCCAGCACCCGGTCGGTGTGGCGGGCATGATCCACGGCCGCGACGTCGCGCCGCCGCACTGCGACCCCACCGGGGCCGGTGCGCCGTGGGTTGAGCGCGATGTGCTGGTCGCACCGTACAACGACCTCGCCACAACGGAGGCCATCATCGCAACTCACGGCCCGGAGCTGGCCGCGGTGATCGTCGAGCCGCTGCACCGCTGCCTGACGCCGAAGGACGGCTTTCTCGCCGGCCTGCGCGAACTCACTTCCCGCCACGGCATCGCGCTGGTTTTCGACGAGGTGGTCACGGGCTTCCGCCTCGCGCCCGGTGGGGCGCAGGAGTACTACGGCGTCATCCCCGACCTCGTGGCCTACGGCAAGGCGCTCGGCGGCGGTTTCCCCATCGGCGCGTACGCCGGCCGCGCGGAACTCATGGAGGCGGTGAATGAGCACCGCCTGCCGGGCGCGGACTACGCGTGGTCCGCCTCGACGTCCGGCGGCAATCCCGTCTCCTGCGCCGCGGCACTGGCCACGCTCGACGTGCTGGCCGAGCCCGGCGTCTATCCGCACCTGCACGAGCTGGGGCGGAACTTCCGCCGGCTGCTCGGCGGTGTGCTGCGGGCGCAGGGCGTCGCCGCACAGGTCCTGGGCGACGGCCCGCTCGGCCAGGTCGCCTTCTCCGCCACGCCGGTCGTGGACCAGCGGACCTGGCTGGCCAGCGACCGCGCGCGCGGCCGGCGCCTGATGCTCGAGCTGCTGCGCCGGCAGGTGTTCCTGAACCCGATGGGCACCAAACTCTACCTCTCCCTCGCCCACACCGACGACGTCATCGAGGCCTTCCTCGAACGCTTCGTCTGCGCCCTCAACGCGCCGGGCGCCTCCACCGCCCCATGTTGATCCTCTCAAGCCTGATCGCCGGCCGACCCGTGGCCGGCGCGGGCACGCTCATCGTCCAGAACCCCTGGGACGGCTCGGAAGCCGGCCGCGTCATCACCGCCTCCCGCGCCGACACGGAATCCGCCGTGCAGGCCGCGCTGGCCGCCGGACCGGCCCTCTCGCGCTGGGAACGCTCGCAGGTGCTCGACCGCGCACGGCAGGCGCTCGAGGCGCGGCGCGAGGAGTTCGCCCGGCTGATCACCACCGAGGCCGGGCTGGCGCTGTGGGAGACGCGCTACGAGGTCACGCGCACGCTGGACGTGCTGCGCTTCGCCGCGATGGAGGCGCTGCGCGACGACGGCCAGGCCTTCGCCGGCGACGTCTCCCCGCTCGGCAAGCGGCGCCGCATCTTCACCACGCGCGAGCCGCTGCGCTGCGCCGCGGCCATCACGCCCTTCAACCACCCCCTCAACCAGGTCGCGCACAAGGTCGCCCCGGCCTTCGCCGCCGGCACGCCGCTCGTCCTCAAGCCTTCGGAGAAGACGCCCCTCGTCGCGCTGAAGTTCGCCGCGCTGCTGTACGAGGCCGGCCTGCCGCCGGCGATGCTCAGCGTGCTGCTCGGCCCCACCCCCGAGGTCGCCGAGGCGCTGGTGCAGCATCCCGAGGTCGAGCTGGTCGCCTTCACGGGCAGCGTCGCCGTCGGCAGGCGCATCGCTGCGACGGCCGGCTACAAGCGCCTCGTCCTCGAGCTCGGCGGCAACGACCCGCTCATCATCCTCGACGACGCGGACCTCGACCTGGCCGTGACGCTCGCCGCCGAAGGCAGCTTCCGAAATTCCGGTCAGCGCTGCACCGCCGTGAAGCGCATCCTCGTGCAGGACGGCCTCGCGCCGGAACTCACCCGCCGCCTCGTCGAGAGAAGCCGCGATTACGTCTGCGGCGACCCGGCCGACGAGGCCACGCGGGTAGGGACGGTCATTGACGAGGCTTCCGCCATCTGCCTGGAAGCCGTCGTGAATGAAGCCGTCGCCGCCGGCGCGAGAATCCTCGTCGGAGGGGAGCGCCAGGGCGCGCTGTTCCCGCCCACGGTGATCGCCGGCGTGCCGCGGGGCTGCCGGATGATCGTCTGCGAAAGCTTCGGCCCGCTCGCGCCCATCGTGGCCGTGCGCGACCTCGACGACGCGCTGGCCCTGGCCAACTCGACCGCCTACGGCCTCTCGGCCGGGATCGTGACCACGAACCTGGACCACGCGCTGAAGGCGGTCCGCGCGCTGCGCTGCGGCATGGTGAACATCAACGAAGTGCCCGCCTACCGCGTCGAGAACAGCCCCTTCGGCGGCATCAAGGACAGCGGCCTCGGGGTGAAGGAGGGCGTGATCGAGGCGATGAAGGCCTACGGCACCGTCAAGACCTTCAGCCTGCCGTGGTGAGACCAGACGGCCTCCTGTGAGCACCGCCCGCGTTGCGATCTTCCACGGACCCGGTGAGCCGTTCACCCTGTCGGAGCGTCTCCTGCCGGCGGCACTGGAACCCGGCCAGGTGCTTGCCGCCATCTCCCTGGCCACCGTTTGCGGGTCCGACCTGCACACGGTGGCTGGCCGGCGCCGCGAGCCCGCGCCCGCCGTCCTAGGCCATGAGGCGGTCGGCCGCGTGCTTGCCGTCGGGGCGGGCCGCGACCCCGCGCTCGTGGGCCGGCGCGTGAGCTGGACGCTGGCGGACAGTTGCGGTGCGTGCCCGGCCTGCCGGGAATGGGCCCTGCCGCAGAAGTGCGCGCGCCTCTTCAAGTACGGTCACGCGCCGCTTGATGAAGGCGCCGGCCTCGACGGCTGCTATGCCACCCACGTCGTGCTGCGATCTGGCACGACGGTCGTTCCGGTGCCAGACACGGTTCCGGATGCACTGGCCGCCTCGGCCAACTGCGCGCTCGCAACCATGGTCGCCGCCACGGAACCGTTCCGCGGCGACGGCACCACGGCGGTGATCCAAGGGGCGGGCCTGCTCGGCTTGTACGCCTGCGCCCTGCTGCGGGCCGCGGGCTGGCGGCGGATCATCGTGGTGGATGCAGTGCCGGCGCGGCTCGAGATCGTCCCCGCCCTGGGCGGGGAGCCGGCCGTGGGCACCGCCGCCGAAGCGGTGCCGGAGGGGACGGCCGACGCGGTGATCGAGGCGTGCGGCCAGGCCTCGGTGATTGCAGAGGGTGTGCGCCTGCTGCGCCCCGGAGGGCACTATGCCGTGGCCGGGCTGGTGCATCCGGCGGGCAACCTCGACCTCAGCGGGGAGACCCTGGTCCGGAAGTGCCTGACGATTCGCGGCACCCACAACTACGCTCCGCGGCATCTCGAGGCCGCCGTGCAGTTCCTCGCGTGCCAGGGGGCCGGGCTGCCGGCGGACCGGCTGGTGTCGCCGCCGTTGCCGCTCGCCGAAATCGGCGCGGCGTTTGCGCTTGCGGCGTCCGGCGCCTGGCCACGGGTGGCCATCCGGCCGGACCTGCCGGATGCGCCGGTCCTTTCCCAATCGTAACCTGTAAGCCAGCCGCCAATCATTAGCATCAACCCGCAGCCGCCCATGACGCCCACCGAGATCGTGAACGAAATCTTCGCCGTGTTCGGTGAACGCGGCCATCGCTGCTACGGCGAGCACGTGACGGAGAGCCAGCACGCCCTGCAGAGCGCGACCTTCGCGCGCGCCGCGGGCGAGCCGCCCGAGGTCGTGGCGGCGGCGCTCCTGCACGACTTCGGCCACCTGCTGCACGACCTCGGGGAGGACATCGCGGACCACGGCGTGGACGCACGCCACGAACAGGTGGGCGCCAACCGCCTGGCCCGCTGGTTCCCCCCGGAGGTGGTCGAGCCGATCCGGCTGCACGCGGCCTCGAAGCGCTACCTGTGCTGGAAGGAGCCGGACTACCACGCCGGCCTCTCCGACGCCTCGCGCAGGAGCCTCGCCCTGCAGGGCGGCCCGATGACCGAGGCGGAGGGGCGCGAATTCCAGCGGCATCCGCACTTCGAGCGGGCCGTGCGGGTCCGGCGCTTCGACGATCAGGGCAAGGTACCGGACATGGCGACGCCGCCGCTGGAGGAGTTCAGGCCGCTGATCGAGTCTCTCGTCCGCGTGGCCTGAAGGCGCTCCGGGCCGCCATGCACGCCGCCGCTCCGCCGCTGCCCGCGCCCGGAGGTTTCGCCGGGCTATTGTCACGTCCGGCGTTTCTGGCCGCTTGGTGCGCCGTCGCCGCGTTCGGCACCTACGCCTCGATGTACGGCTTCCGGAAGCCGTTCACGGCGGGCCTGTACGTCGAGGCGCCATTCGGGCCAGGCTTCAAGACGTGGCTGGTGACCTCGCAGGTGCTCGGCTACACGGTGTCGAAGATCATCGGCATCCGTGTCATCGCCGAGATGCCGCCGGGGCGGCGGATCGCGACGCTGCTGGGGCTGATCGGCGTGGCGCAGCTGGCCCTGGTGCTCTTCGGCCTCCTTCCGGCGCCGTGGAATGTGGCCTGCCTGTTCCTGAACGGCCTGCCGCTCGGGATGGTCTTCGGACTGGTGCTGGGTTTCCTGGAGGGACGGCGGATGACGGAGGCCTTCGTCGCCGGCCTGTGCGCGAGCTTCATCCTCGCCGACGGCCTGTCGAAGTCGGTCGGCGCGGCGTTGCTGGCGGGCGGGGTGCCGGAGCGGTGGATGCCCGCGGCGGCGGGACTCCTGTTCCTGACGCCGCTCGCGGGCTTCGCATGGATGCTCGGGAAGATCCCGCGCCCGACCGCGGAGGACGTGGCCGCCCGCTCCGAGCGGACGCCGATCAACCGCGCCGACCGTCGCGCATTGCTGCGTCGCCATGGGCCCGGCCTGCTGCTCATCACGCTGGCCTACACGCTCATCACCGTCCTGCGCAGCATCCGGGCCGACTTCGCGCCGGAACTGTGGGCCGCGCTCGGCACCACGGGCCAACCGGGCGTCTTCACCCGCTCGGAGATGTGGGTGGCGCTGGCCGTCGTGGCGGTGAACGCGCTGGCTGTCGGCGTGCGGGACAACCGGGCGGCGTTCCTGCTGTCCCTGGGCATCTCGGCCGGCGGCCTCCTGCTGATTCCGGCGGCGATCCTTCTCCGCCAATCCGGGAGCCTTGGGGCGTTCGCCTTCATGGTCCTGCTCGGGATCGGGCTGTACCTGCCGTACGTCGCCGTCCATACGACCGTGTTCGAACGGCTGATCGCCCTGACCCGGGACCGCGCGAACCTCGGGTACCTGATGTACGTGGCCGACGCGGCGGGCTACCTCGGCTACGTCGCGGTGATGGCCGCCCGCAACGTTCTGAAGGCGCAGGCGGAGTTCCTGCCGTTCTTCCTCACGGCGAGCTGGGTGGTCGTGATCGTGGCGGCGGGGGCTTTTGTCGCCGCCGCCGCGCTGCTGGGCCGCCGTGCGCCGCGCACGCCGGCCGAGATGCGGCCCGCCGCCGAGGCCCCGGAGCAGCCGCAGCGGAGCTGAGCGACGGCCGGGCTCCGGCCGCGCGGGCTTCACGGAGACAAGTTTCCAGCCCGGGCGCGGGAGCATCGTCACGAGCACCCGCCGGGCCGGAGGATGGAGTTGCCCAATGTGCCGCTGCCTGCCCGTGGCTTGCCTTGCCGCGCCCCTGCCGAATGGTGCTCCCGTGGACGCCACGACCACCCAGCTCGCCGACCGGCTGCTCGCCTCCTATGCGGCCGTCGGCGGCATCAACCACGTGGACGGCCGCCACCTGCCCTCGAAATCCGCCATCGCCGGCATCGCCGGCGACCTGCTGCGGCTGCTGTTTCCCGGTTTCTTCGACGACAAGCCACTGGTCTCCTCCGAGCTGAAGATCGAGACAACCCTGCTGCTGGCCTCGGTCCGCGAGCGCCTCGAGGACGAGGTCTTCAAGAGCCTCGAGTACGCCCCCCCGGAGAAGCTCTCCAAGACCCAGGTCGCCTGCGCCGCCCGTGACCTCACGCTGGATTTCCTCGGCAAGCTGCCGGCCATCCGGGATCTGCTGCAGACGGACGCGGATGCGGCATATCGCGGCGACCCCGCGGCGCTGAGCACCGAGGAAATCATCGTGGCGTATCCGTTCATGGAGGCCATCGCGGTCCACCGTCTCGCGCACGAGCTGTACCTCGCGAAGGTGCCGCTCATCCCGCGGATACTCGCGGAGTGGGCGCATGGCCGCAGCGGCATGGACCTGCACCCCGGCGCGCGCATCGGCAGCCATTTCTTCGTGGACCACTGCACCGGCACGGTGGTCGGCGAGACGGCGGTGATCGGCGAGCATGTGAAGATGTACCAGGGCGTCGGCCTCGTGGCGCGGTCACTCTCCGGTGGCCAGACCCTGCGAGGTCAGAAGCGGCATCCGACGCTGGAGGACCGGGTGACCATCTATGCCGGGGCGACCATCGTGGGCGGCGAGACGGTGATCGGCGAAGGCTCGACCATCGGGGGGAACGTGTTCCTCATGCACAGCGTGCCGCCGAACTCGGTCGTCATCTACGACGACGGCCGGATGATCGTGCGCCCCAAGCGCGAACGGGGCGCCGACCATTCGCTGGACTTCCAGATTTGAACGTGTCCGAACTCACTTCCGCCCCGGCCGGCGCCGGCTGGGAGAGCGTCCCCTGCCCCGTCTGCGGTGCGAGCGACGCGACGCCCGTGCTGGACGTGCCGCATCCCGACGCGCCGGACGGCCTGTCCCGCGTGGTGCGGTGCGCCGGCTGCGGACTGCACCGGCTGGAGCCGCGTCCTTCGATGGCCGTGATCGGGAAGTATTACGGCGGCGGCTACAACGCCTTCATCGGCCGCACACGCAGCGCGGCCAAGCAGGCACGGTGGGACTTCCTGCGCGACAGCGGTTCCGGCGCGCCGGGCCGCGGCGCGCGCGCGCGGCTGCTCCGGCCGTTCACCCGCCGGTTCGCGGACTGGGCCTTTGACATCACCATCCCGTTCGACGGGGAAAATCCGCCGCGGGTGATCGAGATCGGCTGCGGCTACGGCGACCTGCTGATGTACCTGAAATCCCGCGGCTGCACGGTGCAGGGCGTGGACATGGACCCCGGCGCGGCGGCGGTGGGCGCGCAGCACGGCCTGCCCATCCACGTCGGGCACGTCACGGACCTGAAGCTGCCAGCGGGCAGCCTTGACCGGGCGGTGATGTGCCACAGCCTCGAGCACGTCCCCGACCCGCGCGAACAGCTCACTGAACTCGCGCGCCTGCTGCGGCCCGGCGGCATCCTTCACATCGCGGTGCCGAACGGGAAGTCAGCCGGCCTCCGCCTTGAGGGCCGCGCCTGGCTGCATCTTTCACACCCGCTGCATCTCTGGTTCTTCGACTCGCTCACGTTGAAGCGGCTGGTGAGTGAGTGCGGTTTCGAGCCCCGGATCACTTACGCGACCAGCCGGCACCACCAATTGGGCAAGGTGCGTGAACGGGCGCGGCTGCGGGGCTGGCCCGCCGCGCTCCGCGAGACGGCGCGCATCCTCGCCGCGCACGCGGGCGATCCGGATTCCGGCGACGTGCTGCGGCTGCAGGCCGTGCGCCGGCCATGAACCGCCGCCGGATGCCCCTGCTGAAGCTCGCCCTCGCCGCGCTGGCCCTGCTGGCCCTCGGCTACGGCGTCCTGCGCCTCTTCGAGCGCGTGGCCGTGTATCATCCCTTCCGGCGCATGGACGGCTCGCCCGCGGACGTCGGGCTGGCGTTCGAGGACGTGTGGCTCACGGCGCGGGACGGCGTGCGGATCCACGGCTGGTTCCTGCCCGCGCCGACGAACGCGCCGGCCGTGCGGGCGCGGCTGGCCGTGGTCGTCGCGCACGGCAACGGCGGCAACATCAGCCACCGCCTCGGCCTGTACGGCCTGCTGCACCGCCTGGGATTGAACGTGCTCGCCTTCGACTACCGCGGCTACGGCCGCAGCGAGGGCCGACCGACCGAGGCGGGCACTTACCTCGACGCCGAGGCGGCCAGTGACTGGCTGGAGCAGCGCGGCTTCGCGCGCGGCCGGATCATCGCCTTCGGCGAGTCTCTCGGCGGCGGCGTGGCCTCGGAGCTGGCGCGTCGTCGGCCGGGACTCGGCGGGCTGGTGCTGCAGAGCTCCTTCACCAGCATCCCGGACGTGGGGGCGGAGCGGTATCCCTTCCTGCTCCCGCGCCTTCTGGCCCGCATCCGGTACGACACGCGCAGCAAGCTCCCGCAGCTCAATCTGCCCGTGCTGATCCTCCACGGCCGCGGCGACACGCTGATCGGCTTCCACCACGCCGAGGCCAACTTCGCCGCCGCCGCCGGGCCGAGGTGGCTGCACGAAATCGCCGGCGACCACAACGACCCGCCGGACCTGGACGCGGCCGCCTATCTGGCGGGCTGGAGCGGGTTTCTGGACGCGGTGGCGATGGAAGCGAAGTAAGGGCCCGGCAGAGGGCGGCGCAGGCGGAGGGCGGAGCGCGGCGTGCATGCCGCTTCCAATCACGAAGAACGGGCGGCGGTCAGTTCCGCGAGGCGAAGAAGAGGAAGAGGCCGAGAACCAGCAGCCCGGCGAGCACGGCCAGGAGGATCTTCACCCAGCTCTTCGGGTAGCGGCCGGCGATCTCGCCGGTGAAGCCGTTGACGAGCACCTGGAAGTTTTTCCGGCCGTAGGTGTAGGTCAGCAGCCAGACAGGCACGAGGATGTGCTTGAAGGTCTGGCCGGAGTAGTTGGCGTACACGCGCAGGTTGCGGTGGGTGTCACCGGGCACCTGGCCGGCGCAGAGTGAGTTCAGCTTGGCGTCCATGATCTGCCGCGCCCGCTGCGCAGCGGCCACGAGGTCAATCTGGTACTGCTCGACCACCCAGCCGGAAACGTAGCCGGGATCGTACGGCTTGAGCTCCTTCTGCGTGGGAAACGGGCCGATCTTCTCCAGCAGGTCGTGATCCACGCCCTTCGAGGCCGGAACCAGCTCGTCATCGAAGAAATGGTCCAAATGGCCCCGGCTGGACTCCCAGCGCACACGCTGGACCTGGCGGGTCTGGAGGTTGCCCTGGGCGTCGCGGAAGCTCTCCGTCTCGTAGTAGTAGTAGCCGGACTCGGCGGTCCAGTCGGCGGAGACCTGCGCGTCAAAGGTCCAGTAGGGGAGGTACACCCCGTGGACGGTGTCGGTGAGGGCGGCGGCCTTGAGCTTGTTTGGCGCGAACCAGCGCGTGCCGTACCAGCGCCGCATCTCCTCTCGGACCTTGGTGTCGGGCACGACGAAGGGCAGGAGGCTCGAGGGGCGGATGGGCGCCTTGATATCCTGGACCGGGATGAGCGCCGGCGAGCCGCAGAAGTCACAGCGTTTCGCGACGTGCTTGGGGTTAAAGACGGAGATGGCGTTGCAGTTCTGGCAGCGGACGGAGCTGGCCTCGCCGCCCCAGCCGCGCTGGTCGGCCGGGAGTTCGCGGAGCGCGCGGGCGAGGTCGTTTTCCTCGATGATGCCCCCGGTGTCGCTGAGGCGCGCGGGCGAGGCGGTGCCGCAGAAGGGGCAGACGAGGGCCTGCTTGGCTGCGTTCCACAGCGCGTCGCCGCCGCAGGCGGGACAGGAAAACTTGTTGAGGGCGGTGACCTCGGACATGGCGGGCGTGGACGCGAGGCTTGTCGGGGCGCGGAACTGCGGCAAGCGCCGATTGAGAGGCTGGACGGGCGTAGCGGCCCGCTCAAGACCCCCCCGCCCAGGGCAGAGTTTGGAGCCGAAAACGAGGACCAGCAGGAGGACGAGCGCGACGGAGGTGCGGGAAACTGGGGGCTTTACATGACTGCGACCGTGGCTAGCCTTTGAGCGGTCAATTCACCTCCGCCTATGCGAAACGCTGCTCCGGTCGTCGCCCTCGCCCTTGGTGCCCTCGTCTTCGCCGGCTGCGCCGGTCCGGAGCGCAAACTGGGCCGCGGCCTCCACAACGTGACGGAGTTCGCCCGCTTCGGAGAAATCTCCCGCTCGGTCGAGCAGACGGCGCTGTGGGAAGGACCGGAGCTGGCCTACACGACCGGTGTGGTGCGCGGCTTCTCCCGCAGCCTGGCCCGCACCGCCATCGGCGCCTTCGAGGTGGCGACCTTCCCCATCCCCACGCCGACCTACGACGCGATGTTCACGCCCAAGGGGCCGCTGGTGCCGGACTATTCCATCGCCACCTACAACGAAAACTGGGGTGGCATGGCCCTGCCGGAGAAGGCGGGCTCGCCCGACTCCTACAAGCAAATCTACAGCGCCCTCCCGGAAATGGATACCTCGGGCCAACTCGGCGTGACCTCGGGCGAAGTCGCGCCCGGTTTTTGGTCCGGCCGTTTCCGCGTGAATCCCTGATTCCCCCCAGTTTCCCATCGGCGCGCCAACCTGCCTGGCGCGCCTTTTTCTTTTCCCGCATGGAGCTGCAGTCGCCCTGCAAGATCAACCTCCTGCTGAACATCCTCGGCCGCCGCGACGATGGCTTCCACGCGCTGGAGACCGTCATGCTGCCGGTGCCGTTGCATGACCGGATCATCCTCAAGCCCGCCGCCACAGGCGTCTCGCTCACCTGCACGGAGCCGTCGCTGCCGGTGGACGCCGGCAACCTCGTCCACCGGGCGGCGACGACGTTCTTCGCGGCGTCCGGCGCGGCCGGCGGCGTCGTGATCCATCTCGAGAAGCACGTGCCGCTGGCCGCGGGCCTCGGCGGCGGTTCCGCCAATGCGGCGATCACGTTGCGGGGGCTGAACCAGCTCTGCGGCCGGCCGCTCGCCCCGGAGCAGCTGCAAGCCCTCGCCGCAGCGCTGGGTTCGGACGTGCCATTCTTCCTGCAGGACGGCCCTGCGCTGGGCACGAGCCGCGGCGAGGTCATCGAGCCGCTGCCGCCGTTCCCGGCCCTGCGCGGCGCACACCTGCTGCTGGTCCACCCGGGCTTCGGCATCGCAACGGCCTGGGCTTACCGCGAGCTGGCGAAGTTCCCGGAAGCCCTGAACGGCCGCCCCGGCCGGGCGCGCGAACTGATCGGGCGGCTCTCGGCCGGCGACCTGCCCGCCGCCGGGACCGCGCTGTACAACTCGCTCGAGGCCCCGGCGCTGCGGAAGTTCCCCGTGCTCGTGCTGTATCAGGAGTTCCTCCGGGACTGCGGCGCGGCGGCCACCCTGATGTCGGGCAGCGGCTCGACAACCTTCGCCCTCTTTGCGGACGCGGCGACGGCGGAACACGCGGCGATGGCGTTCCGGGAACAGTTCGGGACCGTCGCGTGGCTCCGCACCGTGGCGCTGGCCGGGACATGACGCCGCGATCACCGCGGCACGGCGGCGAGGGCGCGGCCAATTCACCGCGAACGGATGCGGAAAAATTTCTTCCCGCCCGGTACCGGGCTGATGTGGCTGAGCGACCCGCCCGTGGCCGTGATCCAGCCGGTCTCCTCCGTCCATACCGTCAGGTTGGTCGAGACGTCGACGCGGTACTGGACCCCGGGCGCGGTGTCCCAGCTGAGCAGCGCCGTCTGGCCGTGGTCCGGCGTGCTGATGTCGAGGTTGAAGTCCGGCTCCGTGAAGGCTGCCGGCGCGCCCGTCACCGTCACCATGTCGAACCGCCATGTCCCGGTCGTGCCGTAGCCGCCGGCCACGCCCTGGTACTGCGAGCCGCCATCGAAGTCCGAAACGAGCCGCACGGTGAAGCCGGGCTGGTTGTTCGCGACGGGCACGCCGGCGAGGCTCACGGCGATTTGGTTGGTGAAGACGCCACCGGCGGTCACGAGGAAGGCGCCGGCTTCGGTCCAGGCCGCACCGTCCGCGGAGGCCAGCACCACGAGCCGGCGGCCAGCGGTGTTGCTGGCGCGGAAGTCGAAGCTGAGGATCACGTTCGAGTGGCCCGTCGTATTCACGGAGAACTGCACGCCGGCGGTACGCGGCGCCGTTCCCTGGGCGGGAAAGCCCGTGACGCTCCACGCGGAGTCGCTGGTCGTCTCGGGATCCGACGAACCCGTTCCGGACACGAAGGATTCGCTGCCCACGCCAACCGGCTGCGCCGCGCCCGCGCCTTCCGAGACCGGCGGCGCCGCGGCTGTGCCGGCGGCGAGACCGTTGAAGTTCCACCGGGCGAGCAGCACGGACGCAGCGGGCGGCGGATTCGTCGGCGGGGCGTTCGTCCCGTACAGCGCCTCGACGAACTCGGGCCGGTCCACGAACGGGTTGCGGTTGCCCTGATACAGCGCGAACACGCGGTCGTTGCGTGTGACTTCCGCGGCGTCCACCGGGTCCAGTGCATGCCAGGCGCGCAGCGTGGACAGGTTGCCCATGAAGGCCGCGGAGGAAGAGATGTTCCCGTAGTCGGACGTGAGCGCCAGGTCCGGCTCGCCGCCCGTGCCCTCGTAGCGCGTGTCCATGTAGAACGCGGCCCGGGCCACGTCGCCCTTGAGCGTGTTTGGCGGCTCCCAGGCGATGCTGCTGGCCTCGTTGCCCGGCGCCTCGGGATGCGCAGGGCTGGCGTAGCCGGGATCACCGGGCGCGACGGCATCGAACCACTTGTTGCCGCGGCTCGAATTCACGTTGCGGTCGGTGGGGCGGAGGTTGTGCAGGTCGCTGAACTCGGGGCCGGCGTCATCGATCCCATAGCTGTTCGGCCAAAGGTGCTCGCGGTCCCAGCCGGCGGTCGTGTTGAAGGCGCTCTTGGGATCGGAGCGGCCGTTGTAGAAGAGGATGACGTTCGCAGCGTTGGCCGGATCCTCGTCCAGCACGCCCAGCGCATCCACGGCGTCTGTCTGGCTGGCGCTGCTGTACGGCACCACGGTGTGCCCGTTGACGATTCCGTGCAGGGCGGCCTGGAGCGCCGCTCCACCTAGCCCCGCCGCCGCATCGTAGTAGCCCGGCGGAGGCCCGGCCCGGGCGGTCAGGCAGGCGAAGAGACACAGGGCCGGAATCAACCGGCGGAACACGACAGCTACGACAGGCGGCATGAATTCCTGCCGTGGCGGCGAGAAACCGCAGGCATGGAGCGGCCAAGGTGTTGATCCCCCAACCGATGGCAACCCGCCTCCGCATGAATTCGCCGGGAATTCACATTGCCTGCGGGCCATGGGTTGGGCGGGCGCTGCAGGGGGATTTTCCTTTTGCGCGAACGCGGGCACCGGGCTAATGAGCCGACCGGTGTCCGGTGGTGTAACGGTAGCACAGCTCCCTTTGGAGGAGCTTGTCCTGGTTCGAATCCAGGCCGGACAGCCACTTCCAGCCGCCGGCCGCGCAGCCAAACTCTTTGACTCGCTTGGGGAGCTTCCTGAAACTCACCGGCAACGATGGCATTCTCCGCGATGCGCCGCCTTGACGGCCTTTTGTCGTCGCCCAGGCCGGCTTTTCGCCGACTCGTGGGCGGGTTCCTCGCGTCCACGGCGGTGCTGGCCGCCCAGGCCGGCGGCATCGGGCTGGACGACGCGCCGGCACCAATCCCGTTGCTGACACCGGACGCGACGAAATCCGTCGCCCGGCTACCGCTGGCCTTCGAGCCCGCCCCCCCGGGGTCGGCACCGTGGCGCTTCGCCGCGCGGGGTGATGGCTACCTGATCGGCCTCGCGGGGCACGAGACGCTGCTGATGCTCCGGGAGCGCCCCGCCTCCCTACGCGGCGAGACGACGCGGGCCGCGCGGTGGTCGCACGCGGTCCGCCTGCAACTCGAAGGCGCCCGCACGGACGCGCCCTGGACCACCGAGGAGCCGCTGCCAGGCCGGGTGCACCGGCTGCTGGGCAACGATCCTCGGGCGTGGGAACATGGCCTGGCGACGGTTGGCCGCGTGCGTTGGCACGAGGTTTACCCCGGCATTGACGCCGTGTACCGCGGGCACGGCCGGCAGCTGGAGTACGACTTCATCGTCGCCCCCGGGGCCGACCCGGGTCGGGTACGGCTGCGGTTCGACGGCGCGACAGTCGCAGGCGTGGACGCGGACGGATCGCTGCGATTGGCGGCGGGAGGGAGGGAGCTGCGCCAACACGGTCCGGTAGCGTGGCAGGATCTGCCCGCGGGCCGGCGGCCGGTGACGGCGGAGTATGTGGTGGCCGACGATGGCACCGTCGGACTGGCTTTGGGCGACTACGATCCCGGGCACACCTTGGTGATTGATCCGGTGCTCAGCTACGAAACATTCCTCGGCAGCACAGGCAACGACCAGGTGTGGGATCTGGCGGTGGCGGACGCAGAGGGGGCGCTGATCATCGTCGGCGAGACGGAGTCGTTCAGCTTTCCCACCAACATTTTCCCGCGGAACGGCGTGCTGCAGACGAACTATGCGGGCGGCGTCAGCGGAGCCGGCGGCGACGCCTTCGTGGCCCGCCTGAACGCGGCGGGCACGGCCTACGACTGGTTCACCTATCTGGGCGGCAGCGACATTGATGCGGCCTACAGCGTGGCGGTGGACGGGGACGGAACCATTGTCCTGGGCGGCTTCACGGCCTCCACGAACTTCCCCGTCATCGCAGGCGCGCTTCAGCCCCGCATCGGCGGGGTGGCGATCCCCAACACCCCTCGCTATCAGCTTGATGGCTTTGTGGCCCGCCTCGCCGCCGACGGCTCGAGGCTCAACGCCTCGACCTACTACGGCGGCGCCCTCTCGGATCAGATCATCCAGCTGCGGCTGGCGCCGGACGGCGATTTGGCGGTTGCGGGGCAGACCACGTCGTTGGACCTGCCGGTGCCCGCGAACGCCGCGCAGCGGACCAATGGCGGCGGCGCCAATGACGCCTTCGTCGCCCGCCTTTCGCACGACCTCTCGGCACTCGTCGGTGCCAGCTACTTTGGCGGTCCAGCCAGCGAGTCCGCGGAAGGGCTCGCGCTGGCCGCGGATGGCACGATGCTCATCACGGGCTACACGGGTTCATTCACGAACTTTCCGCTGCGCCTGCCCCTGCAGGCGACCAACGCAGGCGGCTTCGACTCGATGCTGGCGCGCTTCGATGCGCGGCTCACGAGCCTGCTGTTCTCCACCTACCTCGGCGGCGCCAACGACGATTTCGCCTACCGCATCGTGGCGCGTCCGGACGGCCGGGTGACCATCGCCGGGGAGACGTTCTCCACGAACTACCCGGTCACTCCGGGCGCGTTCCAGTCCACCAACCGGTCCGGCCTCGACGGCTTCCTCACCACGTTCACGGCTGATCTGACCGCCCTGGCGTGGTCCACGTACTACGGCGGCAACGCCGACGACGCCGTCTGGAGCCTCGCCGCCGACGCGGACAACCGGCTCGTCGCCGGCCTCGCCACCGGCTCCAGCAACATCGCCGGCGTGACCACCAACTCCATCCAGTCGCTGCTCGGCGGGGACTACGACGCGCTGCTGGCGCGCTTCAGCCCGTCCGGCGCGCTGGAATACGCCACCTTTTACGGCGGGGCTGGTGAGGAAATCCCCTATGGCCTGACGCTGGACGCCGCCGGCAACGCCTACGTGGGTGGACGCACGCGCTCGATCGACCTGCTCATCTCCACCAACGCGCCGCAGGTGAACTACGGCGGCGGCCAGACCGACGGCTTCGTCTTCAAGGTCAGCTTCGAGCCGGTGCTCGCCGCCGAGGCGGTGGACGGGGGCGTGGAGGTTTCTTGGCCGGCACCGAACCCAAACTTCGCGCTCCAGCGCGGTGTATTGCCCGGGCAAACCTTCCAGCCCGTCACCAACCCGCCGGCCATCGGCGGCGGCAGGCACCAGGTGACGCTGCCGGCCGACGGCGAAGGCGCGGCCTTCCGCCTCGGCCCGAAATGAAGAACCGCCGGCACCTGCACGGTGCCGGCGGCGGTTGGAATTCCGGAGGGGAGGGACGGGCAATTTGATTCCGGCGACGACGCAAGACGCTCCCGGCCACGCCGGATCGGCGATCACCCCCGTGCCCCCGGTGGGCAGGGCTGGGCTCAATCTCCAGACGACGGCAACCGGCGGGGCCAAGCTGCGGCCACCACACGGTGCCTTGCCGGACCAGCGCTTCGCTGCCGACCGAGCATTTCGGATCAGCTTCGCCAGTCGAAGGCGCCCTTCTTCAGGGCGTAGAAGTAGCCGACGAACAGGATGCCGAGGAAGGACACCATGGAGCCGAAGATAAGCGATGCGTTTTCAGTCAGCATATCCCTGTACACCACGGCCCATGGGTAAAGGAATACGACCTCGATGTCGAAAAGCACAAAGAGGATCGCCACCAGGTAAAACTTCACGGACATGCGCGTCCCGCCCTCGCCCTGCGGCAGCATGCCGCACTCGTAGGGGATGTCCTTTGCGGGATTCCGGCGGCCTCTTTGGCCCAGCAGCACGGACGCCAGCAGCGTCACCGCGGCGAAGCCGGTCACAAAAAGAATCAGCAGGAGCACCGGCAGGTACTGGGTGAGTTGGTCGTCAGGGCCCACGGGCGGGGAAGGTAGCCGGGGCGGCAGGCCCGCCAAGGAGAAAGCTCCGGGCTCACGTCCCGCCGTGCATCGGACACGACGACCGGGTCGGACACCACGCCGCCACCCGGACCTAGTCCCGGTTCCGCAGGTCGCCCGACTGGTGGATGGCGCGGAGCGTGCGCCAGCCAAGCCACGCCGCGGTGAGGTAGCCGAGGACGCCCACGATCGAAACGCCACGGTAGGTGGGCGGCGCCTTCATCGCCCAGAGGAACGACGAGGCCAACACCAGCGAAGCCGTCAGCAGCCCGGCGATCACACGGTTGATGGTGCGGTCCAGGCGGTGATGCTCAAGCCGGACGTTGATCTCGCCGCGTCGCACGCGCGAAAGCACGTCGCCCAAGTCGCGCGGCAACGCTCCCAGCAGCCGCTCCCACTCGCGCACGGAGCGCCGCGCCCGCCGCGCCAGCGTCGTCGGCGCGAGGCGGCGCTTCACCGCCTCCGCGTAGAACGGCTGCATCAGTTCCGCCAGGCTGAAGTCCCGGTCCAGCCGCCGCGATGTGCCCTCGAGCATCACCAGCACCTTGAGCAGCAGCGACAGGCTGGGCGGGAGCAGGATGTGATGCCGGCGGATGATGTCCACCAGCGCCCGCAGCGCGCCGCCCACGTCGAAGTCGGTCAGCGTCACCCCCACGAAGTCGCCCACCAGTTCGTCGAGGTCGGCCCGCAGCTCGTCCTCGTGGCAGTCCGGCGGCACCTGGCCCAACCGCAGCACGATGTCGGCCAGGGACGCCGCGTCGCGGTCCGCCGCGGCCAGCAGCATGGCCTCGAAATCGCCCCGCAGCTGCTCGTCCAGCCGGCCGATCATCCCGCAGTCCAGCACGCCCACCACCGCGCCGGGCAGCAGCATCAGGTTCCCGGGGTGCGGGTCGGCGTGGTAGAAGCCGTCGCGGAAGATCATCCGCAGGTACATGAGCGCGCCGCGGCGGGCGAACTCCCGCAGGTCCGCGCCCGCGGCCCGCAGGCCCTCGGCATCCGCGCCGGCCACGCCTTCCAGCTCCTCCATCGTCAGCACCCGGCGCGTGCAGTGCTCAGGAAACGGCGCGGGGAAACGCACCGTGTCGTCGCCGGCGAATCCGGCGGCGAACACCGCGAGATGCTGGCGCTCATGACGGAAATCCAGCTCGCGGCGCAGCGTGCGCGAGAACTGCCGCGCCGTGGCCGCGGGCTGGTACGGGCGCAGCGCCGGAGCGTGTTTCTCCGCCAGGTCGGCGAGCCAGGCGAGGATCTCGAGATCACGCGCGACCTGCTCCTCGGTGCCGGGGCGCATCACCTTCACCACCACCCGCCGGCCCGACACCACCCGGGCGCGATGGACCTGGGCAATGGACGCGGCGGCAAATGCGGCGGCCTCGAACTCGAGGAAGATCCGCTCCGGTGGCGCACCCAGCTCCTTGGCGATCAGCTCGCGCACCACCTCGGGCGGCGCAGGCGGCGTGCCGGACTGGAGCTGCGTCAATTCCTCCGCGACCTCGTGGCCCACGAGGTCCGGCCGCGTGCTGAGCATCTGGCCGAGCTTGATGAACGTCGTGCCCAGTTCGGTCAGCGCGAGCCGCAGCCGCGCGCCGGCCGGCAGGTCGGGGATGCGGTCGCCCTCGAAGCTGCGCAGGCGCCGCCGCAACGGCGGCAGGGGCACGTCTTTCAGCCAGTCCGCCAGTCCGTAGCGGACGAGGACGCCCGCGACTTCCGCGACGCGCGCGGCGTTGCGCTCCCAAGTGTGCAGGAAATCAAAGGCCATGGACGCTCCGCGTGGCCCCAGCATGGCGGCGGAAGGTCGGGAAGCTCCAAGCGCAAAGTGCAGGACGCCGAAGCCCGGGGCTCCAGGAAAGCACGCCTCTCAACCCGCCCATCCAGTCGGGCACAAGGCCGCCCGAGGCCGCGGCCGCCACGTCCCGGGGCCTTCCGTCCTTGGGACTGGCCCGGCATGACGGACCGGACAGACGCGCGCCGCTTCTCCCCTCCCCCTCACCCCCGCAGCACCATCAGCGCCGCGCCGACGATCACGGTCGGCACGAGCGCCCCGAGAGCAAGGCCCAGCGGCGACACGCCGCCGGGGAAGAACTTCTGGAGGATCGCCTGGCCGGCCGGGTTCGGCGCGTTGGCGATCACCGTGAGGCCGCCGCCGGTGACCGCGCCCGCGACCACGGCGATCTTCAGGCCGTCCGAAAGGCCGGGCACCAAAGTCGCAAGGTAGGTGATGGCGGCGTTGTCGTTGAAGGCAGTGAGGACGGTGGCGGCGAGGAAGAGGGGCCCTTCGCCTAGCCGGCCCAGCACCGGCCCGATCCACCACTGCTGCAGACCGCCGTGGACGACCAGGCCGGCGAGGAAGAAACCCACGAGCACCGGCCCGCGCAGATCCAACGGCTGCTGAAAGTCCGGCGACACCTGCATGAACGCGAGGAAGAACAGGAACCCACCCACGAGGAGCACCGGATGGTGGGAGTGCAGCACGCTCCAGCCAAGGAAAGCGATGTGGACGGCGGTGATCCAGGCCGGGATGGGCCGCTCGCGGCGCACATCGGGGTCGGCCTGGCCGGCGTGGCGGGCGTTCTCCGCCACCTGCGCGAAGCCCGCGCGGAACAGCACGAGGTACAGCCCCGTCGCGAGCACGATGCCGAGGGCCGCCCGCCAGCCAAAGTGAGTGAACATGAACGCCGTGTCCCACTTCCACGGCGCCGCCACCATCAGCACCGGGGGCGCGGCGAAGTGCGTGAGCGTCCCGCCCACCGACACGTTCACGAAGAGCAGGCCGAGGGTCGCGTACGCCATGCGCGCCGACGGGGCGAAGGCGTAGAACTTCCGCACCAGCAGCAGCGCGGAGATCGTCATGGCCGCCGGCTCGGTGATGAACGAGCCCAGCAGCGGCCCGAGCGTCAGGATCACGAACCACCACGCGCGCGGCCCGCCGCCCAGCGCTCCGGCCGCCAGCCCCAGCAGGTTGTCCGCGAGGCGCAGCACCGGCCGCGTGGCCGCCATCGCCATGATGACGACGACGAAGATCGGCTCCGTGAACGAGACGCGGTGCTCGAGGTAGTGGACCGCCGTGCCCGGTCCGAACCGCCAGGCCATCGCCAGCATCAGGGGGATCACCCAGATGCCGAACACCGCCTCCACCTCGCCAAGGAAATGCAGCAGGCGCGCCCGGGCGAGCGTCGTCTCCGGCGGCGGCTCCTCGCCCCGGGCGCGCGCCTCCTCGCATTCGCGCTGCCATTCCTTGCGGTGGCGGTGCTCCAGCTCATGGGCCCAGTGCCGAAACTTGAAGGTCAGGAACGTGTGCAGCACCGCCAGCGCGAACAGGACCGTCGCCAGGAGGTTGAACGGCTCCTTCCGCACCCGCCCCGCGAGGATTTCCCCGAGGCGGACCACCTCGCGGTCCCCGTAGCTCTCGAGCGGCGGCGGGAAGGCGTTGGCCGGCGCGGCGGCGGTCGCGCCGGACGCCGCGCCGGAATCCACCGCGACGAACAGCAGCAGCAAGGGCAGCAACAGGGGCAGGACACGCTGAAACGGGTGCGGCACGAGGCGTCGCTAGCAGACGCGGCCCGCCACGGACAAGCCGTCGTCCGCTTTCGCTGGAAGATTTTCCCATCCGCCACACCTTGACCGCCGCATGTCCGAACCCCTGCTGTGGATGGCCGGCGGCCTGGTGCTGCTCTATCTCGGCGCCGAGGGCCTGGTGAAAGGGGCCTCCAGACTCGCCCTCCGCTGCGGCCTCACCCCGCTGGCGGTAGGCCTGACCATCGTGGCCTACGGCACCAGCAGCCCGGAGATGATCGTCAGCCTGGACGCCGCGCTCGCCGGCCAGGCCGACATCGCCGTCGGCAACATCGTCGGGTCGAACATCTTCAACATCGCCTTCATCCTCGGCCTCTGCGCGCTCATCACGCCCATCCGGGCGGACGCGCAGATCATCCGCCGGGAAATCCCGATCATGATCGGCGTGTCCGTGCTGCTGCTCGGCGTGCTCTGGGACCGCACCATCAGCCGCTGGGAGGGTGCGCTCCTGCTCGCCGGCGCCATCGGCTACACCGTGTACACGCTGCGCGCCGCCCGGCGCTCGCCGGACCCGCAGCTCGCCGCGGAGGCGCAGGCCGAGCTGCCCCGGCCCGCCGGCGGCCTGGGCCGGCAGATCGCCTTCATCGTCGGCGGCCTCCTCCTGCTGGTCGCGGGCGGCCACACCTTCGTCACCGGCGCGGTCCAGCTCGCCCGGCTGATCGGCCTCAGCGAGGTCGTGATCGGCCTCACGATCATCGCCGGCGGCACCAGCCTGCCCGAGCTGGCCACCAGCTTCGTCGCCGCGCTGAAAAAGCAGGCGGAGATCTCGGTCGGCAACATCGTCGGCTCGAACATCTTCAACATCCTCGGCATCCTCGGCGTCTGCGCCCTGATCCGGCCGCTGTCGGCCGGCGGCATCACCACGGTGGACTTGGGCGTGATGCTGGTGGTGGCCGTGGCGCTGCTGCCGATGATGCGGAGCGGCCAGTCGCTCAGCCGCTGGGAAGCCGCCGTGCTG
>JBJXFY010000183.1:0-3591 GCA_046155815.1 Limisphaerales bacterium | reverse complement strand
TCGCCTTCCTCACGCACCTGTTCTGGCGAAAGTCCGATCAGGTTTATCTCCAGCACCTCGTCATCGCGCTGCATTTCCACACCTTCATCTTCCTCTGGGTGCTCTGCCGCGACGGTTGGGCCTTTCTCGCCGGTCTGCCGGGGCTTGGCTTGCAGCGCTGGGTCGTCCTCGCCTGCAACCTCTGGTTGATCCTTTACCCGCTGGTGATGCTGCGCCGGGTCTTCGCCCAAGGGTGGTGGCTCACTCTCCTGAAGTTCTTCGGGCTCGCGCTGGCCTATGTGTTCGCGCTTGCCATCGGCTTTCTGATCGTGGGCTTTCTCGTCGTGTTCGTGTTTTGACACCTTCATGAAAGCCCTCCGCTTCTCCGCCCCGGGCCGCCCGGTCGAATTGCACGACGTGCCCACCCCCACCCCGGGGCCCGACGACGTGCTCATCCGCGTGCGCGCGGCCGGCATCTGCCATTCCGACGCCCACTACCGCGCCGGCACCTCGCCGGTGAACGCCCCAGTCACCCTCGGCCACGAGGTCGCGGGTGTCGTCGAGCGGGTCGGGGCCAACGTCCGCTCACACCGCCCGGGCGACCGCGTCTGCGTGCATTACCTCGCCACCTGCGGCGCGTGCGCGTGGTGCGCCGGCGGCACGGAGCAGTTTTGCGGCACGGGCCAGATGATCGGCAAGCACCGCGACGGCGGATGGGCCGAGTTCCTCGTCATGCCGGCGCGCAGCGTGTTCGCGCTGCCCGCCGCCGTCTCGTTCGCGCACGGCGCCGTGCTCATGTGTTCGTCGGCCACCGCCCTGCACGCCCTGCGCAAGGCCCGCCTGCAACCCGGCGAAAGCGTGGCCGTCTTCGGCCTCGGCGGTCTCGGCGCGTCCGCCGTGCAACTCGCCCGCGCTCACGGCGCCTCCGTTGTCTACGCCGTCGACCTCGACCCCGCCAAGCTCGCTCTCGCGGAGAAATTCGGTGCCCTGCCGGTAAATGCCACACGCCTCGACGCCGTTACGGAAATCCTCCGCCTCACCGGCGGTCGCGGCGTCAATGTCGCCCTCGAACTCATCGGCCTCCCGGAAACGATGCGACAGTCCGTGCGGGTGCTGGGCAAGATGGGGCGCGCCGCCATCGCCGGACTTTCGCGCAAAAGTTTCGCCGTCGATCCCTACCTCGAGCTCATCAATCAGGAGGCGGAGATCATCGGCGTGTCCGACCACCTCGCGCGGGAGATTCCCGAGCTGCTCGCGCACGCCGCCGCCGGACGGCTTGATCTGGGGCCCATCGTCACGCGCTCCGTCTCGCTCGACGCCGCCGCCGTCAACAATGCGCTCGACGACCTCGCCGCCTTCCGCGGCCCCACCCGCACCGTCATCGAGGTGGCCTGAGTCCCGCGCTTGCCCGACGCGGTGTAACGCATAGCGTCCGGCCATGCACCTCCGCCCCGTTGCCGTTTCGTCCGTCCTCTGTTCCCTGCCGCGCCTCGCCGTAGCCTTGGGCGTAGGCGGGTTCTCCGTCCTCTGCTCTTCCCTCCTCGCGCAGATCGACCGGCCGACCGGACGGCCCTTCGCCACCCGTTCCCAGGTCATCGCCCAGCACGGCATGGCCGCCACCTCGCATCCGCTGGCCACGCAGATCGCGCTCGATGTGCTGAAGGCCGGCGGCTCGGCGGTCGATGCCGCTCTCGCGGCCAACGCCGCCCTCGGCCTGATGGAGCCCACTGGCAACGGCATCGGCGGTGATCTCTACGCCATGGTCTGGGACGCGAAAACCAAAAAGCTCCACGGCCTGAACTCCTCGGGCCGCTCGCCCCTCGGGCTCAGCCTCGACCAGTTGCAGGTCGAATTGAAGAAGCTCGGCCGCACCTCCCTCCCGCCCCGGGGCTTCCTGCCGATCAGCGTGCCCGGCGCCGTGGACGGCTGGTTCGAGCTGCATGGCCGGTTCGGCCGGCTGCCGATGAAGGATGTGCTCGCCCCCGCCATCCGCTACGCGCGCGAAGGCTTTCCGCTCACCGAATATATCGCCTACCTTTGGGCCATCGGCGTGCGCAACGCCCAGGCCGACAAGCTTCCGGGCTCCTTCCTGACCACCTACGCGCCGAACGGGCGCGCCCCGGCCGAGGGCGAGATTTTCAAGAACCCCGGCCTCGCCGACACATTGACCTCGATCGCCCGTGGCGGACGCGACGCCTTCTACAAGGGCGCGATTGCGGACCAGATCGACGCCTTCATGCGCGCGAACGGCGGCTGGCTGCGGAAAATCGATTTCGAGAAACACACCTCCACCTGGGTCGAGCCCGTCTCCGTCAACTACCGCGGCTATGACGTGTGGGAGCTGCCGCCGAACGGCCAGGGCATCGCCGCGCTCCAGATGCTCAATATCCTCGAGGCCTACGACCTGAAGGCGATGGGCTACAACTCCCCCGACGCGCTCCATCTGATGATCGAGGCCAAGAAGCTCGCCTTCGAGGACCGCGCCAAGTTCTACGCCGACCCGGAGTTTTCCAAGATCCCGCTGAAGGGCCTGCTCTCCAAGTCCTACGCCGCCGAACGCCGCAAGCTCATCAACCCGCAGCGCGCCGGCCGCAGCTACGACGCCGGCAACCCCGCGCTACACGAAGGCGACACCATCTACCTCACCACCGCCGACGCCGACGGCAACATGGTCTCACTCATCCAGAGCAACTACCGCGGCATGGGCAGCGGTATCACCGTGCCCGGCCTCGGCTTCACGTTCCAAGACCGCGGCGAAATGTTCACGCTGCACGACCCCGCGCACGCCAACGCCTACGCCCCCGGCAAGCGCCCCTTCAACACCATCATCCCCGCCTTCATCACGAAGGACGGCGCGCCCTGGCTCTCGTTCGGCCTGATGGGCGGCGCCATGCAACCACCAGGCCACGTCCAGGTCGTCTGCAACCTGATCGACTTCGGGATGAACTTCCAGGAGGCCGGCGACGCCGCCCGTTGGCAGCACGAGGGCTCCAGCGACTACAACAATCCAAAGATGACCGACGGCGGCTACGTCGAGGTTGAGAGCGGCGTGCCCTACGAAGCCGTGCGCGAACTCCATCGCAGAGGCCATGTCGTCCGCATCGGCAACGGCGGCTTCGGCGGCTACCAGGCCATCCACCGCGACGCCCAGAATGGCACCTACATCGGCGCCAGCGAATCCCGCAAAGACGGCCACGCCGCCGGCTACTGACAGATAACTGAACCCGCCCGGAGGTCGGGTTCCACCAAAGAAGCTGGTGTGCAGGTGGAGCGCGGCCTTCGGACGCGCTCCTTTTCGCCCTCAGCCCCGCCCCGGCGGCAGCGGCGTGCGCTCCAAGGCGGTGAGTTCGCGCACACGCGCGAGCGCCGCCTGCTCCTTCACCTCAAGGAGAAACGCCCACGCTGCCAGCGTGCGCCGGTAGAGCAGCACGCGCTCGGCCGCGATCTTCGGCTGCAAGGGACGCGAGCCGGCGTTCGCCACCGGCGGATTCGAGCGGGCCGGCGGCGTGGTCTGAGACGGCTGGGCGGTGGGCCGGTTGTCGCTGCGGCGCGGCGGAAAGAGTTTTTCCGCCACGGCTTTCACGTCAGGATTGTCCGAGGCGCGGACCCACT
>JBJXFY010000180.1:0-3519 GCA_046155815.1 Limisphaerales bacterium | reverse complement strand
GTGCATTTCACCTCCGCTCAGGGGCGCGCGAGTCGCCGACCAGACCGAGCCGCACGGCGTATTGCACCAGCTCCGCGCCGGTCCGGAGGCCGAGCTGCTCCATCATCGCGTACTTGTGAAACGCGATGGTGCGGGGCGTGACCTTCAGGAGGTCCGCCGCCTCCTTCATGGAGCGTCCCTCGGCCAGCAGTTGCAGGACTTCGCGCTGGCGCAGGCTCAGCGCCGGCCGGGCGGTCGCCCGGCGGACGCGTTCGAGGAACACCGCGGCCGGCTCTCCGGACAGGATCAGCGGCGTGAGGTACGTGTGGCCGGCCAGCACCCGTTCGAGGGCGGTGAACAGCTCGGCGGCGGCGCCCTTCTTCAGCAGGAAGCCCGCGGCGCCGCGCCGCACCGCCTCCGCCGCCACGTCGGGATCCTCGTTCACGGTGAGGAACACCAGCCGCGTGTCCGGCAGTTCCGCGGCCAGGCGTTCGCCGGCGTCGAGGCCGTTCAGCCGCGGCATTCCGATGTCGGCGACGATGGCGTCCGGCCGGAGCCTCAGCGCGGCCTCGACGAGCGCGTGGCCGTCGGTGACGGCCGCCACGATGTCAAAGGCCGGCTCGAGCAGGCGGCGGAAGGCGTCGAGTAGCAGCTCGTGGTCGTCGGCCAGCAGCACGCGCGGGCGGGCGGGCAGGGCGGAGGATCTCATTTCACTTCGGCTTCGGTTCCGTTCCAGCCAGCGGCGCGGAGGCTTCGATGCGGGTGCCGCGGCCGGGGCTGGATTCGATCTTCAGTTCGCCGCGCACCTGGCGGACGCGTTCCTGCATGCTGGACAGGCCCAGCCGGCCCGCGCGCCGCGCGCGCTCCACGTCGAAGCCCCGGCCGTCGTCACTCACGGCGAGCCACACGCGGCCGGGCGCGGCCCCGAGGGCGACGCGGGCCTCCCGCGCGCCGGCGTGGCGGACCGTGTTCTGCAGGGCCTCCTGGATGAGCCGGTAGAAGCACAGCGCCACGCCGGCCGGCAGGTCGCGCGGCAGCTCGCCCGGCTCGAACGCGATCTTGAGGCCGGACTGCTGCGCCAGTTCACGGCAGCAGCCGCGGGCCGCGGCGACGAGGCCGAGCTGGTCCAGCTTGGCGGGATGGAGGTCGTAGGCCATGCGGTGGACCTCGGTGGAAAGCTCCTTCACGCGCGACGCCATGCCGGCCAGCGCCGCGGCGGACTCCCGGCCGGCCGCGGCTCCCTGCAGCTCCATCTCAACGGACAGGAGCGCGAGGCGCTGGCTGAAGTCGTCGTGCAGCTCGCGCGCAAGGCGGCGGCGCTCGTCCTCCTGGGCGTGGATGAGCCGGCCAGCCAGCTCGCGCAGCTCGCCGGCCGCCCGTTCGCGCTCAAGCGCGCGGCGGACCCGCGTCCGCGTGCCCCACCAGACGGAGGACCCCCCCAGGCCCACCAGCAGGGCGGCGCCGCCGAACCGGAACCACGGCGTCTGCCAGAAATGCGGCAGCATGGTGAACGCCAGCGCCGCGCCCGCCTCGTTCCAGACGCCGTCGTTGTTCGCCGCGCGCACGCGGAAGACGTGGCTACCCGGCGCCAGCTCTTCGAAGTAGGCGGAGCGCCGGCCGCCAGCCTCCTGCCAGTCCGCCGCCTCCCGCCCTTCGAGCCGGGTCTGGAACCGCATCTTGTCCGGCGCGGCGAAGCTCAGCCCGGAGTAGCGGATTTCCACGCGGCGGCTGCCGGCCGGCAAGGTCACCGGCGCGGCGAACGGCCCGCGCAGGCGGGTCCGGGCCTCCGCCCCGTGCGCCCGGCTCGCCGGCTGATCGAAGGAGACTTCTTCCAGATGGACCGGCGGCGGGAGCGGATTCAGCCGCAGCGCCGAAGGATCCACCATCACCACGCCCTTCTGGGTGGCGAACCAGAGCCGCCCGCGGGCGTCGCGTCCGGCCGTCGGGTGCCGGCCGCCGGTGAACTCCGCGCGCGGCAGGCCGTCGCTGGCGTCGAAAACCTGCACGTCCAGCCGGGGCTGCCGCCCGTCTGCGACCGCGCGCAAGACGCTGCGCGCGGTGGTCATCCACAGGAACTCGTGGCCATCGTCCAGCAGTCCACGAATCGGCCCCGTCGGCAGGCCGGCCGCCGGGCCGATGACCGCGAGCCGCCCGTCCCCCCAACGCAGCAGCCCGCGGTCGGACGTGCCGAGCCACATCGCCCCGTCTGCGTCCCCCAGGAGGGAGGTGATCCGTGGGATGGCCTGCTGGTCAGCATCCCGGACTTCCGTGAGGCCGGTGCCCGGCGCGTGGCGGAAGACGGTGCGGGGATTCGCCATCCAGACGGCCCGGGCGGCGTCCTCAGCAAAGGCGATGACGCCGCCGAGCGCACCCTCCGGCCCGGTTTCGAGCCGGCGGAAAGTCCCATCCTCCCGCACGGCGACCGTGCTGCCGCCGCCCGTCCAAATCCGGCCGCGGGAATCCTCGAACAGCGCGAGCATGTTGCCCCCGCCCACCGCGTCGCCGGGAAAGTCCCGCAGCCGGCCCGCCTCGAGCTGCCAGAGGGCGCGCCCGTAGGTGCCCACCCACAGCCCGCCCGCCCGGTCCACGAGCACGCTCTGCACGTAGCTGGTCGGCACGCCGGAGAGCTTCCGCCGCACCGCGCCCGCGTCGTCCACGCGGAACACCCCCTGGCCATACGTGCCCGCCCAGACGCCGTCACCGTCCGGGGCGAGCGACGACACCACCCGCCCCCGGCGGCCGCCGGCGAGGTCGAAATGCCGGAACCGCCGCGGCGTGAAACGCAGCAGGCCGTCGCCGCTGGTGCCGAGCCACAGGCTCCCTTCGCGGTCCTCGAACACGCCGCGGACGTGGTCGGATGCGCCGTTGGCCCCGTGCCACCGCGCCAGCAGTCCGTTGGTCACCGTCACGCGGCACGCCCCCTGGTCGTACGTGGCGATCCAGACGTGGCCCCGGCCGTCCTCCGCGAGGCTCCACACGCCGCCCGGCCGTTCGGAGAGCGTAACGCGGGCCGTCTCGCGGCCGCCCCGCAGTCGAACGAGTTCCTGCCCCAGCAGCAGCCACAGGCCGCCGTCGCGGGCGGCCGTGCAGCCCACGGCGTCGCTCGGCAGTTCCGGCAGCATGAGCTTCGCCACCCAGCGGCCATCCTCCCAACGGCCGGCGAAGCGGTTCTGCACCGCCCACCAGCGCCCCTCCTCATCCACGCCGCCGTGGTAGCCCTGGCCGGCCTCGCCGGGCGGCGGCGGCAGTTCGCCGAGCCGGTCGCCGGCAAACTCGAACACGCGGCCGTTGAAGGAGGTGATGAGCAGGTCGCCGTTGGCGCGTTCGGTGAAGGAGCGCGCAAAGTCGGCCGACCAGCCTTCGATGCGGCTCAGTGGCCGCCCCCGGCCGCCAACATCGGGACCGCCGTTTTCCCAGACGACCAGCCCGGCGTAGGTGCTCACCCAGAGCCGGCCGCGGCGGTCCGCGTGGAGGTTCACGATTCCGGCGCTCGGCAGGGCCGGCGTGTTGTCCGGGGTGAAGACGGTGAAGCCGGCCCCG
>JBJXFY010000119.1:0-3605 GCA_046155815.1 Limisphaerales bacterium | reverse complement strand
CGGCCAACCGTGTGCCATCGCGCACTGGGACATACAGCGACTGGTTGCGCCGCAGACCGGCGGGGGTCATCGCCTCGCCTGGCGAACGACCCAGCGCGATTAATCCGAGCACGGCCAGCAAGACCACACCCAACACGAGGCCAAGCCACTGGAGAAGACGGCGCAGGCGGCTTCGAGGCGGTTTCATTATAGTGACTGGCGCAGGGTGGTCATCATCTCGCGGACGGCCGCGACGATTGGATGGGGGCGGTGGAACTGCAGCGCCGGCAACCGCGAGAAACAATAGTCCTGCGGCTCCGGCCAGCGCCACGCAGCCAGGTCAACGTCGGATGCGCGGTCGTTTCATGGCGGTTCATTCCCTGGGTTGCAGGCGGAGGGTGTGTGTCGCCAGCCCCGGCAACAGCGGCATGGTCTCGCCCTTCACCCACGCCTCATGTCCGGCGCGGTAATAGGGCGAGAGGAAATGGCCGCTTTGGCCGCCGAGCATCTGGATCACGCCCTGGTCCTCATGGCCGGGTGAGACGACGAGGCGATTGACCGCTCGCTGCTCACCGCTGCCGATCCGCGGCATATCCTCGCCGCCACCAGAACCGTCCGCGCTGAGGTCCAGCCACCGGGAGAGCGCGGGCATGCCTTCCGAGAAGGGATGGCGGATGGGGCGATTCGAGTATTGCCCCCAGGTAGCCCGGGACAAATCACCCGCATTCGCTGCTCGCAGCAAGGTCACCACCTCGTTCAGCGCCGTGAGAAGCAGTTCGTCGTAGCTGGAGAACCTAGGGCTGAGCAGGTGCGGCGGGCGCTGGTCCAGCAAAGTCCAAACGGGTCGCTCGGCCCCGCCCCAATGGCGGCTCGTGCGTTGGCCCATGAGCTGGTTGGCCCGCTCCGTGAGGGGCTCGAAGAGCAGGTACGTCGTCGTGTCGCGAAAACCCCGCACGAGGCGGTACGCCACGGAATCCGGGGTGGCGCGCCCGTTCCATGGGGTGACCAGTTCCGCGACCTGCACCGGGTCGTTGGTGAAGATCGCGGAGGCGCGGGGATGCCGCAGCGTGTCGAGCAGCAGGCGCCGCCAGGGCTCCAGCAGCAGCGCCCGGTCGTCCAACTGGATGGCGACCATGTCCGCGACGGTCGCATTCGTCAGGGCGGCGAGGTCATCCCGAATCTGCCGGGCGCGTGCGCCGAACGGGTGATCCGCCCTGGCCAACGCGCGATAGCCGGCGGTGCCCAGCTTGCGCTGGTTGCCGGAGAAGACCCGGCTCACCTCGGGGGAGCCGGCACGCGGGTGTTCCTCAGGTTTCAGCCATCCGTCCCAGTGGTTGGAGCCACTGGCCCAGGAGCAGATCTGGCGTCCCGCCAAGCCGACCCGGCGCGGGAAGCGACCCGCCAAAGTCCAGCCGACCTGCCCCTGCCGGTCGCCCACCAGCACGTTGATGGGCGGGGCACCGCTGGCGGCGGCGATGCCCAAGGCCTGCGCGGTGTTCGTCGCCAGCATGAGTTCGAAGAACCGCACGTCCACCGCCTCGGGGTTGTGGTAAATGCGCTTGAAGACCACCGGCCGCCCTTCGAAGACAAGGTGGCCCCCGCCTTCGGCCGCCTCGAGCACCGGGCCCCAGCGCGTCCACTGGGACACCCTCTCGACCGGCTGGCCGCCGCGCACTTCGATCCGGTCCACGCGCTTCTCGATGGTGGCCCAACCTTCCGGCACGCGGTAGCGGCTCGGGTCGTTGGGGTCGATTTCGAGCAGGACCTGATCGACGGCGTCCAGGTGTGCGGCCGTCGGCGCCCAGGCCACGCGCCCGTTGCTGCCGGTGGCCATGCCGGGGATCCCCGCGATGGTCAACCCCACGACCTCGTGGGTGCGTCCCCCCTCCGGCCAGCGGAGCCGGACGCGGTAGCAGGCCCCGGGGGCGGTGTTGTCCAGGTGCATGTCGCTGGCGACGAGCGCCGACCGGTTGGCCGACACCGAACCGTCCACCGCCCAGCCGTTGCTGCCGGGCACGACGCGGGGCGTCCCATCATCCGCCTCAGCCAAGGGCAGGTCGCCAACCTCCGGGCGACCCTGCTGCACCCAGTCCTTCCAGTAGGGTGGCAACGGGGTTTCGCCCACGTCCCAGCCTTCGCGGAAGTCCAGCACCTCCGGTCCGGGCATCGGGGCCGCGGGGATCACGGAGCCATCGAGCGCCGCATCCCAGTCCGTCCCGCCCGGATAGAAGAAATCGAAGGCCACGTCCCCGATCTCGCGGCGCAGGAGCGTGTCGAGGCGATCCAACGGCGGATCGGTCAGGCCCAACGCCATCGCGATGACGCAGAGCAGCGCGTCCTCCGGGCGCCACGCCTGGGGCGCGGTCCTCAGCGCCCAATACTCCGGCGGACGCGCGCCCAGCGACGCCAGGCCGGCGTTGATGCCGTCCGCATAGGCCGCGGCCAGTTGCTGTTGATCGTTCGGAAGCGCGGCCAACGCCTGGGTGGCAACCCGACGTTCCTGGTGCATCCGCGCCCACCGGTCCTGGCCCAAAGCGGACGGCCCCAGCAGCGCCGCCAGTTCGCCCGCCGCAAACCGCCGGCTCAGGTCCATCTGGAAGAACCGGTCCTGCCCGTGGACAAAGCCGAGCCCGTAGATCATGTCCAGCCGGTTGCTGGCGGTGATGGTCGGCACGCCGAGGTCGTCCCGCTCGATGGTCACCGGCGACCGAAGCCCGGCGGCGCGGACCTCGCCATCGAGCTTCGGCAGGCTGGCGCGCAGCATGCCGATCACCACCGCGATGGCGGCCAGGACCAGGACCGCCAGCGTTCCGGCGATCCAGAGCAGCCAGCGGAGGAGGGATTTTCGCCTCACGGCCGGACGCGACCCGCCGGTTCACGCCGCCGCCACACGGCCCAGCCCAGGCAGCCCAGCCCGCCGAGGGCCGCCCAGGCGCCCGGCTCGGGCACGAGAGTGAGGGTGACGTTGTCGAGCAGCGTATCGCGACCACTAAACGGACCGGAACTGAACGTCACGGTGTATTCCCCGGCCTCGAGGGTGGTCGTCAGTGACCGCTGTCCCCAAACGCCAAAGTTGCCAGGGTCGAACAAGTCCTCCACCCCCGTGCCATCGTCCGCGTTGAGAATGGCCGCGTGGTAGTTCGCAACGCCCGACCCCGGTCCAGTGTCGGAAAACGTGTTGTGGTACCAGTCGAGCCGATAGTCGCCGGGGGTCGTGATCGTGACGGTTTGCGAGAGCACAAACGCCGGCACGCCGGGGGAGATTTCACCGTACCCGATGTCGATGAACTGGTCGCCATCCTGCGGCCCAGGCCAGCCGCCGGGACCGTCAATGTCGCCGACGAAGACGACAAACGGATTGCCGGACCAGCCATCGGGAAAGCCGAAGGTCGTGGCCTCAAAGCTGCCATTCACAAGCACCGCGGCGTGCCCGGCGGTGGCGGTGGACAGCGCAGCCGTGGCGGCAAGAATGCGGATCGGAGACATGAGGTTCGTTGGGTTGATGGTTGTCCAAGGCCGTTCCTGGTCCGGCCTCCCAGTTGATGATGGGAGTAAGCGCCGCTGGGGGGCCGGCCTGCAAGCCTGGAGCGGCTCATTTCTCCGACCTTGGGGCTTCCGCCGCCACG
>JBJXFY010000156.1:0-7575 GCA_046155815.1 Limisphaerales bacterium | reverse complement strand
GGCCACGAGGGTCCCCACGATGATTGCGGCAGCCAGCCGCGCACGGAACTTCTCCCGGGCGCCATGCTGCATCGCGGGCAGGAGGTAGTAGCGCTCGCGGTCGGGATCGGGGCGGCGGCGGAACACGGGCCGAGCATGAGGCGGCCGGGCCGACGCGCCAATGGCGGGGTGCGCGCCGGGCGGCCGGGCGTCGGCGTGAAGAGGCGGGTTCAGGGAATGGGCGGCTTCCGCCTGCCGTCCATCCGGCGGCTGCGCGCTGGCCGTGACGGCGGGCTTCCAGCAAGCTGCCCGCCGTGCTTTCCAAGGCCTACGCCAGTCCGCTGTCCCGCCGCGCCGCGCTGCGCCGCCTCGCGTCTGGCGGCGGGCTGCTGCTTGCCCCACGCGTCACCGCGGCCGGGACGCCGCGCTATCCGCTCGACGGCTTCCGCCCGGGCCGCGCCGACGGCCGGCTGCTGGAAGAGTTCGAGCGCACGGCGCTGGCCTTCTTCCGCGAGCGCGCGCATCCGGTCACGGGCCACGTCCTCGACCGCGCCCGCGCCGACGGCGAGGCGGACAGCCGCGGCATCGCGAGCATCGCGGCGACAGGCTTCGGGCTCACGATGCTGTGCCTCGGCCACGCGCGCGGCCACGCGCCGAAGGCCGAACTGGAGGCGCAGGTCCGGCGCACGCTGCGTTTCCTGCACGACCGGCAGCCGCAGCACCGCGGTTTCTTCTTCCACTTCGTGGACTGGGCGAACGGCGAGCGCGTCTGGAACTGCGAGCTGTCCTCGATTGACTCGACGCTGCTCATGCTCGGCGTGCTGACGTGCCGCGCGCACTTCGACGGCGACGCGGAGATCCGCCGGCTCGCCACCGGGCTGCACGAGCGCATGGACTGGCCGTGGTTCCTGAACGGCGGCGAGACGATCTCGATGGGCTGGAAGCCCGAGGACGGCTTCCTCAAGTCGCGCTGGGACCACTACTGCGAGCTGAAGATGCTGCACCTCCTCGGCCTCGCCTCGCCGACGCACCCGCTGCCGGCGGCGACGTGGCGGGCGTGGACGCGGCCGGTGCAGGAGCACGAGGGTGAGCGCTTCGTGTTCTCGCCCGCGCCGCTGTTCGTCCACCAGTTCAGCCACGCGTGGTTCGATTTCCGCGGCACGGTGGACGACGGCGTGGACTGGTTCGCCAACTCCGTCGCCGCCACGCGCGCGCACCTGCGCTGGAGCCTGCGCCGCCGCGACCGCTTCCCGAAGTGGAGCGAGGATCTGTGGGGGGTGACTTCCAGCGACTCGGAAAAGGGCTACGTCGCGTGGGGCGGGCCGCCGGACATGGGGCCGCTGGACGGGACCATCGTGCCCTGCGCCGCCGCGGGGTCGCTGCCCTTCCTGCCGCGCGAGTGCCTGCGCACGCTCCGGCACCAGCGCGACGTCCACACCGCGCGCGTCTGGAAGCGCCACGGCTTCGTGGACGCGTGGAACCCGCACACGGACTGGAACAACCCCGACATCCTTGGCATTGACGTGGGCATCACGGCGCTGATGGCGGCGAACCTCCGCGATGGCTGGGTCTGGAAGACCTTCGGCCGCGACCCCGCGGCGCGTGAAGGGATGCGGCGGGCGGGCGTCCGCGCGGCGTGACCGGCGATGTCCTTCGCGTCGCTCGCGTTCCTGCTGTTCCTGCCGTGCGTGTTCGCGCTGCACTGGCTGGGGCGCGGCGCGCGGTGGCAGAACGGCGTGCTCGTCGCCGCCAGCCTCGTCTTCTACGGCTGGTGGGACTGGCGGTTCTGCGGGCTGATGGTGGCCTCGGCGCTGGTGGACTACGCCGTGGGCGGCGCGCTCGCCGCCGCCCGCTCGCCGGCCCGCCGCCGGCTTCTGCTGGGCTTCAGCCTCGTCTTCAACCTCGGCCTGCTCGGCTTCTTCAAGTACTTCGGCTTCTTTGTGGACAGCCTCGTGCTGGCGCTCGCGACGGTGGGCGTGGACGTGCCGACGCTGCCGCTGCAGATCATCCTCCCGGTCGGCATCAGCTTCTACACGTTCCAGACGCTCAGCTACACGCTGGACATCTACCGCGGGCAGTTTGCGCCGCGCCGCGACCTGGCGGCCTACCTGTCGTTCGTGACGTTCTTCCCGCAGCTCGTCGCCGGCCCCATCGAGCGCGCGTCGCACCTGCTGCCGCAGTTCCTTGAGGCGCGGAAGTTTGACCGGGCGCAGGCCGAGTCCGGGCTGCGGCTGATGCTGTGGGGCTTCGTGAAGAAGATGCTGCTGGCGGACAATCTCGGCGCGCTGGCCGACGCGGCGTACGCGTCGCCCGGCGGGGTGTCGGCGGCGCTGCTGGCCGCGGGGACGCTGGCCTTCGCGTTCCAGATCTACTGCGACTTCAGCGGCTACTCGGACATCGCGGCGGGCTGCGGCCGGCTGTTCGGCATCGACCTGATGCGCAACTTTGCGCTGCCGTACTTCAGCGCGTCGGTCACGGAATTCTGGCGGCGCTGGCACGTCTCGATGAGCACCTGGTTCCGCGACTACCTGTACGTCCCGCTCGGCGGCGGGCGCGGGACGGGCCGGCAGGTCGCGCGCAACGTGCTGCTGACCACGCTGGCCAGCGGCCTGTGGCACGGCGCGGCGTGGCACTTCGTGCTGTGGGGACTGATGCACGGCCTGTTGCTGCTGGGCGAGCGCGCCCTCGGCCTGCGCGAGGCCGGCGGCGGGTTCCGGCGCGCGGGCCGGGTGCTGCAGACGTTCACGCTGGTGACGCTGGCCTGGGTGATGTTCCGCGTCACCACGGCCGAGGAAGCCTTCACCATCTACGCGCGGCTGGCGGGCGGCGTGCTGACGGGCGGCTTCTGGGCCGAACTGGCGGCGCTCGCGGCGGCGCATCCGTGGCTCGTCGCCGGCGTGGCCGGGCTGCTGCTTACGGAATGGCTGACGCGCGAGCGCTGGAACGTGCTCGACCTGCCGCGCCGGCCCGTCGCGCTCCGGTGGGCGCTGTACACGCTGCTGTGCTGGGCGATCCTCATCGGCGGCACGAAGCGCGTGGCGGAGTTCATCTATTTTCAATTCTAGCCATGCCCCGCTTCCTGCTCCGCATCGCCGCGTTCCTTGCGCTGCAGGGCGTGGTCTTCGCGCTGCTGTACCGGCCGGACATGCCGGGGCAGGGGAACTACCTCGCGGCCACGATCGAGAAGCACCGGCGGCTTGCCACGACGCGCCCGCCGCGGCTGATCCTGCTGGGCGGCTCGAACGTGGCCTTCGGCTTCGACTCCGGCCGCCTCGAACGGGAGACCGGGCTGACCGTGGTGAACATGGGCCTCGCCGCCGGGCTGGGCGGCGACTTCATGTTGAATGAGGCCGCGGGCGCGGTCGGCCAGGGAGACATGGTGGTCCTCTTCCTCGAGTACGACCAGTACGTCGTGGCCGGCAACGTGACGGCGCTGCGGCAGCTGCTCGAGTTCCGGCCCGCGAGCGCGCTCCATCTGCCCGCGCGCCGGTGGCGGCGGTTCCTCGACGAGGAGGCGCTGGGCATTCTCGGGGCGGCGGTGCGGCGTTCGCAGCCGTGGCTCGGGCCGGAGGCCGCACGCTCGCCCTCGGAAGCGTGGTACTCGCGGACAGGCTTCACCGCGGCGGGGGACTATCGCGGGCATCATGGCGTGCCCGCGACGATGGCCGCCCTGCCGGCGGGCGACCCGGTGTTCACGCCGCCGCGGGCCGGGCCTCTCAACCCGCGCTTCGGCCGGGAGCTGGCTTCCTTTGCGGATCTGGCCGGCCGTCGCGGCGCGCGGTTCTTCGTGTCCTGGCCGGCCATCGTGGACGAGGCGTTTGCGCCCGCAGAACCGGCGGTGGAGCGCCTGCGCGCCGAGCTCGCCGCGCTGCCCGGCGTGACGCTCCTCGGCGAACCGCGCGACCACGTCTTCGGCCGGTCGCTGGGCTTCGACCTCACCTACCACGTCAACGCGGCCGGCGCGGAATGGCGGACGGAGCGGCTGCTGCGCCGCCTGCGCGAGGCCGGCGTCGGGAAGGCGACGCGCGGGTGAGAGGGCCCGGTCACCCTCATTCCACGTGCAGCGCCAGCTCGAGGAACTGCGGCAGGTGCGCGACCACGGTGGCGTCCGTCGCCACCACGCGCACCCCGGCCGCGGCGGCCTCCTCCCGCGCCGGGCCGTCGTCGCGCGTCAGATACCCGATCACCGGGATGTGCGCCGTGTCCGCCCCGCGGTGCAGCTCGCTGATCGCCTCGAGCAGGCCGGGCCGCCGTTGCGCGAGGTCGGCCACGATCACCATGGGCTTCTCCGTCCGCGCCTCCGTCACGAGCCGGGCCGGGTCGGAAAGCGGCTTCACGCGGTAGCCCAGCTCGTCAAAGCGCCCCGCGAGCTTCGCGCCCGGGTGCAGGCGTTCGTGGAGGAGCAGGGCCAGCGGCTTCGTCACACGGGCAACGATGGGAAGCGGGGCCCGGTTTGGCAACGGCCCGCGCGCCCCGCGCCGGTGGGATGTTCGCGGACCGCAATGCGGTGGGCTTGACGGCGGGACGCGCCTCGCTAATCACCGCACATGAATTCGGAGAAGCTCACCACCAAGGCCCGCGCCGCCCTCCAGGCCGCCCAGAACCTCGCCTACCAGAACTCCCACCAGGAACTCGACGCCATCCACCTCCTCCTCGCGCTGGTGACCGAGGATGACGGCCTCATCCCGCCGCTGCTGCAGAAGCTCGGCGTTCCCGCGCCCACCCTCGTCAACGACCTCCAGCGCGAGCTGGCCGGCCGCTCGAAGGTCAGCGGCATCAGTTCGAGCGACCTTTTCCCCAGCGCCGCCTTCAAGAAGACGCTCGACGCCGCCGAGAAGCAGGCCGCGAAGCTGAAGGACGAGTACGTCAGCACCGAGCACCTGCTGCTCGGCCTGCTGGACCAGGGCGGACCCGCGCTCAAGGCCCTCTTCCAGAAGCACGGCCTCAGGCACGACGCCGTGCTCAGCGCCCTCGCCCAGCTCCGCGGCAACCAGCGCGTCACGGACGAAAATCCCGAGGACAAGTTCCAGGCGCTCGACAAGTACGGCCGCGATCTCACCGCCGCCGCCAAGGCCGGGAAGATTGACCCCGTCATCGGCCGCGACGACGAGATCCGCCGCGTGATGCAGGTGCTGACGCGCCGCACGAAGAACAACCCCGTGCTCATCGGCGAGCCGGGCGTGGGCAAGACCGCCATCGCCGAGGGCCTGGCCCGCCGCATCGTCAGCGGCGACGTGCCGGAGTCCCTCAAGAACAAGAAGCTGGTCGCGATGGACCTCAGCGCGATGGTCGCCGGCGCGAAGTACCGCGGCGAGTTCGAGGACCGGCTCAAGGCCTTCCTCAAGGAGGTCACCTCGAGCGAGGGCCGCGTCATCCTCTTCATTGATGAGCTGCACACGCTCGTCGGCGCCGGCAAGGCCGAGGGCGGCGCGGACGCGGCCAACATGCTCAAGCCCCAGCTCGCCCGCGGCGAGCTGCGCTGCATCGGCGCCACCACGCTGGACGAGTACCGGAAGTACATCGAGAAGGACCCCGCGCTCGAGCGCCGCTTCCAGCCCGTGCAGGTCGCCGAGCCGAGCGTCGAGGCCACCATCGCCATCCTGCGCGGGCTCAAGGAACGCTACGAAGTCCACCACGGCGTGCGCATCCAGGACGGGGCCCTCGTCGCCGCCGCCACGCTCTCGCAACGCTACATCACGGACCGCTTCCTGCCCGACAAGGCCGTGGACCTCGTGGACGAGGCCGCCTCGCGCCTCAGGATGGAGCTGGACTCGAAGCCCACGGAGATTGACCAGCTCGACCGGCAGGTCATGCAGCTCGAGATCGAGCGCACCGCGCTGGCCAGGGAGAAGGACGACGCCAGCAGGGAGCGCCTCAAGAAGATCGAGGCCGACCTCGCCAACCTCCGCGAGCAGCTCACCAAGCTGAACGCGCAATGGCAGAACGAGAAGGGCGCGCTGGAAAAGGTCGGCGCCGCCAATGCGAAGCTCGAGGCCGCGAAGGCCGAGCTGGAGAAGGCGCAGCGCGCCGGCGACCTGGGCCGGGCCTCGAAGATCCAATACGGCGAGATCCCCGACCTCCAGCGGCAGCTCGCCGAGGCTGGGAAGGCCGCGCATGCCGCGCCGGAAGGCCGGCGCCTCCTCAGCCAGGAGGTCACCGACGAGGACATCGCCAAGGTCGTCGCCGCATGGACCGGCATCCCCGTCACCCGGATGCTCGAAGGCGAGCGCGCCAAGCTGGTCCAGATGGAAGCGCGGCTCGCCGACCGCGTCGTCGGCCAGGCCGACGCCATCAAGGCCGTCAGCAGCGCCGTGCGCCGCGCCCGCTCCGGTCTCCAGGATCCCAACCGCCCCGTCGGCTCCTTCATGTTCCTCGGGCCGACCGGCGTCGGGAAGACCGAGCTGGCCCGTGCCCTCGCCGAGTTCCTCTTCGACGACGAGCACGCGATGATCCGGCTCGACATGTCCGAGTACATGGAAAAGTTCTCGGTCCAGCGCCTCATCGGCGCGCCGCCGGGCTATGTGGGCTACGAGGAAGGGGGCCAGCTCAGCGAGGCCGTGCGCCGCCGGCCCTACTGCGTCGTGCTCTTCGACGAGATCGAAAAGGCGCACCCGGACGTCTTCAACGTGCTGCTTCAGGTGCTCGACGACGGCCGCCTCACCGATGGCCAGGGCCGCACGGTGGACTTCAAGAACGCCCTCGCGATCATGACGAGCAACATCGGCTCGCCCCTGATCCAGGAGTTCTACGCCGGCCGCCGTGCGGGCGACGTGGCGGGCGAACGCGAGCTGGAGAAGCGCGTGCGCGAGGAGCTCAAGCACCACTTCCGCCCCGAGTTCCTGAACCGCGTGGACGACATCATCCTCTTCCACAGCCTGTCCGAGGCCGACCTGGCGCGCATCGTGGACATCCAGCTCCGGCAGGTGGCCGCGCGGCTTGCGGCGCAGCAGGTCCGGCTCGAGGTGGACGACGCGGCGAAGCGTTGGCTGGGCCAGGAGGGCTACGACCCGCAGTTCGGCGCGCGCCCGCTCAAGCGGACCATCCAGGAGCACCTGCTCAACCCGCTGGCGATGAAGCTCCTCGACGGCGAGATCGCGCCGGGGGCCGCGGTGAAGGTGGAGGCACCGCGCGAGGGGCTAACATTTGTTGTGGCCTAGATTCTGTGCATCACGCATCTAGCCTCTTTTTCGCGTAGCGTGTTCCCAGCGTAAAGCTTCTGCGTCGCCAGAATCGAGCCGCACCGCGAATCAACCCGGGGACCAAGTTCAAGAGCGTCTCGCTTAATCCCGGCCTGGAAGCAGCGGGCTTGGACGCCGGTTGCTGCCAGGTTGAGTCGTATGAGCGTTGCTGAACCTTCAAATCCTGAATGTCGTCCCGAAGCTTCTCAATCTCGACATAGATCACCACATGCCATTTGGAGGCCAAGCCTGTCTGGTCGGTCTGCTTTGCCTTGGAGCTCCAATTCCTTATCCGAGGACCGTATTCAATTACGTCCAGCTTCCTGAGGCGGAGGCCGGTTGACTCATGACACAGCTGCTCGAAGAGGATTGGTGAAATCTGATAAAGGCCATGATCGACGTAGTTATTGGCGACGGT
>JBJXFY010000154.1:0-5419 GCA_046155815.1 Limisphaerales bacterium | reverse complement strand
GCGGCCCGGCAGGCGCGCCGCGTTGCGGAGTTGCCGACGCTTGCGGAGGCGCTGGCGCGCCGCGGCGGCGGCGGCTTCAGCCCGACGGCCGCCGTCGTTCCGGAACTGCCGGGCCCGCGCCGGCTGGCCGTGGCGCTGGCCAGGCTGCGGATCGAGCTGCCGGGCGACCTGGGCCTGATCCCGACCGCGCCCGGCACTCCGGTGGCGCGGTTCATCGAGACCGAGGGCGAGGCGCGTCTCATCGCCCTGGCGGTGCAGCTCGGTGAGGCCGGGTTGGCGAAGGAGCTGATCGACTTCTACTGGCAGCAGACCGACGGCGGCCTGCGGCCGGTGCTGGAATCCTACGACGGGATCACGGGCGGCTCGTTCCGCTGGCGTCCGGAGCTGGCACGGCCTGACGACGCGCGGCCCACGGCGGGCGCGCAGCTCGCGCTGGCCGAGGCCGCATGGATGCACGGCGTGGCCGCGGCGGACGCCCGTTCGCTGACGCTGGCGCGGAACCTGACGCGTGGGCTGTGGCGTGAGTTTTCCGGCGGGGCGGCGCCGCGCGGTCTGGCGGAGACGCCGTGGAGCGCGCCGCGCGTCGCCAGCGGCGTGCAGCTGTGGCCGGAGGCGAACCGTTTCCAGGTCGCCGTGAATTCGGACGCGCTGGTGCTGTTCCGCCGGCTGACGGCGGAGGCGGAGCCGTGGCTGGCGGACCCGGCGTGGCGGCTCGGACTGGGCGATGCGGCGGATGAACTGGAGGCGTGGCTGCGGCGGCACGTCCTCCCGGAAATCGAGGAGAGCGGCGTGGTGCCGGCGGCGTGGTTCGAGTGGCAGGACGCGGCCAGCGGCACGGTGGCGCTCGCGCCGGAGCGCACCACGGACACGGGCGCCTGGCTGGCCTGGCTGGGGGCCGCGCCCGCGCTGGGCTGGAGCGAGGCGCAGCGGCGGGCCTCGCTTGAGACGCTGCTGCGCCTGCACGGTGCGACCGTCGCCGGGCGGGGCGGGCTGGACTGGACGATCCCGTTGCACCGGGGCCCGGCCGTGGCGGCGGAACCGACGGCCGCGGCGGCGGCGCTCGCGGCGCGACTGGGGGCCGCCCAACTGGCGCAGGGCCTCCGGGCGGGCGCGGTGGACGGTTCGCTGGCGACGCCGGCGGTGTTTGGCGGGCCCACGGGGGATCCGCGTGTCCTGCGTAGCGGCACGGACGCCCTGGTGCCCGCGGGTGCGGGGGGCTGGCCCGCGGCGCCGGCGGTGTACCGGCATCTGCTGCCCGCCGCGGAGCCTGCGCCGCCGCCCACGGCGGCCCTCGCGCCGGTGGCGGCGGAGGCGCCGCCGCGGGACGTGCAGGCGTTCCTGGTCACGTTGGCGCTGTTCTACCTTGCGATCGCGGGCGCGGCCTGGTTCTGGGGTCCGCTGCGGGCGCTGCGCGAGAAGCGGCGGCACGCCGGCTCGACGATCAGCGCGGCGCGCACGCTGCTGGCCGAGCCGACGCTCGTGCTGGCCGAGCGTCGCTGGGCGGAGCGCGTGATGGGGGCGCGGACCGCGCCGGAGGCGCCGCACGCGCGCTGGTCCAACGCACCGGTCGAGGGCGCCTTCCTGATGCAGCTCCGCGCGCTGCACAAGCTGGTCGTCGAATGGCGGCGGCTGGAACACCACTGGACGCCGGGCGAGCCGCGGCTGGCGGAAGTGGCCGACGACGTGTGGCTGAACGGCTTCGAGGAGTTGGCGGTCATGATCAGCCTGTGGTTCCGCTTCGTGATCAAGGCGGGCCGCAAGGACGGACTGCCGCGGGCGGACGTGTTCGCGGTGAACGAGGACAGCAACCACCTGTGGTCGCGGCTGGTGGCGCACCTTTCCGAATTCAACGCCGCGCTGGTCACCCTGCTCGAGAACTACCGCGGGGCCGGCGACAACGACGCGCAGCGGTACCGGGTGACGCTGCAGGTCGAGGAGCTGATGAAGCAGCTGGGCGCACGGCGGCGGATTGACGGCTTCGATGCGCGCGAACTGTTCGATGCGCCGCGGAACCCGGCGGCGTTCGACCTGCTGCTCGTGCAGCAGCCGGGCGCGACGCTGCGCTCGGTGGCGGGGGCGATGGAGGCGCGGCTGGGCATCCCGGTGGAGCATTTCCGCGGCTGGCTGGAGAAATGGCAGGAGTTCAAGCGCCGCGAGCAGCCGTACCCGGTGCATCCCTGGGCGGCCGAGGCGGCGAAGCTGCTCCCACACTTCGTGCTGATGGGGCTGCTGGGCCTGGTCTGGCACAACTTCGTGACGCGCGGGCTGCCCCTCTACCCCTCGCTGCAGACGATGGCGGAGGCCCTCGCGCTGGCGCCGGGCACGCCCGGCTGGGCGGTGCCGCTGGCGCTCGGCTTCCTCGCCTCGGTCGTCGGGCACTATCTTGAGACGTACCGCTACAAGGCGCGGCAGCGCGCCGCCGCCGAGGCCCAGCTCGGCCTGGACTCGACGCTGACGAGCATGTTTTCGCGGCCGGAGTCCGTGCTGCCGGGCGTGAAGCCGGGCCTCCGCTGGGACCCGCGGCCGTGGACCCTGGCGGGCTGGCTGCTCCGCATCTGGGGCCTGGCGGGCGCGGCGGTCGCGCTGCTCCAGGTCGACGCGCCGGGCTTCGCGGCATGGATGCTGGTGAAGGCGCTGCTCGCGCCGCTGCTGCTGCTTGAGGTCGCCGCGCTCGTGCTGCCGCTCGTGCTGGGCTGGCTGAGCCGGTGGCTCGAGGACTTCGTCGGCGTACGGCCGGCCGCGCCGGGCTGGCTGGTGTTCCTGAACCGGCTGAACGTCTCCGCATTGCGGCCGGTGTCGGTCATCGGGCTGGGGCTGAAGTACCTCTTCGCCCCGGCCGCGCCGACGGGCACGGTGGGCGAGCGGCTGCGCGCGACGGCGTTCTACCTCGTCTTCTCGGCGACGTTCCTCCTGGCCGGCGGCTACCTGTACCGCGCGGCGCTGGAAGTGTGGTTCGCGGATACCTGGCGCGCGGGGTACGACGTGCGGCTGCTGCTGGGCGCCGGGATTTTCTGGAGCACCATGTACCTGCTGCGCTTCGGCCTCTTCATGGCGATGGTGAGCGCGGCGTCGGCGGCGGTGCAGTGGCCGCTGCGCAGCACCGCCTTCGTGGCCGCCGCGGGGTGGCTGACGGCGCGCTGGCTCGGGCCGGAGAGCTCCGCGCTGCCGCCCACGTTCGCTTGGGGCGCGGCGCTCGTGCTGACGGTGATGGTGATCGGCGAGGAGGCCCTGCTGGCGCGGGCGCGCGGATGGCTGGCCGGCCGCACCGCGGGACGCGCGGAGGAGGCCCGGCGCGAAATGGACGCCGCCCTCAAGCGGGGCGAGCGGAGGCTCGCGGTCGTGTACATGAGCGGCGACGACCTGGGCCACGCCAAGCTCACGCCCGCCCTGCTGCGCGAGCGCTGGGAAATCCTCCATGACCGCCTCCGCTCACCCGGCCTCGCCGCGCTCGCCGACGGGCTGGACGGCATGCCGTTGGAAGCCCTGGTGGCGGGCTGGACGGAGCTTTACGAGCTGGAGAAGCGCCGGGGCCTCACGCTCTGGCATGCCGACCAGCTCGTCGTCGCCGGCGCGGCGGTCCCGGCCTGGATCGCGGCGGCGGGCGCGGCGCTGGAGATCCCCGACGAGGCGGCCCGCGCCCGGCTCCTGCGGGCGTGGCACGCCCGCCGCTGGCTGGTGGTGATGATGTCCACCGCGGGCCACGCGCAGGACACTGCCATCAACCTCGTGGACATCGCGCTGCGCCTCGCGCGCGAGGGCCTGGCGGCGCGGTGCGTCTTCTACCTCATCTCGAACAAGTACGAGGCCGGCACGAACAACCGCCCGTCGCAGCTCAACTTTGCCGAGGGCGAGCTCGGCCAGCGGGAGAGGCTCGCCCGCCTGCTCGAGGCCGCCGCGCCGGCCGCGCGCGCGTGGGTGGTGCATGACTGGACGCCCTTCGGCTTCAAGGCCGGCGGCATGGTGGGCATGGACCTCGTGCACGAGGAGGCGCTCGACCTGACGCACATGCTGGTGCTCGACCGCAACGCCACCTGCCACGACCTCGACGCGCTGATGGACGACGTCCGCCTCGCGTTCAGCGACCCCGGCATGGTGATCGTGGTGCCCGGCCGCGGCACGACGAACACGCGCACCCCGCTGGGCCAGGGCTCGCAGGCGCTCGAGGAGGGCCACCGCGTGCTGCTGCGCGGCGTCCATGCGCTGGGCGGCGGGGCGGGCGAGGCGCTGGGCACGGGCTGGGGCAACCTGCAGGCCATCCTCTACGGCCCGGTGCAGCGGGCGCTGGTGCATCCGGCCACCCGGCGGCGGCCGCTCACGGCGCGGCTGCGGCGCGGCGCGGGCTTCGCGGAGCGCGTGTACGGGATGATCGGCTTCGGCCCGCACGCGGTCGGAATCTCCGAGGACATCTGGGGCGTGACGCAGCAGGCCCACAACGCGCTGACCCTCGGCCGGACGGCGCGCTTCGGCCGGAGCCGGGCCTTCTGGCACAAGATCCGCGAGACTTGGAGCCACGGCGAGTGGCTGGCCGCCTTCCCGCGCTGGTCCGGCGGCTTCGTGCAGCTCCTGCACGACCCGCTGATGCAGAAGCTGGTGGACTTCGGCCCGCTCTCCGTGCCCGCGAAGGAGCTGCGCATGAACGGCGGGCGCTTCTACCTCGGCGCGCCCGTGGCCATGCTCGCCCTGCTGGCGATGCCGCTGGCAATCCTCTTCGACTTCTCGCCGTTCGTCGAAATCCTCGTCGTGCTGTGGCTCCTGGGCTTCGTGATGAACCAGGTGCTCACGGTGAACAGCCTCGTCGCCTGCCTCGAGGGCATGGGCTTCCGCCGCGCGCCGGCGCTGGCGGGCGGCGCGCTGGCGGCGCTGCCCGCGCTGGCGGAACCGACGCTGGCCCCGGCCGCACCCGGCCTGCTCGTGCTGGGCACGCTGCTCGGGGGATTTGGCGCAGGCGTGGCGCGGTGGCTCTTCGAACGCGGGCGCGACCTGCTGCTGTTCGGCCCGCAGCTCGTGATCCACGCCCTGGGCCAGCTCGTCCGGCAGTCCCTGGAGTTCGTCGTGTCCGGCGCGGCGGCGGGCGACGCGAAGGGCGTGAACACGGCCTTCCGGGCCAGCGCCGGGCCGAACGAGGGCCGGCCGGCGGACGGCTACCCCGGCCTCATCAACCTGCGCAGCGTGGTGTGGTTCGTGGGCCTGCCGCTGTTCGCGCTGAACACGCTCGCGCTCGCGCGGCTGGACTTCCTGAACGTGCTGCTCCTGCTGCCCACGCTGCTCTTCAGCGTGAGCGTGCTGCTCGGGCCGTTCCTGATGGCGCCGCGGCCCGGCCGGCCGCTCGGCCTGCTGGCCAGCCTGCCCAAGGCCGCCGGCTGGCTGCTGGCGGCGGCGCTGTACCTCGTGGCCGCGCGCTGCGTGGCGGCGGGCGGGG
>JBJXFY010000152.1:0-2834 GCA_046155815.1 Limisphaerales bacterium | reverse complement strand
CCCCGCCCGGATGCGACAGGTCCGCCGAGAGGTGCGTCTGTCCGGTATGCGGAACCGGACCGGCCAGACTGGCACGGCCACGCCTGCCGGCCGAGCCCGCGAGGGCACAACGCAGGGGGTAGTATCGGGGCATGAGCGACGAAGGCAAGGGACTGAAGAGCCGCATGGACCTGTTGATGGAGCGGCTGGAAAAGGAAGACGCCGCGGGCGGGGCGGTGCAGGCCCTGACCGACGCGCAGCGCGCGCAGATCGCCGAGATCCGCAACTTCTACGAGGCGAAGCTGGCGGAAGCGGAGATCCTCAACTACAACAAGCTGGACTCGGTCTGGGATCCGGAGGCGCGCGAGGTCCTGAAGGGTGAGCTGCGCCAGGACCGTGAGCGGCTCGGCAACGAGCGCGACGCGAAGATCGCGAAGGTCCGCGCCGGCGACGCATGAGCGCCTCCCCGACAACGACCCGGATGCCGGTCGTCTTCATCCCGCATGGCGGCGGACCGTGGCCGTTCGTGGACATGGGGATGGACCCGCAGGAGCGCGACCTCCTGGCGGCCTACCTGCGGTCGGTCAAGGCCGTGCCGAAGGTGGCCCCGCGCGCGCTGCTCGTCGTCTCCGCGCACTGGGAAGAGCGGGTGCCCACGCTGATGACGTCACCCGCGCCGCCGCTGTTCTACGACTACTACGGCTTCCCCGAGGCGTCCTACGCCATCACCTGGCCCGCGCCGGGCGCGCCGTGGCTGGCGCCGCGCGTGCGCGAGTCGCTGACACAGGCCGGTTTTGAATCAGCCGAGGACAGCGCGCGCGGCTACGACCACGGCACGTTCATCCCGCTGAAGGTCACCTGGCCGGAGCCGTCGATCCCGGTCCTTCAGCTGTCACTCAAGGCCGGGCTCGACGCGGCCGAGCACGTGGCCATGGGCGCCGCGCTGGCGCCACTCCGCGACGAAGGCGTGTTCATCGTCGGCAGCGGCATGACGTTCCACAACCTGCGCATCTTCCGCGACCCGCGCGCCCAGCCTATCGCCGACACGTTCGATGCGTGGCTGCGGGGGGTGATGCAGAGGGACGTCGCGTCACGCAACGACGGCCTGGTGCACTGGGAGGATGCGCCGCAGGCGCGCGCAGCCCACCCGCGGGAAGAACACCTGATCCCGTTGATGGTCATCGCTGGAGCTGCGGGCGCCGACGCCGCGACGCTGGCGTTCAACGGGACCTTTGGGGACCTCAAGCTCTCAGCGTTTCACTTCGGCGCCTGAGACCACGCCCCGCACTCCGCCGTAGGTCTTCCGGCACGTGTTGTCGTCGTGGCCGCACGAACCGTGCGCCGGCCCCAGCAAAGCGGCGCCTTTCCGCACGTCTCAGCGGTGCCGCCAGCACCCTGAGCCATGGCACCATTGGTGCGATGTCCCCTGAGGCGCGGCCACTCGAAACCGTCATCGCGGAGGCCGAGGCGCTCCGCGCCACCGGCCACGCCATCGAGGCCGCCGCAGCCTATGCGACCTGGCTTTCGGCCGCCGGGGAGCATCCCGCCCGTTCGGTTGCGCACTTCAACCTTGGCGTGGTGTATGCCGACCTTGGCGACCTTCCGGCCGCGGACGCGGCCTACCGCGATGCGCTCGCCGCCAATCCCCGCCTGCATCAGGCCCGCATCAACGGTGGGCTGGTGGCTGAACGGCAGGGTCGCGATACCGACGCTGTCCGCCTCTGGCTCTCGGTGGCCGAAGCGGTCGCCGGTGGCGATGCGAGCGCGGGGCCGCTGGCGGCGGTAGCCCTGAACCATGTCGGCCGGCTCCAGGAGGCCCGGCGGCACTTCGCGGCCGCCGAATCGGTGCTCGCCCACAGCCTGCGGCTGGATCCGGCGCAACCGGACGCCATTCAGCACTGGGTCCACCTGCGGCAGAAGCAGTGCACCTGGCCGGTCTATGCGCCGCCACCTGGGCTCACGGTCAATCGCCTCATGGCCGGCACCTCCCCGCTCGCCATGCTCGCGCTCTCGGATGACCCGGCGATGCAGTGGTTCGCCGCGCAGTCATTCGTGGCGCGCAAGTACCCGCCACCGGATGAGGTGCTTGGGCCGGGTCCACGGGCCACCGATGGCCGCCTGCGCATCGGCTACCTCTCGGGCGATCTGTGCACCCACGCCGTCGGGCTGCTCCTGCCTGAACTCATCGAGGCGCACGACCGCACGCGCGTGCATGTCACGGCCTTCGACTTCAGCCCGCAGGACGGCACCGCCCATCGGGCCCGGCTTCTGGCCGGCTTCGACCACGTGGTCTCGCTCCACACCCTGTCGGACCGTGCAGCCGCGGAGGCCATCCGCGCAACCGGCATCGACGTCCTGCTGGACCTGCATGGGCTCAGCTCCGGTGCGCGGCCTGGCATCCTGGCCTACCGGCCCGCCCGGGCCATCGGCACCTACCTCGGCTTCATCGGCACCACGGCCCTGCCGTGGGTGGACTTCGTGGTGACGGACCCATGGACGCTGCCCGAGTCCGTCACGCCCTACATCACGGAGCGGCCGCTCTACCTCGAGGGCTCGATGCTGCCACTGAGCCACCAACCCATCACGACGTGCCGATTTTCGCGGGCGGACGTGGGTCTGCCTGACGGCCGGGTGGTGGTGGCGTGCTTCAACAACATCTACAAGATCACGCCGCAGCTCTATTCGACCTGGCTGCGCCTGTTGCAACGCGCCGAGCAGGCGGTGCTGTGGCTCCTGGATGACAACCCCTGGGCGACGGCGTCCCTGCGCGCCCACGCGCAGGCCGCGGGCATCGACCCGGCACGCCTCGTCTTCTCGGGCCGGTCCACGCATGCCGAATATCGGGAGAAGTTGAC
>JBJXFY010000151.1:0-16039 GCA_046155815.1 Limisphaerales bacterium | reverse complement strand
CTGCGCGCGCAGGGTGTTCATGTAGTCAATCTGCAGGATGGCGTTCTTCTTCTTCACGACGCCGAAGAGCACCAGCAGGCCGAGCGCCGAGTAGAGGTTGAGTGTGTTCCCGGAAACCCACAGCGACAGCAGCGCGAAGGGCAGCGACAGCGGCAGCGACAGGAGGATCGTGAAGGGATGGACGAGGCTCTCGTACTGCGCCGCGAGGATCATGTACATGAACACGACGGAGAGCGTGAAGGCCCAGAGGAACTCCCGGAACGTGCTCTCCAGCTCGCGCCCGCGGCCGGTGACCTTGGTTGTGTAGCCGGGCGGCAGCTTCAGCTCCGCGGCAGCCCGGCGCAGGGCCTCCAGCCGGTCCGCCAGCGCGTAGCCGGGCGCGATGCCGGCGCGCAGCGACACGACGCGCTGCCGGTCCAGCCGGTCAATGCGCGAGGCCGTCGTGCCGGGAACGATCTGGACGACGTTGTCGAGGCGCACGAGACCGCCCGCGCGGTCGGGCACGTACAGCCGGCCCAGATCCTCGGCCCGGCCGCGGTCGTCGGCCACGAGGCGGAGCTGCACGTCGTAGTCGTCGTTCACCAGCGGGTCACGGAAGCGCGAGACGCGCGTGTCGCCGCCGACCATGACGCGCAGCGCGGCGGCGATGTCCGCGGTCTCGACGTTCAGCGCGGCCGCGCGGGCGCGGTCGATCTCGACGCGCAGCTCGGGCTTGTCGAGGCGGAGCGAGGTGTCGGCGTCCACCAGCCCCAGCTCGGGCGCGCGGGTGCGCAGCTTCTCCGCGAAGCCGAGCAGCGTCTCCAGGTCCGGGCCGAGCAGGGAGAAATCAATCTCGAAGCCCGGCCCGCCCACCGAGATTGAGCCCTGGCCGCCGCGCACGGAGACGCGCACGTCCGGCAGGCCGCGCAGCTTCTGGCGGACCATTTGCATCACCTCGCGCTGCGTGGCGTTCCCCTCGAAGGCGCGCCAGGGCGTGAGGCTGAACAGCCGCGCCAGCGAGAAGGTGCGCTCCGCGTGCGGCGTCAGCAGCAGGAAGAGCCGCCCCTGGTTCATGCCCCCGGACGGCCCGCCGCCGCCCACCGTGGCCAGCACGGTCCCTACCCAGGGAATCTCCCGCACGCGCGTCTCCGCGGCCCGCAGCACCTCGTCCATTGCGGCGAGACCGGTGCCCTCCGGTGCGCCGAGGGAGACCTCGAACTCCCCCTCGTCCGTGTTGCCCGGCGTGAACTCCTGTGGCACCAGCCGGTACAGCGGGAGCGATGCGAGCATCACCGCCACCGCGCCGCCGGCCACCCATGCGCGCCGGCGCAGCGTCCACGCCAGCAGCCGCATGTACCCGGCCTCGAGCCGGCCGTAGGGGCCGCCGCGCGAGCCGGCCGCGGCGTGGCCCGCCGCTTGAATCCGGCGCACCTCGCCCAGGCTGAACAGCCGCGCGCTCATCATCGGCGTGAGCGTGAAGCTCACCAGCAGGCTCACCAGCACCGCCACCGCCGCCGTGAGGCCGAACTGGAAGAGGAACTTTCCGGCCAGCGACGACATGAAGGACACCGGAACGAAGATGACCACAAGGCTGAAGGTCGTGGCCATCACCGCCAGGCCGATCTCCGCCGTGGCCGCGCGCGCCGCCTCCATCGCGCCCACGTTCTTCTCCTCGACCCAGCGGAAGATGTTCTCGAGCACGACGATCGCGTCATCAATCACGATGCCGACCATCAGCACGAGCGCGAGCATGGTGACGCTGTTCAGCGTGAAATCGAGCGCCCACATCATGCCGAACGTCGCGATCACCGACGCCGGGATCGCCACCGCGGCGATCAGCGTCGCGCGCCAGCTCCGCATGAAGGCGAACACGACGAGGCTCGCCAGGATGCTGCCCAGCACGAGGTGCAGCTTGATCTCGGCCAGCGCGGCGCGGATGTAGCGCGACTGGTCGCGGATCACCTCGATCCGCACGTCCGGCGGGAGCAGTGCCCGCAGGTCCGCGATGCGCGCCTTCACGCCCTCGATCACCGCCACGGTGTTCGCGCCGGACTGCCGGCGGATCTCCAGCTGCACGCACGGCCGGCCGTCCAGGCGCGCCACGGAGCGGACCTCCTTCGTGCCGTCCTCGGCGCGGCCCACGTCACGGATGCGGACGGGCGAGCCGTCGCGCACGGCCACCACGAGGTCGTTGAACGCGCGCGGGTCCGCAATGCGGCCGACGGTGCGGAGGCTCTGCTCGCGGAGCGGCCCGGTCACGTTGCCGCCGGGGATGTTGGCGTTCTGCCGAGCGATGGCCTCGCGCACGGCGTTCACCGGCAGGGCGTAGGCGGCGAGGCGGTCGGCCTCGACCCAGATGTTGATCGCTCGCTCGTGCCCGCCGAAGACCTCGACCTCGCCCACGCCGTCCGCGCGCTCCAGCGACACGCGTACGGTGCGCTCCGCCAGCTCCGTCAGCTCGCGCATCGAGCGGTCGCCGGAGAGCGCCAGCGACATCACCGGCGCGGAGTCCACGTCGAACTTCGACACCTGCGGCGGGTCGGCGTCGGGCGGCAGCTCCGGCAGCGCGGCGGCCACGCGATTCCGCACGTCCTCGGCGGCGACGTTGGCGTCGCGGTCCAGGTTGAAGCGGAGGATGATGAACGAGCGCCCGAGGCCGGAGATGGAACGCAGCTCGTTGATGCCCTCGAGCGTGTTGAGGTTCTGCTCGAGCGGCTGCGAGACGAGCGACTCGACCTCGACCGGTGACGCGCCCGGCAGCGACGTGCTGACAAACACCGTGGGCAGGTCCACCGAGGGCGAGCGGTCCACATCCAGCCGCATGGAGCCCGCCGCGCCCGCGACCACGAGCGCGAGGATGAGCATCAGCGCGAAGACCGGCCGGCGGATGCAGACTTCGGCGAGCTTTTGCATCGCCGGGGCTCAGCTTCCCGCGGCCGCGGCCGGGGCGCCCTGCGGCACCACCGGCTGGCCGGCGACCAGGCCGCCCGGCGCGGCCACCACGGTCTCCCCGGCCTTCAATCCGGTCATGACCTCGATCCAGCCCGGGCCGCGGTCGCCGGTGGTGATGCGGCGTTCGGCCGCCTTGCCATCCTCCACCACGAACACGCGTTCGACGCCGGCAAAGGAAATGACCGCGTCCGCAGGCACCACGAGGCCCGGACGCGCGGCGTCCACGACGATCTCCGTGCGCGCGAACGCGCCGGGCCGCAGCGCGCCGCGGGCCGGCACGTCGGCCTCCACCACGAGCATCCGGCTGGCGGCGTTGAGCGCGGGGCTCAGGCGGCGGATGGCGCCGAGGTACACGTTGGTGTCGCCGGTGAGGTGGACGCGTACGGCCTGTCCGGCCTCGACCCGCGCCGAATCGCGCTCCGGCACCTCGGCGCGCAGGCGCAGCGGGTTGGCCTTCACCAGCGTGAGGATCGGCGCGCCGACCTCGAGGTGCTCGCCGAGGTTGGCGCGGCGTTCGGAGACCACGCCGTGAAAGGGTGCGGTGATGCGGGTGTCCGCAAGCTGCTTCCGCGCCAGCTCGTACTCGGCCCGCCGCTGCTGGAGCAACGCGGCGCGCGTGCGGGCCTCCTCGAGGGCGTCTTCCAGCCGGCTCTCGGCGACGCTGAACGCGGCGGTGGCCGCCTCAAGGTCCGAGGTCGAGGCGATGCCCTGCCCGGACAGCGCGGTCACGCGTTCGAGGTCGCCGCGAGCCTGCGTGAGGACGGCGCGCGCTTCCTTCACGAGGCTGGCCTCGTCGAGTTCCACCACGTCGTCATCGCCCTCGAGCGGCAGGCCGAGGCGGGCGCGGGCCTGGCCGAGCAGAGCGTGGGACTGCTGCGCGCGCAGCTCGTAGTCGCGCGGCTCGATCTCGGCGATGACCTCGCCGGCGCGCACCACGGCGCCGAGGTCCACGGGCAGGGCCTGCACGCGGCCCGACACCCGCGCGCCGACCGGCGTCTGCTCCTGCGCGAAGAGCGAGCCGGACACGGTGATCACCCGTTCGAGCGGGCGCTCGATGGCGGTCACGACCGGCGGGTGGGCGGGCGGCAGCGCGGCCGCCGGGGGCGGGGCGGCCTCGTGTGAGCAGCCCGCCAGCAGCGCGAGGAGCGCGGCGATCGCGGGGCGGCGGGGGTGGGCCATCGGCGGAGCGAGGATTCACCAGCGACGCACCCGCCGGAATCAAAATTCAGCGGTGCCGTGGCGCCGACGCCCCGCCGCCGAAGGGCAATCGTGACGCTCCGCCGCGTGTCGCTGTGCAGCGGCACGCGGCCGCGTTTCCTGCGCCGCGCGGCGGCCCATGTGGCGCAGCCGTCCTGGCTGCAGGTGGCCGCGGCATCCCGCCGCGGTCCGGGCAGGATGCCCGGACCAGCCGCACGCCGGATGCGTGCGCCACGCACCTCCGCCCGCGCCGGGGAGCAGCGGGCACTCTCCGGCGACGGGAGCGTCGCCGCCTAAGGCCGCCATGGCAGTTGCCGAAGGGCCGGTTGCCGGCATCCTTGGCGCGCAACGCCGGCCCGCGGGATTGAACCCGCGCCCGGCCCCCGCCGTCAGAACCGCGAACGCATGGGCCTCCCGATCTCCGCCGCCAACGGCCGCCTCCCGGCCGACTGGACCCTCGCCGCCTTTGACAAGCAGCCCCGCACGCGGCTGATCTTCGGGCGCGGCACCGTGGGCCGCGTGGGCGAGCTCGCCCGCGAGCTCGGCGGCCGGCGCGTGCTGCTCGTCACCGATCCCGGGCTCGTCCGCGCCGGGCACGCCGGCCGCGTGCAGGATCTCTGCGCCAAGGCGGGCCTCGACGTGGCCGTCTTCGACCGCGTGCGCGAGAACCCCACCACCGCGGACGTGGACGCGTGCCTCGCCGCGGCGCGGGCGCACGCAGCGGACTTGATCGTCGGCCTCGGCGGTGGCAGCTCGATGGACACGGCGAAGGGTACGAATTTCCTCCTGACGAACGGCGGCCGGATGAAGGACTACTGGGGCGTGGGCAAGGCGGCGAAGCCGATGCTGCCGCTCATCGCCATCCCCACCACCGCCGGCACCGGCAGCGAATGCCAGAGCGCCGCGCTCATCGCGGACGAGGCCACGCACCAGAAAATGGCCTGCCTCGACCCCAAGGCCGCCGCGCGCGTGGCGATCCTTGACGCCGACCTCACCGAGTCGCAGCCGCGGCGCGTGACCGCCTGCACGGGCATTGACGCCGTCGCGCACGCCGTCGAGACCGCCGTGACCACGAAGCGGAACGCGGTCTCGGTGATGTACTCGCACGAGGCCTTCAAGCTGCTCGTGGCTTCGCTGCCGCGGGTGCTGGCCGACCCACAGGACCACGACGCGCGCGGCCGGATGCTGCTGGGCGCGGCCTTCGCGGGCACGGCGATCGAGAACTCGATGCTCGGCGCGGCGCATTCCGCCGCGAACCCGCTCACGGCGCATTTCAACGTGGTGCACGGCGAGGCCGTGGGCGTCATGCTGCCGCACGTCGTGCGCTTCAACGCCGCCGACCCCGAAGTGAGGCGGGCCTACGCCGAGCTCGCCTCCGCGCCGGAGATCGCGTGCGTGAGCGAGGGTCTCGACGCAGCGGTGGACGCCTTGGTCGCGCGGCTCGATGACTTGCTGGACCTCGCCGGCATGGCCCGATCGCTGGGCGACCGCGGGGTGCAGGCCGGGGACCTCCCGATGCTGGCCGACGAGGCGGCGCGGCAGTGGACGGCGAACTTCAACCCGCGCCCTGTGGCCGCGCCGGACTTCGCGGCGCTCTACGGGGCTGCGCTGCGGCCGCGCGGGTCGGGGCGCTGAATCTTCCGGAGTCCCGGCAAACGGGCCGTTCCACGCGGGGCGGCCCGCCGGATTGACATGCCGGAGAGCGGGTCGCCACGCTGGTCTCGGCCGCTTGCGCCAAACATCCGTCTCATGAAACCGCCCCCCACCCCCCGCCCCGACGCCGGCGCCGGGACCCTACGGGTGCTGGGATTGCTCGCATTCTGGTTCGTCCTGGTCGGGCTGCCGGCGGCGGCCAGCTGGGAGTCGAGGCTCCTCGAGGCACTCCCGGACCTCCTCGCCGGCGCGCTGGCCGCCGCCGTGGCGACGTGGGCCAGCCTGCGGCTGCTCCCGCCAGGCGAGGCGCGTGTCAGCGTGGCGGGCCTGACCCGGCTGGCGGCCCATTTCATCCGGCAGTCCTTCGTGGCCGGCGTGGATGTCGCGCGGCGGGCCTTCTCGCCGCGCCTGCCGCTGCAGCCGGGATTCGTGGAGCATCGCTGTCGCCTGCCGGCCGGTCCGGCGCGCGACGCCTTCGTGGCCATGTCGAGCCTGCTGCCCGGCACGGTGCCCGTCCGTGACGGGGATGACGGCGCGGTGCTTTATCACAGCCTCGACACGCGACAGCCGGTGGCCGCGCAACTGGCGCGGGACGAAGGCGTGTTCGCCGCCGCCGTGGCTCCCGGCCGGCCGCCCACATGAACGACTTCCTCCTCGCCGCCGCCACGGGCGTGCTGGCCACGGTCGCGCTCGGGCTGGTTCGCATCGTACGCGGGCCGGCGCGCACGGACCGCATGATGGCAGCGCAGCTCCTCGGGACGGGCGGCCTTGGCGGGCTGCTGCTGTACGGGGTCGCCACCCGGACCCCCGCGGCGCTGGATGTGGCGCTGCTGCTGGCGGTGCTGACGCCGTTCGCGACGGTCGCCTTTTTCCGCGGCGCGGCCACGGACGGGGACGGGCCGCCCCCGGGAGGTTCCGGCGCATGAGCACGGTGCTGGACGCCTTCACGTTCGTCGCGGTCGCGGCGGGGGTGTTCTTCTACCTCGCCGGAACGGTCGGCCTGCTGCGCTTTCCCGACCCGCTCACTCGCCTGCACGCGCTGACGAAGGCGGACAACCTCGGCCTGGGCCTGATCGTGCTCGGGCTGCTGCCGCGCGTGGCGTCGGTCACGGACGCGCTGAAGCTCATGGCCGTGTGGCTGCTGGCGCTGCTGGCCGCGGCCACGGTGAGCCAGCTCGCAGGCCGGCTCGCGCACCGGGAGGCGTCCCGGCCATGAACGCCGCGCCGTGGGTGGACGTGCTGCTGGCGCTGCTGCTCGTGGGGCTGGGCGGCTGGGCGGTGGCGGCGCGCGACGGGTTTGCCGCCATCGCCGGCCTCGTGGCCTATGGCCTCGCGCTGATGCTCGCCTGGGTGCGGCTGGCCGCGCCGGACGTGGCGCTGACCGAGGGCGCGGTGGGCGGCGGGCTTTCGGGCCTGCTGCTGCTGGGCGCGTGGGCGCGGCTGCGCGGCAAAACGGCGGAAGAAGCGCCGCCCGGGCCGGCGCTGCGGATCGTTGTCGGCGTGCTGTGCGCGGCGGTCACGGCCGTGCTGGCGGCCGTGGTGCTGCACCTGCCCGAACCGGGGCCGACGCTCGCGCCGCAGGCCCACGCGCCGCTGACGTCACTCGGCCTGGGAAATCCCGTCCCGGCCGTGCTCATGGCCTACCGCGCGCTCGACACGTTCCTCGAAGTGGTCGTGCTGTTCCTCGCGCTGGCGGGCGTGTGGTCGCTGGCCGGCGACCGGGCGTGGGGCGGCGTGCCCGGCTTCCGGCCGGCGGCGCGCAGCGCGGCGCTGCGATTCGTGGCGCGCGTGCTGCCGCCATTCGGCGTGGTGGCCGGCATCTACATCCTTTGGAACGGCTCGAAGGTGGCGGGCGGTGAGTTCCCCGCCGCGTCGGTGCTGGCGGCGATGGGCCTGCTGGTCCTCGTCGCGGGCCTGGCAAGGCTGCCGCGCGTGTCGAGCCGGCGGCTGCGATGGGCGCTCGTCGTCGGGCCGGCCGCCTTCCTCCTTGTCGGGCTGGCGGGCATGGGCTGGGCGGGCGCCTTCCTCGGCTATCCGGCAGGCTGGGCGAAGCCGCTGATCCTGACGATCGAGGTGCCGCTCACCTTTTCGCTGGCGGTGATGCTGGTGCTGCTGATCGCCGGGCCGCCGGAAACGGATGAACAGCCACGAATGAACGCCAATGGGCACGAATCCTGACGGGTGGAGGCGATGAAATCCCAAGCTCAAGGCTCAAAGGTCAAAAGAAGCTCCACGGGCGAAGCTCCAAGCGGCGGCGGCGCAGTTCGTGGCTGGAACTTGGGGTTTGGGATTTCCTTGAAGCTTCGGCCGTCGGGGCGAGGAGGAGGACGGGCAGGAGCAAGAGCACGATCCCCCCTGCCCTCATGACCACCGCCACCCTCCTCGGCCTGGCCGGCGCAGCGCTGGTGGGCCTCGGCCTTCACGGCACGATCCTCCAGCGCTCGTGGCTGCGGCGCATCCTTTCCCTGAACGTGCTGAGCAGCGGCGTCTTCCTGCTGTATGGCATCGTGGCGCGGCGCGGCGCGACGGCGGACTATGCCCGCGATCCCGTGCCGCAGGCGCTGGTCATCACCGGGATCGTGGTGGCGTTCGCCGGCTCGGCGCTGGCCTTGGCGCTGCTGCTGCGCTGGACGGAGGTGAAGGACGAGGCCCCGCCGACGTCGGAGGAACCGCAGTGATTCCCCAAGAGGGTTTTTAACCGCAGATGGACGCAGATGAACACCGATTCGACTCGGGCGCTCTTCCGCGTCGTACGGGAAATTCATCCAAAATCGCCATGACCGGGCCCATCTGCGTCCATCTGCGTCCAGCTGAGGTTTCCACCCGTCCCTTTTTCAGCCCGGCATGAGTCCTCCCGACACCACGTCCGGCGGCTGGCTCCTGGTGCTGGCGTTGGTGACGCCGCTGGCGGGGTCGCTGCTGGGCTTCGTCTTCGGCGGCCGGCACGCGGGACGCATCGCGCTGGCGTTGGTGCCGGTCGGGGTCGGGCTGGCGGTGGCGGTGCTCGTGGCCGTGGTGCGCGGCGACGCGCCGCTCGTCTATGTCGTGGGCGGCTGGACGCCGCCGCTGGGCGTGTCGCTGCGCGCGGACGGCGGCGCGGCGGCGATGCTGCTGATGACGGCCGTGATCATGGCGGTGGTGGCGCTGTTCGCCGGCGGCGACCTCGCCACGCCGGCGGGTGCCGCGGAGGCGCGCCGTCCGGTGATGTTCTGGGTGCTGTACCAGGGGCTGTGGGCGGGGCTGGTGGCGGTGTTCGTGAGCAACGACCTCTTCAGCCTCTTCGTCGCGCTCGAGCTGCTCACCTTCGCGGCGGTGCCGCTGGTCTGCCTCGATGGCCGCGCGGCGACGCTCGAGGCCGCGCTGCGCTACCTGATGTTCGCGCTGCTGGGATCGCTGCTGTACCTGCTCGGCGCGGGGCTGATCTACGGCGCGTTTGGCGGCCTCGACCTGACGCTGCTGTCCGGGCGGGCCGGCGGGTCGCCGGTGGTGCGGACAGCGGCGGCGCTGATGATCGCGGGGCTGCTGGCCAAGACGGCGCTCTTCCCGCTGCACCTGTGGCTGCCACCGGCGCACGCAGGTGCGCCGCCGGCCGCCAGCGCGGTGCTCTCGGCGCTGGTGGTGAAGGCTGGGTTCTTCCTCGTGCTGCGGCTGTGGTTCGGGCTGCTGGCGGGCGCGCCGCTCCAGGCGGCGGCGCAGCTCCTCGCCGCGCTGGGCGCGGGGGCGGTGCTGTATGGCAGCGTGCTGGCGCTGCGGCAGGCGCGGCTCAAGCTGCTGATCGCCTACTCGACCCTCGCGCAGATCGGCTACCTGTTCCTCGTGTTCCCGCTGGCGGGCGCGGACGAGGCGCTCCACGCGCAGGCCCTGACGGGCGGCCTCCTCCAGGTGATGTCCCACGCGCTGGCCAAGGCGGCGATGTTCCTCGGCGCGGGCCTGCTGGCAACGGGTCTCGGGAGCGACCGGCTGGACGGCCTGCGCGGGGCGGGCCGGGCGCTGCCGCTCACGGTGCTGGCGCTGGCCATCGCCGGCTTCTCGCTGATCGGCCTGCCGCCGAGCGGCGGCTTCCGGGCGAAATGGCTGCTGCTGGACGCGGCCATCGTGACCGGCCAATGGTGGTGGGGGCTGGTGATCATCGCCGGCGGCGTGCTCTCGGTGGGCTACGTGTTCCGCGTGCTCAGCGCCACACTGGACAGGGCGGCGGAGCGTCCCCCGCTGCGCGCACCGGTCGCACGCTGGCGCGAATGGCTGGTGCTGGGGCTGGCGCTGGGCTCGATGCTGCTCGGGTTCTCCGCGCTCGCGCCGATGGAACTGGTGACGGTGGGGCGGTGAGCAGACTCAAAATGCCAAGCTCCAGGCTCCAAAGAAGCTCCAGCCGCCGGGCTCCAAGGCGAGGCTGCGGCCGGGTGGGAACCTGGGGCCTGGAGCCCGGAGCCTGGAGCTTTCAATGACCTCGATCGCCCTCCTCGCCACCGTCCTGCTCCCGCTGCTGCTGCTCGCGGCGTGCTCGCGGCGCAGCGCACGGGCGCGGCTGCCGGCCGCGCTCGCCTTCGCGCCGCTGCCGGGCCTGCTGGCAGCCTTCCTCGGTCGCGGGGGCGCGGAAGCGATGCTCGATCCCGACGGGCTGCGGCTGGCGCTGGTGGTGGACCGGCCGCGCGCGCTGCTGCTGGGCGCGACGGCGCTGCTGTGGTCGCTCGCCGGCGCGTACGCGGGCACGTACCTGCGCGACGATCGGTACGCGGGGCGCTTCGCCGTGTACTGGCTGCTGACCCTGGCGGGCTGCCTCGGGACGTTCATCGCCGGCGACCTCGTCAGCTTCTACCTGCTGTACTCGCTGATGAGCCTCGCGGCGTTCGGCCTGGTGGCGCACGACGGTACGGCGGCGGCGCACCGGGCGGCGGGCGTGTATCTGGTGCTGGCGGTGCTCGGGGAGGCGTTCCTGCTGATCGCGTTCGTGCTGCTCAACGCGGCGGCGCCCGGGGACTCGATGCTGATCCGGGACGTGGTGGCGGCGCTGCCGGCCTCGCCGCACCGCACGCAGGCGCTGGTGTTCCTGCTGCTCGGCTTCGGGCTGAAAATGGGCCTCGTGCCGCTGCACGGCTGGCTGCCGCTGGCCCATCCGGCCGCGCCGATGCCGGCCTCGGCGGTGCTGAGCGGCGCGATCATCAAGACGGGAGTGATCGGCTTCGTGGTCTTCCTCCCGTGGGGCGCGGTGCTGCCGGGCTGGAGCGCCGTGCTGACGGGCGCGGGCCTCTTCACGGCCTTCTACGCCGTGCTGATGGGCGTCACGCAGGCGAACCCGAAGACGGTGCTGGCCTACTCGAGCGTGAGCCAGATGGGCCTCGTGGCGGCGGTGCTGGGCGCGGGCCTCGCCGGCGGCGGCGCGGAGGCGGCGCTGGTCGCCGTCTTCTACGCCGTGCATCACGTGCTGGTGAAGGGCGCGCTCTTCCTCGCGGTGGGCGTGGTTGGAAAGACGCCCGCCCCGCGCCGCTGGCCGGTGCTGCTGCCGTGCGCGGTGCTGGCGCTGAGCTTCGCCGGCCTGCCGCTCACCGGCGGCATGATCGCGAAGCTGGTGACGAAACCGTACTTCGACGTCGGCGTGGTCAAGCTGCTCGCCACGCTCTCGGCCAGCGGCAGCGCGCTGCTGATGCTGCACTTCCTACGGCGGCTGGCCGCGCTCGCGCCGCCGGAGAAGGCGCAGGCCGCCCCGGCCGGACTGGTCGCGCCGTGGGCTGCCGCGGCCCTCGCGGCGCTGGTGGCGCCGTGGGTTCTCTACGGCGTCACGTTGGGCGGGCAGGCGGGCGAGGCGTTCACGGGAAAGATCCTCTGGGCCGCACTTTGGCCGGTGCTCGTGGGGACGGGGCTGGCGCTGGCGCTTTTCCGCTGGGGCAAGTGGCTGCCCGTGTTCCCCGAAGGGGACGTGATCTGCTACGGCGAACGCGCCGCGCGCGCCGTGATCGGCTGCGGCGCGCGCGCGGACGCCCTCGACATGGCAGTGCGCCGCTGGCCCGTGGCCGGCGCGGCGCTGCTGGCAACCGCTCTGGCGCTGCTCGGGCTGCTGCTGGCGGGGGGGTGCGGCTGAACCGCCGCCGGCCGACAGACCTTGCGTCACTTCGCCGGCACTTCGGACAGGCCCGCGGCTGAAGGCGCGGGCCGGCGCGACAGCTTCCGCCGCGCGTCGTCGAGCAGCGTGTACACGGTCGGGATGACGAAGAGCGTGAGGAAGGTGCTGGTGAGCATGCCGCCCACGACGGCGATGCCCATCGGGCGGCGGCTCTCCGCGCCCGCGCCGAAGCCGATGGCGATGGGCAGGATGCCCGCGATGGTCGAGAAGGCCGTCATCAGGATCGGCCGCAGGCGCACCCGGCCGGCCTCCTCCATCGCGGCGTGGGAGTCCGCGCCCTTGTCGGCCGCCTGGTTCGCGAACTCGACAAGCAGGATGGAGTTCTTCGTCACCAGCCCGCTGAGCAGGACGAGGCCGATCTGGCTGAAGAGGTTGATGTTCATCGCCGGGATGGGCGGGTAGAGGCCCATGCGCCCGCCGAAGTCGAGCAGCCACAGCCCGCCGAACGCGCCCACGGCCGCGAGCGGCACGGCGAGGATGACGGTGAAGGGATGGACGAAGCTCTCGAACTGCGCGGCGAGCGTCATGTACACGATCACCAGCGCGAGCCCGAGCACCCACCAGATCTCGTTCGTCGCGTCGGCGAGGTTCCGCGCGTCGCCGCCCCACGCGTGCAGGAAGCCCGGCGGCAGCTCCTCGGCGAGCAGCGCCTCGGTCTTCTGTACGAGGGGGCCGATGGCCGCGGCGCCGGGCGAGGCGGTGATGCTGGCGGAGCGCAGGCGGCCGTAGTGGTCAATCGAGTTCGCCGCGGCGCCCTCGCTGCGCGTCACGAGGCTGCTGAGCTGGATGAGCCGGCCCTCGGCGTTGCGGACGAAGATGCGGTCGAGCGCGGACGGTGTGAGGCGGGACTCGCGGTCGAGCTGGGCGATGACCTGGTATTCCTTGCCCTCGACCTTGATGCGGCTGAGGTCGAGGCCGCCGAACATCACCTGCATTGTGCGCGACAGGTCCGCGAGGCTGACGCCGAGGGAGGCGGCGCGGCTGCGGTCCACGCCCACGCGCAGCTCCGGCTTGTTCACCTCGTAGCTGACCTGGACGTTCTTGAGCAGCGGCTCGCCGAGGGCGTTGGTGAGGCCGCGGAGGCGGTTGGCGACCTGGCTTGCGGTCTGTTCGAGCGCGGCGAGATCCTGGTTCTGCAGGATCAGCTCGAAGGGCGAAGAATTGAAGCTGACCTCGATGGCCTTGGGCAGGTTGGCGATGGCGAGCGCGCCCTCGACCTCGGCGAAGAGCCGCTGCTGCAGGCCGCCGGGGCCGTTCACGATCTCCTGCACGGAGCGCGTGCGCTGGCTGCGGTCCACGAACGACACGAAGACGATGCCGAAGCTGGACTGACCGGAGCCGCCGAAGGCCGGGGCGACCATGGCGCCGTAGCTGTACACCTCGGGCACCGCGGCGATGATGGCCTCGGCCTTGCGGACCTGGCGGTCGGTGTACTCGCTGGTGGCGCCGCTCGGCGCGATGACGAGGCCGAACATCCGCCCTTTGTCCTCCTGCGGCAGGAAGTCCTGCTCGAGCCCACGGTACGCGGCGAACATCGCGCCCAGCGTCCCGACGGTGACGACCAGCACGACCCAGCGGTGGCGCAGGGACCAGCGCAGCCAGGAGACGTAGTGGCTGGTCAACCAGTTCAGCGAGCGCTCGAACACGGCGAACAGCCCGCGCGGCTTCTCGTGATGCACGGGCTTCAGCAGCCGCGCCGCCAGCGCCGGCGACAGCGTCAGCGCGACGAAGGCCGAGATGATCACCGAGCCCGCCACGGCCACCGCGAACTCGATGAACAGGCGGCCCGTGGTGCTCGACTGGAAGGCCAGCGGCGTGAACACGGCCACGAGCGAGATGGTGATCGCGATGACGGCAAAGCTGATCTCCTTCATGGCGATGAACGCCGCCTCCATCGGCGGCACGCCCGCCTCGATGTGCCGGTAGATCGCCTCGAGCACGACGATGGCGTCGTCCACCACGACGCCGATGGCCAGCACCAGCGCGAGCATGGTGAGGATGTTCACCGAGTAGCCGAAGGCGTGGAGGATCGCGAACGTGCCGACGATCGAGACGGGGATGGCGATGCTCGGGATGATCGTCGCGCGGACGTTCCGCAGGAACACGAAGATGATCAGCACGACGAGGCCGAAGGCGATGGCCAGCGTCTCCCACACCTCGCCGATGGCCTTCTCGACGAAGATGCTGGAGTCGAACGCGACCCACATCGCGGCGCCGGCAGGCAGGGTGGGCTGCAGCTCGTCCACCACGGCGCGGACACCCTGCGCGACGGAGACGGTGTTGGCCTGCGCCTGCTTGACGATGCCGAGGAAGATGCACGGCTTGCCCTTGGCGCGGGCGATGGTGCGGAAATCCTCGGGACCGACCTCGGCGCGGCCCACGTCCTGGAGGCGCACGAGGTTGGCGCCGTCCGCGCGGAGGACGAGCTGGTTGAACTCGTCGGCGGTGGCGAGCTGGCCGCGGGTCTGGATGGTCATCTCGCGGTCGAGGTTCTCGACGCGGCCGCTGGGCAGCTCGACGTTCTGGGCGCGGAGGGCGTCCTGCACGTCGAGCACGGTCACTCCGCGGGCGGCCATCTTCTCCGAGTCGAGCCAGAGCCGCATGGCATAGCGCTTCTCGCCGCCGATGATGATCGAGGAGACGCCGGGCACGCCCTGGAGGCGGGGCTTGATCTGGCGTTCGGCCAGCGTCGTCAGCTCGAGCGGCGACTGGCGGTCGCTGTTCAGCGCGATCCAGATGATCGCGTTGGCGTCGGAGTCCTGCTTGGCGATGATGGGCTCGAGGATGTCCTCGGGGAGCAGGCCGCGGACGCGCGAGACGCGGTCGCGCACGTCCTGGGCGGCGACCTCGATCCCGCGCGAGAGGTCGAACTCGACGGTGATGCTGCTGGTGGCCTCGCGGCTCTCGGAGGTGAGGGTCTTGATGCCCTCGATGTTGTTGATGGCCTCCTCGAGGCGCTCGGTGACCTCGGTCTCGACAACCTGCGCGCTCGCGCCGGGGTAGATGGTGACGACGGAGACGATGGGCGGATCAATGTCCGGCAGCTCGCGCACGGGCAGGCGCGTGAGGCCGATGACGCCGAACAGCACCAGCGCCAGGTTCATCATCACAGCCAGGATCGGCCGGCGGATGGAGACTTCGGAGAGGAACATGCTGGTCAGTTCACGTATGCCGCCGCGGCCTCGGGTCCGGCGAGCTTCACGGCCGCGCCGGGGAAGAGCTTCTGCGTACCCTCGACGATCACCAGCTCGCCGGCGCCCAGGCCGTCCAGCACCTCGGCCTTGCCGGCGAGCCGGAGCCCGATCTTCACGGGTCGCATCGCGGCAGTGTTCGAGCTGGTCACGGCAAAGACCATCGTGGCGTCGCCGTTGTTGATGATGGCCGGCTCGGGGATCACGAGCGCCTGGTCGCGGAGCTGCAGGGCGAGGTCGAGGTTCGCGAACATGCCCCCGCGGAGCTTGTGGTCCGGGTTCGGGATGCGCGCCTTCACGAGCGCCGTGCGGGTGCCCTCGTCGAGCTGCGGCGAGATGAAGTACACCTCGCCGCGGAAGGTCTCACCGGGATGCGCGGCGACCTTGAACTCGACCGCCTGGCCGACGCGGAGCTGGTTCAGCACCCGCTCCGGCACGTTCACCTCGACCTTCACGGTGTCGAGGTCCACCAGCCAGGTGAGCGTGGTGTTGCGGGAAATGACCTGCCCGGGGCTGATCCGCCGCGCGCCGGTGATGCCGCTGAAAGGCGCAATGAGCCGGGCGTCCTTCAGTTCGCGCTCGCGGCGCTCGACCGTGGCCTTGTTCATCGCGAACGTGGCCGCGGCCTGGTCGAATTCCTGCTGGGAAAGCAGCTTGGCGCGGAAAAGCTCCTCCGTCCGGGCGAAGGTCGCCCGGCTGAGCTGCGCGTTGGCCTGGGCCTCGTTCAGGTCGGCTTGGAGCTTGGTCTGGTCCAGCGCCACCAGCAGGGCGCCCTTCTCCACGCGCTGGCCCTCGTCGAAGCCGATCTCCTTCACGATGCCGTCGGTCTCGGCCTTCACCTCGATCATCTCGTTCGGCGCGATCGAGCCGACGAGCGGGATGGTCTCGGTGACGGGCCGGCGGCGCGCCTCGACGGCCACGACCTGCACGGCGAAGGCGCCGGGCGGGC
>JBJXFY010000149.1:0-34591 GCA_046155815.1 Limisphaerales bacterium | reverse complement strand
CCAGCGGCGGGGCCTCCCACGGGGCATGGATGTGCTCCGCCGGCAGCCTCGCCAGCTCCGGCACCCAGCGGCGCACATAGTCGCCGTGCGGGTCGAACTTCTCCCCCTGGCTCACGGGATTGAAGACGCGGAAGTACGGGGCGGCATCCGCGCCGCAGCCGGCCGTCCACTGCCAGCCGAGCGTGTTGCTGGCGAGGTCCGCGTCCACCAGCGTATCCCAGAACCACGCCGCGCCCGCGCGCCAGTCGAGCAGCAGGTTCTTCACCAGGAAGGAGCCGACGACCATGCGGACGCGGTTGTGCATCCAGCCCGTGTTCCACAGCTCGCGCAGGCCGGCGTCCACCAGCGGATAGCCCGTGCGGCCGCGCTGCCAGGCGCGCAGGTGCTCCGGGTGCCGCGCCCAGGGGAACTTCGCGAAGTCCGCCCGCAGCGGCTCTTCCGGCGTGTGCGGGAAATGGAAGAGCAGATGGTGCGCGAACTCGCGCCAGCCGATCTCCGCGAGGAACTGCGACGAGCGCCAGTCGGACTTCGGCAACGCACGCCCGGCGGGGGCGCCGGCCGTGGCGGGCGGGGCGCCTGCGCTCCCCTTTTCCGCGGCGCGGCGCGCGGCGTGCCACACCTGCCGCGGGCTGATCTCCCCGAAGTGCAGGTACGGCGACAGCCGGGACGTGCCGGCGTGGTCGGGGCGGTTCCGTTCCTCGGAATACTGATGGATCGCGCCCGCGGCGAAGCGCGCAAGCTGCGCCTGCGCGCCGGCCTCGCCGGGCGTCCAGGCGGCCTTCAGGCCCGCGTCCCACGGGATTTTCGGGAGCAGGTCCAAGGCTTCGAGCTTCTCGGACTTGGGCCACTTCACGGGCGCGGGAATCTGCCTCGGCGCGGGCGCGGGTGGGGGCGGGTCGAGCCGGGCGACGCACGCGCGCCAGAACGGCGTGAAGACCTGGAAGGGCCGGCCGGCCTGGTTCTGCACCTGCCACGGCTCGAGCAGCAGCGCCGCGTTGAAGCTCCCGGCGGCGAGGCCGTCCGCCTTGAGCGTCTCCTTGATGGCGGCATCGCGGGCGATGACGGCCGGCTCGTAGCGGCGGTTCCAGAAGACGGCCCGCGCGCCGGTCTCGCGGGCCAGTGCCCGCAGCGTCGCCAGCGTCGGCCCACACCGGAGGACCAGCCGGGAACCGCGCTCCTCCAAGGCGCGGCCCAGCGCGGCGAGGGAATGATGCAGCCACCACCGCGACGCGCCGCCCGGCACCCACGGCGCCTCCTCATCCGGCGACCCGATGAAGACCGGGATGACCGGGCCGCCGGCCTGCAACGCCGCCTGCAGCGCCGGATGGTCGGCAAGGCGGAGGTCGAGTCGGAGCCAGACCAGGGCGGGAGCTTCGGGCACGGATCCGGAAGTGAGCAGGGAACGGCCCGGGGGCAAGTCAGCGCCTCCCCCGCCCGGCCACAGCCTCATCAGGCCGCGGTCCGCCCGGCGGCAGCAGGGGGCGGAGCGGGCAGCCTTCGCAGCGCGGGGCGCGGGCACGGCAGAAGGCCTTGGCCACCGCGACGCACTGCGCGTGCGCGTCCTGCCAGCGTTCCAGCCGCCGGTGCGGGTCCGCCTCGGCCAGCCCGGCCGCGCAGAGGGACTGCACCGCGTCGTAGCCGGCGCCGGGCGCGCCCCAGCCGTGCCGGCTGAAGATGCGCCGCGTGTAGGCGTCCACGACGAAGCTGGCGTGCCCGCCGGCGTAGAGCAGCAGGCAATCCGCCGTCTCCGGGCCGATGCCGGGGATGGCGAGCAGCCGGGCGCGGACGGCGGGGGTTTCCCCGGCGAAGAGCCGCTTCAGGTCCGCGCCGCAGTCACCGACGAGCACATCGAGGAAGGCGCGCAGCCGCCGGGCCTTCACGCGGAACGTGCCGGCGGGACGAAGCAGTTCGGCGAGCTCCGGCCCGGGGAGCGCATGCAGCGCGCGGGGCGCGAGCACGCCGGCCGCCTTCAGCCGCGCGAGGGCGCGCTCCACGTTGGTCCACGCCGTGTTCTGCGTGAGGATCGCGCCGACGCAGACCTCGAAGGGCGTCTCCGCCGGCCACCAGCGCTGGTGGCCGAAATGCGCGCGGAGGCGGCGGTACGCCCCGCGCAACGGCGGGGCGGCGTCAGGCATCGGGCGCGAGCTGCGGGGGCGGTTCGAGCAGCGCGGCGGTGGTTTCGCCCGCGGCCAGCCGGGCCTGCCACCCGGCGATCCGGCCGCGCAACGCTCCGGTGTCCAGCCCGTGGGGCGTGCCGGGAAAGTGCGCGAGGTTGGCGTCGGCCAGGCGGAACAGCGCGGCGGCCGGGCCGGGGCGGTTCTTCCGGAGATGCACGAACGCGCCGGCGAGCTGGATGAGGCCCTTGAAGAATGCGCCCGCCGGCGTGCGGCGCACGGGGAGCCAGAGGGCCTCGAGCGCGTCGTGCGCGTCGTAGTGGCGGCCGGCGTTGAAGAGGGCGAAGTACGCGGCGTAGCGCGGGTCCACGCCTGGCGGCGGCACGACGCGGAGTTCGTGGAGCAGGGCGGCGATGCGCGCGGGCTTGGCGGACATGACGCGGGATGCTGCGCGCAAACCGGCCGGGGCCAAAAGCAAAAGGCCGTCCACGCGGATGCGGGACGGCCTTCGTATGACAAACGAACCTGCCTCAGCGCTGGCGACGGATCAGCGCGCCGAGGGCCAGCATGCCGAGACCCAGGCCGGCGGCCACCGTGCCCGGCTCGGGGATGATCGGAGTCTCCACCGTGTCCGGCAGGGCAATGTGGATCGAGCGGCTCGGGCCGTCGTGCTGGAAAGTGCTCAGATCGCCCAGCGCGAAGGCTGCCCAATCCACCGAGGGATCGGTGTCGGTGGCCGTCAGGCCGGCATTCCACGCCGGCCCGGAGTTGTTTCCGGATTTGGCGTAGAAATCGCCCCAAGTTGGCGCGCGCTTGGAGTCGAGGGTCCACGTCGCATCCTGTGAGGTGCCCGCGAAACGCAGACCGAAGATCGTGCTCGGGAGGTCAGGATTCCCGGACCCCTCGGTCTGGGACGTGGGATTCGTGCCTGAGAATGAGACGTTGCCGGAAACCAAGTTGAAATCCGCCGTGACGGTATTGCCGGAAGTCTCAATCAGAATGTGGCTGAGATTCTGGCCCGAGCTCTCCCACGTGTAGACGTACCGCCACGGGAGGGCGCCTCCGACGTAGGAAATCTCCCACGAGAGCTTCGTGGCAGAATTGGCCCAGCGATCCGATTCCCCAATCGGATCAATGAGGACGACGACCGGATTCGGGCTGGCCGAATTGTCGTACTGGATGGAGCCCGAGAACAAGGTGCCCGCAGCATGGGAGCTGAGGGAGGCGGCCAAACCGAGGATCCCGGCCGTACCGAAAGATTTTGTGTTCATTGTACGTCTAGAAACTTAAAAGACGCCGAGAGCTTGGATGCCGCGTGGCGGGCGTCAAGGGGGATTCCCAGTTTTGCTAATGGTGGTCCCGTATTTTGCGGTCTGAATCCTTGATGATGACTTGGCGGCGGGGATCGCGTGCCGGGGTAACGAACCGTGGATTTGCCGGTTTTCGGGCCAGTTCCGGGTTGCACCGGCACCCCGGCCTTCCGCACCCTCTCCAGCCGTTCACCCGAACGCATCCGCCCATGCCCAGCCCCTGTTTTCATCCGAGCATCGAAGGCGCCCAACACGGCGCGAAGAGCCTCGGCGACTTCCTCGACTACGCGAAGCGCTCCGGTGCGGCCGGCGCGCAACCGAGCAACTACATGCTCGGCAACGGCAAGGGGGGCTTCCTGAAGCCCAGGGACATCCTGGCGACCTTCGAGTCGCGCGGGATGCGGCTCGACGGCCTCAGCGCGCACTGCCCGTTCTGGGTCCACACGAGCGCGTGGACGGGCACGAAGTCGGGCCATCCCTTCATCCCGACCGAGCTCCACAACGAGTCGCCCGAGAAGATCGAGAAGTGGCACGAGGGCTACCTGCTCAAGCTGATGGACCTGGCGGCCGAGCTGGGCGTGAAGGTGATGCCGATGTTCTGGGGCGTGGCCTTCGGCTGGGAGCTGGCCACGGGCTATCCGTGGGGTTTCTGGGCCGGGCCGGGCTATGACCTCGTGAAGGAGGGGCAGGAGCGCTTCGTGAAGAAGACGGCCAGGCTGCGGAAGCACGCGAATGCTTTGGGCCTCAAGCTGGGCCATGAAATCCACCCCGGCACCGCCGCGATGTGCGCGGATGACTTCCTGCTGCTGGCGAAGATTTGCGACCAGGATCCCTGCCTCGGCGTGAACGCGGACCCCTCGCACTGCTGGGAGGGGGAGTCGTGGGAGACGCGTTTCCTCAAGGTCGGCCCCTACGTCTGCGCCGCGCATGTGAAGAACTTCGTCATCCGCCCCGGCCTGCCGCTGCGGTCCATGCAGCCCAACTGGCCGGCGCGCGCGATGCAGTTCACCGACCTGCCCAGCGGCGACCTGAACATGGACCGCTACGTCGAGCTGCTCATCCACATCGGCTACCCGCAGCGGTACTGCCAGCTCATGGGCATGAAGACGGCGCCGCTGGTCGTGGAAGCGGAGAGCGCGCACCGGGACCTGGATTCCACCAGTGCCAACGGCATCGCCTACGTCCGGGACCGGCTGTGCTTCCCGGTGGCGGGCGGGTCGTTCGAGGATGGCATGGGAGCCTGAACCGGGGGGCGGACGGGCCGGCACCGGACCTTAACACGGTCGGGGAAAAATCCTTTTGACGCTCCGGCGGGGCGCAAGTAGCTACTCCCGCGCTGCGCCGGGCGCAGCCGTGAGACGTACCCGACCATGCCCCCCATGCGAATCCCCGCGCCTTTCCCCCGCCTGACCGCGCTGCTCGCGGCCGGGTTCGCCGGTTCGGCCCGGGGGGAGCTGGTGTACGCCAATACGAACCAATTCCGCAGCCCGCCCGCCAGCTACGTGGCCACGAACGCCTACTCGGTCCTCGTGCCCGACGGCCAGGGCGGCCAGACTTCGGTGCCTGCGGGACAGTTCGGCGATTCCATCCAGCTCACGACCCCGGGAGAATTCAACCGGTTCCGTTTCAGCTACCTGAGCGGCCTGGGGGCGAACGGCACGCTGGACGGCGCCACGATGGTGCTGCGGTTCTACGCGAACGACGGCCCGCTGGTGAACGCCGGCAGCTTCGGCTCCGTGAACCTGCCGGGGACGCTCCTCTACCAGAGCGACCCGTTTGCCATTGATGAGGGCTCCATCGTGGTAACGCTGAGCGGCGTCCCCAGCCTCATGCTGCCCCAGAGCCTCACCTGGGCGGTGGAGTATCGGAACGTGGACCTCGCCAACGTCAGCCTCGGCCTGCCCGCCTACGATCCGCCCAGCATCGGCGGCAATCCGGGGTACTACCTGCTGCTGGACGGGAACCAGGACTGGGTGCTTTACCCGCCCGCCATCAAGAACGGCGCGACCATCCCCGGCAACTTCCCCGCCGAAATGGACTTCATTCCCATCCCTGAACCCGGCGTGGCCACGCTGGCCGGGATGGCCGCCGCCGCCTTTCTCCTCCACTCGCGCCGCAGTCGTACCCGACGCCGCGAGTGAAGCCCGCCCCCAAAAGCCTCCCGGCACCGGCCGCCGGCCCGCTGCTGGCCGTGCTCCTCTGTCCGTCCAGCGCGCTCGCGGACGCCTATGACTACTTGGTTTACGAACTGGGCCCGGTCACGCTCCGGCCGCAGGTGGACATCCTCAGCACCTACAACAGCAACGTCTTCTACCAGGGGGAGGACGAGACCAGCGACCTCATCACCACTTTCCGCCCGGGGTTCAAGGTCAACTACGGCTACGAGGACGCGAACTTTGTCTCGCTCGAGTACAATCTCAGCGCGCTGGTGTACCTGGACAATTCGGAGCTGAACGACATCGGGCATCTGGGCCGCCTGCGGTGGAAGTACAAGGGCGCGAGGCTCGGCTTCGACGGCAACGGCATCGCCACCCAGCAGGACCAGCTTCTTGGGGGCTTTTTCGGGCGCATCCAGGCCCCGGTGGACACGATCCAGTACACCCAGGACGCGTCGGTCAGCTACGACTTCAGCCCGAAGACGATCGTGGCCGTGGCGGGCAACGTGGACTTCACGGACTACACGTTTGATTTCTCGCAGCCGGGCGCGGTGCGGGCGCAGCTGTACGACGGGCTCACCTACTCGGCCACGCTGAGGGCCGGGTACGTCCTGCGCGACAAGATCACCCTCTATCCGCTGGTGACGTGGGGCCGGGCGGCGACCTCGCCCAACCAGGACTTCAACCTCCAAAACCCGGCGACCTACCCGCGGCCGGACCTCGAGTTCTACAATTTCGGCTTCCGGGCGGACGGCGAGTTCACGCCGCGGCTCACGGGGTCGTTGCAGTTTGCCTACGAGCTGCGGGATTATCTGGGGCCGGCGCTGGCGCCACTGGTGCTTCCACCGCCCCTTCCACCGATCATCATCGGGACCCGCGAGGTCGAGCAGGAGGCGCCCGGCGGCATGGTGGCCAACGCCAGCCTGAAGTACCAGTTCTCCCCAAAGACGGCCTTCAACCTTTCCTACCGCCGCCAGTTCTCGCTCTCCCAGGAGCTGTCCACCGCCGCCTACACTGCGGACGTCTTCGGCCTCGGCGTGCAGCAGCAGCTCGGCAGCCGCGGCAAATGGGTGGCCGGCCTGTCGGGCAACTTCACCCTCAACGCCTACGACGAGAACGGATCGGCGTTTGGCGAGCGGACAGATTATCTTTATTTTGCCCGGGCGGATGTGGCATACCGTCTCCAGCCGTGGATCACGCTCGGCCTGTCGCAGGATTTTCAAACCGTCGAATCCAACTTTCCAGGAGTCGTTGAATATGATGTCTTTCGCACCAACTTCCGCCTTTTCGTCGGTTTCTAGCCGCGCGCTCGCGTGGCTGGTCATCGCCCTTGTCCTGCTCGCCGGGCCCCGCCCGCTGCGGGCCGCCGACGCCGTTTCCGCGGATTACCGCCTCCAGCCGCAGGACTTGATCATCGTGGACGTCGTGGGCGAGCCCACGTTGAGCAAGGAGTTCCGCATCTCCGCCAGCGGCGAGATCAACTACCCCTTCCTCGGCAACATCCGGGTGGCGGACAAGACCACCAGCCTCGTGGCCCAGGAGGTCAAGGCCGGGCTCGAGGCCGACTACCTCGTCAACGCCCAGGTCATCGTGCAGGTGCGGGACTTCCGGAAGAGCCTCGTCTTCGTGTACGGGCAGGTGAACAAGCCCGGTGCCGTGGAAATCCCGCCGGAGCGCAAGCTCAGCCTCATCGAGGCGATCACCATGGCGATGGGATTCACGCGGCTGGCCAAGACCAGCGACGTGCAGGTCAGCCGGGCCGGCGAGACCGAACGGCTCCGTTTCGACGTGGATGACCTCCGCAAGAACAACGATCCCACGCGCATCTTTTTCCTCGAACCGGGCGATCAGGTCTTCGTGCCTGAGGCGCGGTTCTGAGCCCTGCCCTTCCAACCCAGCCCGTCCAGCCTGTGAACACCGAAGCCGACTTTGAACGCCCGGACCATCCCCACCGCGGGGTGCTCTCCGTCGAGACCAAGATGAACCTGCGCCACTACTGGCAGATCATCCTTGAACGCCGCTGGCTCGTCATCATCGGCTTCGCCCTCTGCATGCTGGGCGCGGTCATCTACCTCCTCAAGGCCCCCAAGATCTACCGCGCCACCTCCATCATCCAGATTGACCGCGAGGCCGAGGGCGCCTTCAACGCCCGCGACATCATGCTCTACGCCGGCCGCGAGCAGGACTACCTCCAGACCCAGTACAGGAACCTCCAGAGCCCCACCCTGCTGAACAGGATTTTCCTCGAACTGGGCCTGGGCCAGCTGCCCGAGTTCCAGGAAGCCAAGGACCCCCTCGCCGCCCTCAAGGACCTGCTCACCGTAGCCCCTGTCCGCCTCACCCGGCTCGTGGAGGTGCGGGTGGAGCATGAGGACCGCAAGCTCGCCACCAACATCGCGAACACCCTCGCCACCACCTTCGTCGGCAACAACATTGATGCCCGCGGCGGCAAGGCCCTCGACGCGGTCCGCTGGATGGAGAACGAAGCCCGCGAGAAGGAAAAGGAGGTCAGGCAGGCCGACCAGGCGCTCCAAAAATACAAGGAGGAGAACGTCATGGCGTCGCTGGACGCCAACCAGAACGTCGTCCTGCAGGCCTACGTCCAGGCCCAGTCCGAGTACAACCGCGCCCAGGCCGATGCACTGTCCGCCGGCCAGGCGATTGAGGAAGTGGCGCGGCTGATCGAGCAGGGCGCCACCCTGGACACCATCCCCGAGATCGCCAACAACCCCGCCATCCGCGAGCTCAAGGTCCAGCTCGCCGCCCAGAACGCCTCCCTCGAGGCCCTCCTCACCCGTTACAAGGACAAGTGGCCCGACGTCATCCGCGCCCGCGACCTCATCGCCTCCTTCGAGAAGAGCATCCTGACCGAGGCCGGCAAGATTTACGAGTCCATGCAGAACAGGGTGAAGATCGCCAAGGCCACCGAGGCCCGGATGCTCGCCAACCTCAAGACCAAGGAGACCGCCGTCCTCGAGCAGAACCGCCTGCGCATTGACTACGAGGTGCTCCAGCGCAAGGCCGACCAGACCAAGCTCCTCTACAACCAGCTCCTCGCCCGCCTCCAGGAGCAGGACCTGTCCTCGAAGAACCTCGTCAACAACATGCGCATCGTGGACCATGCCAGCCTCCCGCTCAAGCCGGTCAAGCCCAAGTCCATGCTCGTCCTGGCCCTTGGCGTCCTCGGCGGCCTCGGCCTCGGCTTCGGCCTCGCCTTCTTCGTCGCCTATCTCGACGACTCCGTGAAGACGCAGGACGACATCGAGAACCACCTCCGCCTGCCCTTCCTCGGCTACATCCCGAACATCCGGGCAAACAACCTGGCCGAGCGTGACCTCCACGCCCACCTGCAGCCGCGCTCCGCCGCCTCCGAGGGCTTCCGCACCCTGCGCGCCTCGCTCTCCCTTACCCCGCGGGGCGACAAGCTCCGCGTCCTCGCCTTCACCTCCACGGTGCCCTCCGAGGGCAAGTCGCTCTGCGCTTCCAACTTCGCCATCGTCAGCGCCCAGAGCGGCCATCGCACCCTGCTCGTGGATGCCGACCTCCGCCGCCCCTCCGTCCACAAGTCCTTCCAGGTGCACGCCCCCGTCGGTCTCGCCGACTTCCTCCAGAACCAGGTCGGGAACTTTGACGACATCGTCCACAAGACCGACGTGCCGGGACTCGACGTGATCTGCTGCGGCGGCATCCCCGCCAATCCCTCCGAGCTCATCGGCTCCACGCGGATGCAGGACTTCCTCGCGGAGATCCAGAAGCGCTACGACCGCGTCGTGCTGGACTGCCCGCCCGTCAGCGCCGTCAGCGACCCGCTCGTCATCAGCGCCAAGTCGGACGGCGTGGTGTTCGTGACCAAGTTCAACAAGATCCGGCGCGAGCACGCCCGTCGCTCCGTCCAGCGCATCCAGGACGCCGGCATCCAGATCCTCGGCGTGGTCATCAACGACATCGATTTCGAGGGCAAGGACTCGTACTACTACAGCTACTACTACTACCAGAACCAGTACTACACCTCGCACTACCAGTCCCAGCCCGACAGCCCGAACGGCAAGACGACCAAGATCGAGCCGCCCGTCCCCGCGAAGCGCGGCTGAGGCGGGGCCGCCAGCAGCCCTGAGACGCCGAAGGCCGCTGCCACTCGCAGCGGCCTTCAGTTTTTCCGCGCCACCACGAACGCGTTGAACATCGCCCACCGGAGCGGCGTCGCGTTCAGCAGCCAGTCCAGCGGCGCGGACACCACGCGGTCCGTGCAGTCCACCCGTTCCACCGCCGCCCCGGCCCGCGCCAGCACCGCCGCGATCTCCACCGGGTTCGTCGCGATGATCGCGTCGTCGTCCGGCTGGAACGGCTGCCGCACGATCGGCGGCATCCGCTCGAAGTGAACCGCCGCCGCCGGCTCCGCCAGCGCCCGCCGCCGCGCCAGGAGCCCACGGAGGTTGCGCCAGCGGTTGCCCCACCCGCGCATCCGGGGGTGATATCCCGGCCCCAGCACCCGCAGGAAATTCGGGCTCGAGACGACGATCCTGCCACCCCGCCGTACAACCCGCACCAGCTCGGTGACGAACGCCTCCGGCGCCTCGACATGCTCCAGCACGTTCAGCGCGCCCGCCGAGTCGAACCACCCGTCGTCATAGGGCAGCCGCGCGCCGTCGTAGAGCCGGCACCGCGGCGAATGCCTCCGCGCCCGCTCGATGTTCGGCTCCGACACGTCCGCTCCATGGGCCTCGCAGCCCTCCGCCGTCAGCCGCGCCACCACCTGGCCCACGCCGCAGCCCACGTCGAGCGCCCGCCCACCCGGCCGCTCCGGGCGGAGCGCGCCGGCGTACTTCGCGTAGAAGGCGGAATCCCAGTTCTCGAGAAACTGCGCATACGCCTCGTTGCGCCGGTAATAGTCCTGCTGCTGGCTCATGCCGCGGATGGCCGGACAGCCTGCCCGGACGGCAATTCCCCCACAAGCGCAGGGCTGACAACCACGCCTGCGCCCCGCGACACTCCCCCCACATGTCCGCCGCCGCGCCCGTCGCCGCCACGCCGCCCGCGCCGCCCGGCGTCTGCCGCGCGGTCGTGGACGTGGGTACCAACTCCGTGAAGCTCCTCGTCGCCCACGTTCGCGGCGAGGAGGTGACGCCCCGGTACGAACGCAGCGAGCAGACCCGCCTCGGCCGCGGATTCTACGACGACCACCGCCTCCGGCCCGACGCCATCCGCCACACCGCCCAGGCCGTGGCCCGCTTCGTGACCCGCGCCCGGGAACTGGACGCCGCCGCCATCCGCGTCATCGCCACCAGCGCCGTCCGCGACGCCGTCAACGCCGCGGAACTCACCGGCGCGATGACCGCCGCCACCGGCCTCCCGGTCGAGGTCATCTCCGGCGAGGTCGAGGCGGCCATGGCCTTCCGCGGCGTCTGCACCGACGCCCGGCTGCGCGGCCACCCGCTGCTCGTGATGGACCTCGGCGGCGGCAGCACCGAGTTCATCGTCGGCCGCGACGGCGTGATGTCCTTCTCCCACAGCTACCGGCTCGGCACCGTGCGCCTGAACGAGTCGCTGCAACCCGGCGACCAGCCGTCGCCCGCCCTGCTGGCCCGCTGCCGCGCGGAGCTGGAGGCGTTTCTGCGCGATGAAGTCTCGCCCAGCCTCGCGCCGGCCCTCGACACCGCCGGCCGGGAGGGGCTCCAGTTCGTCGCCGTGGGCGGCACGGCGGCCATCCTCGCGCGGGTGGAGCTGGGCCTGTCGCGCTACGACCGCCGGGCCATCGAGGCCGCCGAACTCAGCCTCGCCACCGTGCGCCATTCCACGGAGCGCATGTGGTCGCTGCCGCTCTCCGAACGCCGGCGCGTGTCCGGCCTGCCCGCCGAGCGCGCGGACATCATCCTGACCGGCGTCGCGGTGTTCGAGGCGGTGATGCGCGCGTTCGGCCTTGCCGCCGTGCGCCCCAGCCTGCGCGGCCTCCGCTTTGCCGCCGTGATGGACGCGGCATGAAGGCCGTGGCGGCGGCGCCGCGCCGCAGGGCCTTCATTCCATCCTGGGCTCTTCGGCTCCAGACGCATTCGATCACAAGGCACCCAGGATGCGCCGCACCTGCGCGGCGTGCGTGTCCAGCGCGCCCTCGCTCCAGGCGACGAAATCAGCCAGCGCCAGCTTCTGCTCCACCGGCCACTGCGCCGCAAGGCGGCCGGCGATCTGCGCCTCGTCCCAGCCGCGCGCCTTCAGCCGTGAGCGCTGCGTGGCCGCGGTGCAGGCGGTGCAAATCACCGGTCCAAGCTCCTTCTCCGACGCTGTCTCATAGAGCAGCGGGATGATCACCGCACCAGCAGTGCGGCCTTCAGTGCGCCAGGCGGCGGCCTGCGCCAGCCACGCGGCGCGGATGCGCGGGTGCAGGATGGCCTCCAGCCGCCGCCGGGCCGCCTCGTCGGCGAAGACGCGGCGCGCCAGTTGCCCCCGGTCCAGCGCGCCGTCCGCGGCCAGCACGTCCGGTCCAAACGCGGATGCGATCTCCGCCAGCGCCGGCTGGCCGGGCGCGACGAGCTCCCGTGCCAGCAAGTCAGTATCAACGACCGCGACGCCGTTCTGCGCGAGGAACCCCGCCGTGGTGGACTTGCCCATCCCCACGCCGCCCGTGACTCCGATCAACAGCACGTCCGACAGCCTGCGTGAACGGGTCTCCCGCGGAAACAAAAAGCCGGCGGCCCCGAGCGGAGCCGCCGGCCCGATCCAGACCGAATGAGCTATTGCGTCCGGCCGCGGTAGTAGCGGTTGCCACCGGCAGGCGCACCCGTGTCCACCGCGGTCACCACTCCGTCCGGCGCGGCCTCGACGGCGAGCACGCCCCAGATGGCGAGGTCGCTGGAAGCCTCGATGACCTGCGTGCGGCCGGGTTCGCCGGTAATCGTGACAGTGGGCGGAATGAGCGCGCCGAGCGTGAGCGTGGGCGCGGGCACGCCGCTCGCGGCCGGCGGCACGTACACGTCGTCAATGAACGCCGCGTCAAGGCCGGCACTGAAACTGCCGTCCTTCACGTAGCGCCATTCGAAACGATTGGTGCCGGCGTTGACGTTCACCGCGAAGCGCTCCCACGGAACCTCGCCGGACCAGCGGCGGCGCGGCGTGCCGTTGACCACGAACTCAAGGAAGTCCCAGGTCGGCTCGGAGCTGACCCGCAGGGAGAAGGAGGCGGAGCCGGCGGCGGTGTTCGTCACCAGCGTGAGCTGGCTGGCGGCATTGTGCGCTGTCGGGCCGGAGCGCGCCGAGTACGTGCCGCCCGCCGCGTCCTGGTCGGTCGCACGCCAGGCATTGGTGCCCGTGCTCTGCCACGGGACGCGGGTCAGGTTCCCGGTCTCGAAATCGTCCGTGGCGCGCACCAGCCGGAACACGGCGCGGACGGTCGTGTTGCCGGTGACGGCGAAGGACAGCGGGTTGGCCGTGCTGTCGAAGGCGCCAGTCCAGCGCTCGAAGACATAGTCGGGCTGGGGAATCGCGGCGAGGGTGGCGAGCGAGCCTTCGGGGAAGGAGCCGCCCGGCGGCGTGACCGCACCGCCCGGCGACGACGGGACGGTCACGGTGTAGAAGCGCGCCGGCTGCTGCGGGGTGAAGACGTAGTTGAGGAGGATGTCGCCGGACTCGGCGCCGAAGCCGTCCACCGCGATCTGATAGACCTGATTGGACACGACCGGGAACCCCACCGCGCTGGTGACCCCGCCACCCGCGTCGTCGTTGGCGGCGACGGGCGCGAGCGTGTCGAGCACAGCACCGGTGTACGCCGCGAGAAGGGTGTCGAAGCTTGATCCAGCGGTGGTGAGCTGGACCTGGCCGTCGGCCGGCGCACGCCAAGAATACCACACCGAGCGCCCGCCCTCGTTGCCGGCATGGACGGGTTCGCCCGGCTCGCGGGTGGCGCGGCCGTTGATGGCGTTGATCGAGCCGGCGAGTCCGGGCAGCGGCGCGCGCAGGGCGAAGAGGTCGTTGGTCGGGTTCACGTACCGCACGACGATGGTGTCGGGCAGGCTCTGGTTGCCCGCAAAGTCAATGGCCACGGCCTGGATGACGTTGGTGCCGGGCGGGAGCCGGAGCGGGATGGCCCAACCCTCCGCGCCCAGGGCGTTGGTGAAGGCACCGCCGTTCACGCGGACCACCACGTTGCTGACACCGGCGTCGAGCGTGCTGAACTCTCGCGCCGTGCCGCTGATCACCACCGCGTCGCCGGTGACCAGCGTGTCCGGCGAGGGGCTGAGGATGGACACGGCGGGCGGGCGCTTGTCCGGCGTGGCGCCGACGGCGACGCGGAGGCGGAGGTTGCCGTAGCTGTTGGTGGTGAGGCCGGACACGGCGATGCGGTAGGTGGCGCCCTTCACGGCCTGGAAGGCGACGTTTGGCGGGAGCTGGTTGGCCACGTCGTTCGTCGAGGAGCCGACGAGGACGAGGTTCGAGATGCTGTCGCCGCGATAGACGGCCAGCACGGCCGGCCAGTCCGATCCGGCAAGGTCAATCAGGACGTTGGTCTTGTCCGGCGCAGACCAGTTCCACCACACGCTCGTGTCGGCCGTCGCGAGGCCGGCATGGCGCGGCTCGCCAGCCTGAAGCGAGGCGTAGGTGTTGGTGCCAAGGATCGTCGCGCCCTCGTTGGGGATCTTGAAGGCGTTGGTGAAATTGTCGTTCGGCGGCCGGGGGACGATGATGTACGTGAGGGTCGCCCTGTTCGTGACGATGACGGGCGGGTCACTCGGCGGCTCGTTGGTGACGGAGGCGATGTCGGTCCCGATCACCGTCACGTTGAGCAGCACGGTGATGCCGGCCGGGGGCGGCACGAAGGGCGCGACATAGTTGGCGGAGTAGTTCGTGGTGCCGGCGAAGGTCAGCGGGGCGCCGTCAATGTCGCCCGTCACCGTCACGTTGGTAAACGACCCGGGGCTGTCGAGCGTGACGGTGATGCGGTTGGTCGTCTCCGTGATGAGGATCGCCTGGTCGGGCGGCGTGACGGTGAATTCCAGCGGCGGCGGCTCCTGCCCACGGGCGGCGGGGAGCAGGGACAGCACGGCGAAAAGTGCGGTCAACCAAGCGCGAATCGGAGTCATGTCACCACATCCTTAGCCAGCCGCGCAAATGGAGGAAAGCACATGACAAGGATGTCATGTGGCAATTCCGTGACGCCACCGGCAGCGGCCGAATTGACGCTGCCCGGGCACGCGCCCAGCGTCGCCCGGGAAATGGATCTCCGGCTGGCCAAAGCGTGCGTTGCACTGCTCGCCGCGCTGGCGCTGGCCGGCTGTGCCGGGCCGGAGGCCGGCGCGCCGCCGGAGCTGTTTGCCGCGCCGGCCGCTGACTTGGACGCGAAGCCGCTGGTCATTTCGCCAGCCGGCCATGACCGCGCGCTGGTCCTCATCTTCACCTCCGTGGACTGCCCGATCGCCAACCGTGCCGTTCCGGAGCTGCGCGCCCTGGCCAATGAACTTGCGCCACAGGGCGTCCGTTTCGTCCTCGTTTACGCCAACACGGATGAAACCGCCGCAGCCATCCGCCGGCACCAGGCGGAGTTTGCTCCCTGGGGCCAGGTGGTGCGCGACCCGGAAGGCGCGCTGGTGGCGCGCTTCGGCGTGCGAGTCACGCCGGAGGCCGCCGCGGTCACGCATGACGGGCAGCTCATTTACCAAGGGCGCGTCAACGACCAGTACGCCGCGCCCGGGGTGGGCCGCCCGGCGCCGACGCGGCACGACCTCGCCGATGCACTGCGGGAGTTTCTCAAGACCGGCGAGGCGCGCGGCCGGCGGGCCCCGGCTGCGGGCTGCGCAGTGCGCCCTGCGGCGTAACGCCTTCGATCTCATCGCCATGGCCTGCCGGACAAGTCGTTCAGGCAAGACTGACCCGGCGCGGCCCAAGCCCGCCGGTTCCGCGCGGAGGACGCGGTACGCCGACCTCTGGCCTGGCGAGTCGTCCTGGCCAGGCTGGCCGTCAGGCGAGGACGTCCTTCACCACATGCCCATGCACGTCCGTGAGCCGGAACTGCCGACCCTGGTAGGTGTACGTCAGCCGCTCGTGATCGAAGCCGAGGCAGTGCAGGATCGTGGCCTGCAGGTCGTGGACGTGGACGGGCTTCTCAGCGACGTGGAAGCCGAGCTCGTCCGTCGCACCGTAGTTCAGGCCGGGCCTGATTCCGCCGCCGGCCAGCCACATCGTGTACGCCTGCGGATGATGGTCGCGGCCGAGGCTGCGGCCGAGCGCGGCGTTGCTCTCAACCATCGGCGTGCGGCCAAACTCGCCGCCCCAGACCACCAGCGTCGAGTCGAGCAGGCCACGCTGCTTCAAGTCCTTCACCAGCGCGGCACTGGCCCGGTCCGTGGCGGCGCAGTTGTTCTTCAGGTTGCCGGCCACGTCCGAGTGGGCGTCCCAGCCCTCGTGGTAGATGTTCACGAAGCGCACGCCGCGCTCGACCATCCGCCTCGCCAGCAGGCACGCGCGCGCGAAGGAGGCCTTGTCCGGTTCGCAACCGTACAGCTCCAGCGTCTCCTTGCTCTCCTTCCGCAGGTCCATGAGCTCCGGCGCGGACGTCTGGAGGCGGTAGGCCATCTCGTAGCTCTGGATGCGCGAGGCGATCTCGGGGTCGCCCACCTCGCCGAGCCGGCGGCGGTTCAGCTCGGCGACAAGGTCGAGCGTGTCGCGCTGGAGCCGGTCGTCCACGCCCCTGGGGCTCGAGACGTTCAGGATCGGATCGCCGGAGTTCCGGAAGCGCACGCCGCTGTAGTAGGTCGGCAGGAAGCCGCTGGACCAGTTGGCCGCGCCGCCGCTGATGCCCGCGCCGGTGGACATCACGACGAACGCCGGCAGGTCCTGGGACTCCGCGCCGAGGCCGTAGGTGACCCACGAGCCGAGGCTCGGCCGGCCGGGCTGCGCGAAGCCGGTGTTGAAGAAAATCTGCCCCGGCGCGTGGTTGAACTGGTCGGTCTTGCACGAGCGGATGACGCACACGTCGTCCGCCACGCCGGCCAGGTGGGGCAGCATCTCGGACAACTCGGTGCCGGCCTGTCCGTGCCGCGCGAACGCGAACTGCGGCCCGAGCACCGCGGCGTCCGGCCGGATGAACGCGTAACGCTGTCCCATGATGACCGACGGCGGCAGCGGTTTTCCCTCGAGCTTCTTCAGCTCCGGCTTGTGGTCGAAGAGGTCGAGCTGGCTCGGCGCGCCCGCCATGAAGAGGTGGATTACGGCCTTGGCCCTGCCCGCGAAGTGCGGCGGGCGCGGGGCGAGCGGGTTCGCAGGCGCGGACTGGGCGCCCAGCGCGCGGCGGGTGAAGCTGTCCGTGAGCAGCCCCGCCAGCGCGATCTTGCCGAGGCCCACGCCGCAGTCGCGCAGGAACCAGCGCCGGCTCGTGACCATGCCGTGGTTCAGGTACGGGTTCATCCGTGCGGAAGGTGGCGCGGACTCGCGCACGGGCAAACGGCATTCCGTCAGGCCGGCTTCGGGCCACGGCTGCGGCGGCGCGCAGGTTTGGATTGTGCCTGGGCGTTGATTCGTCAGGGTCGCCCGCAGCTCGCGCGGGCCGGCGTTCGAGGCCGCGCACGACCGAGTCCGCGACCTGTTCCATCCCGTCCTCCGCATGGCCCCCTTCACCGACACGCACGCTCACCTCGATTTCCCCGATTTCGCCGCGGACCTCGACGCGGTGGTGGAGCGCGCGGCTGCGGCGGGCGTCCGGCGCATCATCAGCATCGGCACGACGTTGGAGGCGAGCCGGCGGGCGGTCGCGCTGGCGGAGCGGTTTCCGTGCGTGTACGCCGCGGTGGGTTGGCATCCGTGCCACGTGATGGAGGCGCCGGAGGACGTGCGGCCGGGTCTGCGGGAACTGCTCGGGCATCCCAAAGTGGCGGCGATCGGCGAGTGCGGCCTCGACCGTTACCGCCGGCCCGGCACGGAGACGGGAAAGTCCCCGGCGGACGACGAGGCGTACATGGCGAAGCAGCGCGTCGTCTTCCAGCAGCAGCTCGAGCTTGCCGCGGAGGCGGGCCTCAACGTCGTGGTCCACCAGCGTGCGGCGTTCGCGGAGACGCTGGCGATGATGGAGGCCTTCCGCGGCCGGGTGCGCGGCGTGTTCCACTGCTTCACCGGAACTCCGGGCGAGGTGGCGAAAGTGCTGGCGGCTGGATCGCTGGTGAGCTTCACCGGCATCACGACCTTCAAGAACGCGCAGAACGTGCGCGACGCGCTGGCCGCCGCGCCGACGGGGCAGTTCATGCTCGAGACGGACTGCCCGTACCTCGCGCCGGTGCCGTACCGCGGGAAGCGCTGCGAACCAGCCTACGTGCGGGAACTGGCGGAGTTCGTCGCTGCACTGAAAGGCCTCACGGCGGCGGAGTTCAGCACCGCCACGGAGCGTGCGGCGGAGGAGTTCTTTCCCCGGCTGCGTGGCGGCGACGCCTCATCGCCGCAAGCTGTCTGCGCCGCCACGGCGCAGCCGGAAGGTCATTGATTCTGCGACGGGGCGCCGCCGGCACCCCCTGCGACCGGGGCGTCACAGCCACGCCCCGGAGGTTCAACCGCGAATCGCGGAGATTTCGAAGCCCATCAGGCCGACCGGCACCAGCGGGGGCGAGATGCCGCCGCCAGTCCGCACGACGGCCGGAAACGATTCGCCGGTGCCGCCCACGCCCTTGGCCTGCGCCTCCTCGAAGCTGGAGCCAAGACAGGCCGCCCAGGCCTTGATCTGCACCTGCGCGGAGCCGCTGGCCGGCACGTCCGTGACGTAGCGCACCACGTCGCCGGACGGCATCACGAAGCCGGCACCCGGGCCTTCGCGGAAGTTCAGCGGCAGCCCCAGAGGCCGCAGCGCGCCGCCCGGCGCGCCGCCATAGAGTTGGGCCAGAAAGGCCGCCCCCGTCGCCGGGCCCGGGCCCCCGGCGGGCGAGCCGGGCCGCAGATCTCCTCCGAAGGTGATCTTGGCTTCGAGATCGGGGAGGGAACGTGTGGTGAAATGGACCGTCGCCTGGGAAAGGTGGTCGGACATGGGGGAGCTTACGAACGGTCGCGGGAAAATCTCAAGCGACGATCCCGCGCCGGCGTGGCGACCCACCCGGCGGCTGTCGAGGCGCCGGCCCGTCCGCAACCGGGGCGGCCACGCCGCTACATCATCTTCAGCAGCGTATCGGCCATGTCGCTGGGCGTGGCGGCGACGCCGATGCCGGCGGCCCTGAACGCCTCGATCTTGGCGGCGGCCGTGCCCTTGCCGCCACTGACGATCGCGCCGGCGTGGCCCATGCGGCGGCCGGGCGGGGCGGTCGCACCGGCGATGAAGCCGGCCACGGGCTTGGTGCCGTGCTCGGCGATCCACCCGGCGGCCTCCTCCTCCGCGCTGCCGCCGATCTCGCCGATCATGATGATCCCGTGCGTGTCCGGGTCGGCCATGAAGAGCCTGATGACATCCAGGTGCGAGGTTCCGTTCACCGGGTCGCCGCCGATGCCGACACAGGTGCTCTGGCCGACGCCCCGCACGGTGAGCTGGTACACCGCCTCGTAGGTGAGCGTGCCCGAGCGGCTGACGACACCGATGTGGCCCTTCCGGTGAATGTAGCCGGGCGCGATGCCGATGCGGCAGCCGCCGTGGCTGTCCTTTCCTTCGCCGGGCGTGACGAGGCCGGGGCAGTTCGGGCCGATGAGGCGGGTCCTCGCGCCGCCCATGGCGCGTTTCACCGCGATCAGGTCACGGACGGGAATGCCCTCGGTGATGGCGACGACGAGGTCGAGCCCGGCGTCCACGCCCTCGAGGATGGCGTCGGCGGCGAAGGCGGGCGGGACGAAGACGGCGCTGGCGGTCGCCCCGGTGGCGTTGACGGCCTGCGCCACCGTGTCAAAGACGGGGACGCTGTGGCCGTTGGCCTGGAAGGTCTGGCCGCCCTTGCCGGGTGTGACGCCGGCGACGACCTGCGTGCCGTACTCGAGGGAGAGCTGCGCGTGCCGGGCACCGAACGAGCCGGTGATGCCCTGGACGAGCACCTTGGTCCGGGGGGTGACGAGGATGGACATGAAATGATCAGGAGTTTTGCGGACGCACGGCGACCGCGCAGGGGCCCTTGTCGTTCTGCCCGAACGCGAAGGTGACCGCCTCCCCCAGCACCAGCAGCCGGGCCACGGAGACGGAGTGGAAGCCGAAGAACAGCTCCTTCGGGAAGTCGGGGCAAAGGATGAAGCCGAAGCCCTTGTCGGGAAAAATCTTCCCAACCACTCCCGCGTGCGGACGGGCCGGTTCAGGCACCGTGACCGCGGCTCGCGAAGGCGCGGCCCCAACGCCGTCGGCGGCGGGCTCCTCGTCACCGGTGCGCTGGAAAAGGCCGCTGATGCGATCGCCGTCCGCGGCTTCCGGGGACTCGATGAGCTGGTGGACGAGCACGGGGTAGGTCACCTCATCACGCAGCCGCTGGGCGACCCGGGTCTGCCGCCACCCCGTCTCGTCCGGCGTGTCGAACTCCCATGCGAGGAGCAGGGTGCGCGTGCCGAGCGTGTGGACCTTGCGGATGAGCGGCACGTAGTCCGCGTCGCCGGAAACGAGCGCCAGCACGTCGTAGCCCTTGCTGCGGGTCAGCTCGTAGGCCTCGAGCGCGAGCCAGACGTCAATGCCCTTTTCGCCCGCGCGACCGGTATGCGGGTTGCGGTACACAGGCAGGTAGTGCGTGATGACGCCGCCGAACATCAGGATGTCGTCGAAGACCCGCTCGGCCGACAGCCGGCCGGCGGCCTCGGCCTCCTTGGCGGGGAAACGGCCGCGGAAATAATGGGAGTCCACCACCGTGCAGCGGCGCGGGTCCGCCTGCTCCTCCTGCGCGACCTGCCGGCAGACAAAGTCGAGGAGCCCGGTGATGCTGAGCCAGGACCTGCGCGGGTGAACGTAGCGGTAGTGCTCGCTGACCTTGGCGAAGTAGCTGCCATCAAAGAAGACGCCGATGCGCGTCAGGCGGGCTGGTTCGGAGGGCATGGGTCAGGCGTTCCGCCGGTGGATGCAGAGCGTGTTGCCGTCGGGATCGAGGATCATGGCCATGCGGCAAACGCCGGTGGGGAAGGGCTCCATGCGGAACTTCGCGCCGGCGGCCTTGAGGTGCGCGATGGCGGAGTCGAAGTCCGTGACCTCCAGCGCCACGATGCACCCGTCCGGGCTGGGCTTCTGGAACTCCGGGGCGCAGCCGAGCGAGAGCGTGTGCGGGCCAAGCTCGTATTCGGTCCATTCCCCGGCAGGCGTGACCGTCACGGCGACAGGCCTCAGCCCGAGCACGCCCTCGTAGAAGGCTCGGGAGCGCGGCATGTCGCTGACCGCGTAGCAGGAGAAGGCGAGCCCGGCGACTTGGATCATGGCTGAGCGGGCTGATTCATCCAACCGCCTGGACCACCTTCTGCGCGGCGTCGGCCATGGAGTCGCCGGTGATCAGCGTGAGGCCGGAGCCGGCGAGAGTGGACTTGCCGGCGGCGACGTTGTTGCCCTCGAGCCGGACGACGAGCGGGAGCTTCAGGCCGGTCTCCTTCACCGCCTCGACAATCCCGGTGGCGATCACGTTGCAGTCCATGATGCCGCCGAAAATGTTCACGAGGATGCCCTTCACATGCGGGTCGCTGAGGATGATGCGGAAGGCGGCGGAGACTTGGTCCTTGGAGGCGCCGCCGCCCACATCGAGGAAATTGGCCGGGCTGCCGCCGTAGTGCTGGATGATGTCCATGGTGGACATGGCGAGGCCGGCACCGTTGACGAGGCAGGCGATATTGCCGTCGAGTTTGATGTAATTCAGCGCGTGCTTGCTGGCCTCGACTTCGAGGGGTGACTCCTCGGCGAGGTCGCGCATGGCGGCGATGTCCTCGTGCCGGTAGAGGGCGTTGTCGTCGAGGCCGATCTTGGCGTCCACGGCGACGATGGCCTCCCCGCCATCCGGCGTCCCGACGATGCACAGCGGGTTGATCTCGACCATGCTCGCGTCGCATTCCCACCAGGTCTTGTACACGCCGGCGATGAGCTTGCAGGCCTGGTTGAAGAGGTCACCCTGGAGGCCGAGCGCGCTGGCGATCTTGCGCCCTTGGTAGGGCTGAAGGCCGATGGCGGGGTCCACCCATTCCTTGATGATTTTCCCGGGCGTCTTCGCGGCGACCTCCTCGATGTCCACGCCGCCCTCGGTGCTGGCCATGATCAAGGGGCGGGAGTTGGCGCGGTCGAGGAGCACGGCGAGGTAGAATTCCCGTTTGATCGTCTCGGCGGCGGCCACGAGGATGGTCTGCACCACCCGGCCATCCGGGCCGGTCTGCTTCGTGACGAGCGTCTTGCCGAGCATGTTGTCGGCGATGTGGACGGCCTCGTCGGCGGACTTGGCGAGCTTCACGCCGCCCTGGAAGCCGTGCGTGAACGTGCCCTTGCCTCGTCCGCCGGCGTGAATCTGCGACTTGATGACCAGCAGCTTCTGGCCGGCGGCGAAGAGCTTCTCCGCAATCGCCTTCGCCTCGGCGACGGTCTTGCACGGCTCGCCCGGCGGCACGGCGACGCCGTACTGTCCGAGCAGTTGCTTGGCCTGATATTCGTGGATGTTCATCAATTCAAGTGAGCTGGTCGAGCGAGGTCAGGACGGTCAGGCCGGGAATCTCAAGGAAATGGTTGTCGTGCGTGAGCACCGCCGCACCGATCCGCTGCGCGCACGCGGCAATGACGATGTCCTGCGCGGGCAGATGCATCCCCCGGCGGCCAAGCTGCCAGGCAACGTTGCCGGCATCATCCCAGACGCGGTTGTCCGAGGGCGAGTTCTGCATGACATCGAAGAAGGCCCTGACCGCGTCATGCACGCGGCGGTTGGTGATGCCGCGCAGCACTTCGAGCCGGACCATGCCGCAGGTGGCGAGGTCGCTCTCGCGGGCCCGCGAGGTGAGCTCCCGCACGGGATCCAACCCCGCCCGCAGGAGCTGGATCCAGACGCAGCTGTCAACGAGCGCGACGCCGGGCATTGGACCTGGGTTTGTCGTTGAGGGCGGCCCGGCTCCCCGCATCCTGCCGGCCGGCCATCACGTCATAATCCGGGTCCACGGACCCCCGCAGCTCCGCCGCGCTGAAGCCGAGGCCGGTCCGGGCGAAGCCGGCGAGCTTGTTCCGCCGCTCCATCTCCCGGAGGGCCAGGTCCACCGCGGCGGTCTTGCTGTCGCAGCCGTACACCGCCACGACCCGGTCAAGGAGGGCCTCGTCGATGTGCAGCGTCATCTTCATTGCCATACGCGGTATGGCATCACGGCCCCGGCCGCAAGCCTTTTCTGCCGGCCGGCTCACCGCTGCTCGACCGGGACGAACTTCAGCCCGAGCGGCCCTGTGTACTCGCTCTGCGGCCGGATGAGGCGGTTGTCCGAGAGCTGCTCCAGCACATGGGCGGTCCAGCCGCTGGTGCGCGCGATGGCGAAGATGGGCGTGAACAGGTCGGTGGGGATGCCGAGGCTGAAGTACACGGTGGCGCTGTAGAAATCCACGTTCGCGTGCAGGCCCTTCTTCTCGAGCATCAGGTCGGCGATGCGCTCGGACATCTGGATCCACTTCGGATCGCCCAGCTTGCCGCAGAGCTGCTGCGCCATCTTCTTGAGGTGGGGCGCGCGGGGGTCGAGCACCTTGTACACGCGGTGGCCGATGCCCATGATCTTCTTTTTCTGCGCCAGCGCGTCCTCAAGGTAGGCGTCCACTTTGTCCAGCGAACCTATCTCCTGGAGCATCTTGATGACGCCCTCGTTGGCCCCGCCATGCAGCGGGCCCTTCAGCGTGCCGATGGCCGACGTGATCGCCGAGTACATGTCGCTCAACGTGGAGATCGTGACCCGCGCGCTGAACGTCGAGGCGTTCATGCCGTGGTCGGCGTGCAGCACGTAGCAGACATCGAGCGTCTCCGCCGCCTCCTCGGCGGGCTTCTGCCCGGTGATCATCTGGAGGAAGTTCGCCGCCTCGCCCAGTGACGGGTCGGGCGGCACCAGCGGCTGGTCGCAGCGGGCGCGGTGGAAATAGGCGACAATCACCGGAACCTGCGCGATGAGCCGGAGCGCCTTCCGGCGCTGGTAGTCCACCGAGACGTCTTCCGCCGTGGTGTCGTAGCAGCCCAGCAGCGACACGAGCGTGCGCAGGGCGTGCATGGGCGGCGCGTTTTTTGGCAGACGCTGGATGACGTCGGTGACCGCCTGCGGCAGGTCGCGGAAGCCGACCAGCGTCTCCTTGAACTCGGCCAGCTCCTTCGCGTTCGGGAGATGGTTGTGGTAGAGCAGGAAGGCCACTTCCTCATAGCTCGCCCGGCCGGCCAGCTCGTTGATGTCGTAGCCGCAGTAGATCAGCTGCCCGATATCGCCGCGCACGTCGCTGAGGCGCGTCTTGGCGGCCACCACGCCTTCAAGGCCCTTGCCCGTGCTCGCTGTGCTGCTCATTCGATGGTTGAAATGTACGGTTGGCCCGGCAGCCGGTCCGGCCGCTGATCCGGGCACGCGAAGCTAGAAGCGCCTCCCCCTCACTTCAACGGATTTGTCCGGCATTTGCAGTCGGCGCGCCGGCCGGCCGGATGAAGCCTTCCTTTAATCCCAGATAATACGGCAGCAGGAACACCGTCCCGCTCGCCAGCTCACGGCCATCGCCGCCGTAGTCGAGCCGCCACGGGTCGGTGTTCCAGTGACCGAAATGCCGCTCCGCGACCGGCAGCACCCGGCCGTCCACGCGGTGGCCCCGGCCGGCGCGCACGGGCCCGTAGAGGTCCGGCGATTGCTGCGGCGGCAGGAGCACCAGATCCAGCCGGTGGCTGTTGCGTTGCGGCCAGTTGAAGCGGTCCAGAGGAAAGCCCCGCAGGGTCGCCACGCCGTCCTCCAGCCAGCCGTCCCACGGATCAAGGGACGCCGTTCCCCACGGGTGCGTCCAGATTCGCCCCAGCCCGTGCGCGGCGGCGAGGAAGTTGAAGAGCGGGTTCCGCTCCGGCAGCTCGAGCATCGCGTAGGCGTGGAAGGCGTACCGCCAGCGCTCCTTCCACGGCGACTCCGGCGCGTACTTCAGGAGGTTGTGGAAGCACATGAAGGCCATCTCGTCATCGCTCTGGTTGCCCGAGCCGGGGCCGGTCTGCGCCTTGGGATTCATCACGTTCGCCGCGTAGCCATGGCGGTCCATGAGTTCCCTCGCCGCGGCCGCGTACTTCGCGTCGCCGGTGATGTGGCCGGCAGTGAAGAGGTAGCTGAGCATGCTGAGCGAATTCAGCCCGCGCTCGGCCCACCACCACGGATCGTCATTCAGGTGCTGCGGGCCGAAGCGGCCCCAGCGCGTCGGCGTGCCGTCGTGGTCCATGAGGCAGAAGCGGTGCGCGACCAGATGGTCCGTGAGCCCCCGCACGACCTCACGCACACGGGCGCGCTCGGCCTCCGTCTCCGCGACGTGGTCGAAGTACGCCGCGTACAGGAAATAATGCCCGTCCAGCTCGTCCGAACTGGTGTCGCTTTTCCAGAACCACTTCCCGTCCGCGCTCCGCGGCCAGCGCGGCTCGTACACCTTCCACAGCTTGTCGTCCTCGGCCTGCGTGCGGCGGTCGGCCTCGAGGCGACCGGCGTTCGGGTCCGGTCCGTCGCCGGGCAGGATGGTGCGGGCGACGAATCCCGGCGGCGGGCTGTGCGGCCCGCCCTGCGTGACGGTCTGCAGGAAGCGCACCGCCTCGAAGGCCTGCGTGGCGCGGCGCTTGAACTCCGGCCCCCGCGTCGCGGCGTACGCGAAGCACTGGCCCGCCCCGTACATCGCCGTCCACAGGCCGTCGTTGTCGCTGTCCGGCCGCGTCAGGGCCGAGGCCCGGTCGCCCGGCACGGCGAAGTTCACCTCGCTGGTGAAGCCGAACCCCGTGCGCTTGATGTACCGCTCCACCTCCCCTTCGTAGAACGCCGCCTTGTCCGCCAGCGTCATCCTCCGCCGGCCCAGCCAGCCCACGCCGTTCGTCGTGGCAAACCACGCGCCGCCCTCCCGGTCCACCAGCACCTGCCGCACCTCGTCCGCCGGCAGCCAGCGCGGCCCCTGCCGGTACGCGAAGTCCGTCCCGTCGAAGCGTACCGCGCCCAGCCGCGTGCCAAACCACACCGCCCCATCCGGCCCGGCGGCGATGCCGGTGAAGTCACTCCAAGGCAGCCCCTCGCGGCCGGTGAAAAAACTCCAGGCTTCGCCCGCCCGCACACCTGCGCCCGCGCGCGTCGAAAACCACAGCCGCCCGCCCGCGTCCACGGTCGTTCCGAGGACATCCCGCACCGCCCAGGCCCGGCCGCCTTCGTCCACAACGCCGAGCGGCTGCCAGCCCTCCGTGCGCCGCACGAACAGCCCGCGGTCCGACGCCACGTACGCCGTGCCGTCCGGTGCGACGGCGATCTGGTTCACCCGCATCCGGCTCACCCAGCCGAGGCTGTCCAGCCGGCCGTCCGCCCAGCGGAAGGCGTCGTTCGCCGTGGCCAGCCAGACGCCGTTCGTCGCGCGGGCGAGCTGCCGCACCTCCGCCGCCGGCAGAGGTGCGGACACGGCCCGGCCCTGCGCGTCGAGGAAGAGAAAGCCCGCGGCGTCGAGCGCCGGGAGGTTCGCCACGGCTTCCGCCCGGCCGTCGCGCAGAACGCGCCACTGCCCGCCCGCCAGTGCCAGCACGCGGCCGTCCGGCGCGAGGTCCAGCAGCTGCACGTCGTCGGACGCGAGGCCGTGTGCCGCACGGTACGTGCGGGCCACCTCCTGCGGGTACGGCCGGTCCGCGACAAAGGCAATGTCCCCCGCGGCGGACGCGGCGAAGGCCGCCGCCGCGACGGAAAGGAAGGACTGGGCTGCCATGCCGGAGCCTGGCCCGCCCCGCCTCCCGGCGGCAATGCCGCCTATTCTGCCGGCAGCCGGAAGAAAAATGCCGCACCGCGGCCAAGCTCGCTCTCGACACGCACCTCACCGCCGTGCGCCTGCACAATGTGCTTCACGATGCTGAGCCCCAGTCCGGTGCCGCCCTGCTCCCGCGATCGCGCCGCGTCCACGCGGTAAAAGCGCTCGAAGACCCGCTCGCGCGCCTCGGACGGGATGCCCGGGCCGTCGTCACGCACGCTCACCTCCACCCATCCCTCCTCCGCGGGCCGCGCGGCGATCTCCACGCTCCCACCGGCACGGCCGTACTTGAGCGCGTTGTCCACGAGGTTGAAGAACACCTGCTGGATGCGGTCCGCGTCCGCGCGAACAATCAGGCCGTCCGGAACGAGGTTGCGGAGCGTCATCTGGCGGGCAGCGGCCCGATCACGCAGGTCCTCGAGCACGCGTGCAGCCTGCTCCGCAAGGCCGGTCTTCTCGAAGTTCATCACCACCTGGCCGGACTCGAGCTGGCTGACCGTGAGCAGGTCCTCGATGAGGAAGGTGAGACGGTCCGCGTGCTTTTCGATCGTCTGCAGGAACTTCAGCGCCACCTGCGGGTCGTTGCGCGCGCCGTCAATCAGCGTCTCCACGTAGCCCTTGATGAGCGCGAGCGGCGTGCGCAGCTCGTGGCTGACGTTGGCGACGAACTCGCGCCGGGTGTTCTCGAGCAGCTTCAGTCGCGTCACGTCATGGAAGACCATCACCACGCCCGCGTCCGCGCCGTCCCGGTCGCGCACGCGGGTGGCGTTGAGCTGGAACTGCCGCGGTTCGGCGCCCGGCGGCTCGAACTCCAAGCCCGTCACCTCGCCCTCGCGCCGGGCGCGTTCCGCCACCGCCTGAAGCTCGTGGCGGCGCAGCGCCTCCAGCAGCGTCCGCCCGCGGATGTCCCCCGGCAGGCCGAACATCCGCATCAGGCTGCGGTTCACGAGCCGGACGCGCCCGCCGGCGTCGAGCAGCAGCAGGCCCTCGATCATGCTGTCGAAGAGCGCCTCCTGCCGCGCCTCGTCGCGCGCGACCTGCGCGGCGTGCCGGGCCTCGATCTCGTGGCGCTGCCGCCGCAGCTCCTCCAGCTCCGCCCGGGCGCCGCGCTCCCGCGCGCGCAGCCTGAAGAACACCCACGCCGCCGTGGTCACGGCGGCCACTGCGACCAGCCATGGCCAAAAGGAGGCCCCCATGGGCGGGATGGATGGAGGCCCGACGCCGCTCACGGGCGCCTCAGTCCTCGGCGAAGCGGTAGCCCACCCCGCGCACGGTGTCGAGGAAGCGCGACGCCTTGCCGAGCTTCTCGCGCAGGCGGCGCATGTGCGTGTCCACGGTGCGGGTGTCGATCAGGTTGTCGTACTGCCACACGTCCTGCAGGAGCTGGTCGCGCGACTGCACGCGGCCGCGGCGGTGCATCAGCGTCGTGAGCAGCTTGAATTCCGTGGCTGTGAGGTCCACGCGCCGGCTGTTCACGGACACAAGGTGCCGAGGGATGTCCACCACCAGCTCGCCGGCCTCGAGACGGTCGGCCTTCTCGTCCGGCTCGTTGCGGCGCTTGATGACCTTCTTCACGCGCAGGACCAGCTCGCGAGGGCTGAAGGGCTTGGTCACGTAGTCGTCCGCCCCCAGCTCAAGGCCCACGATGCGGTCCACTTCCGCGGCCTTGGCCGTGAGCATGATGATCGGGATGCCCGACGTGGCCGGATCGCGCCGCAGCAGCTTGCATACCTCCAGCCCGTCCACCTCCGGCAGCATGACGTCGAGGAGGATCAGGTCGGGATGGTGAAGGCGGGCTGTCTTGAGCGCGTGGTCCCCGTCGCCGGCGGACACCACGTCGAAGCCGGCACCCTTCAGATTGAAGGAAATCAGCTCCACCGCGTCCGGCTCGTCGTCCACCACGAGAACTTTTGGCATGATGCGGGCGGGAGCTACCACGCACGTCAGGCTGGGCCAACGAACCCCCCGTGACAAGCGCGTGACAACCCGGTGACGCCGCAGCCAGCTTGACCCCTCGGCCCTCCCCGGCTCCCATCCCGCCGGCCACCACCGATGAACGACTTCCCCGACCCTTTCCGTGACGCCCGCCGCACCGGCCCAGCGCTCCAATGCGAGTTCGGCGGCGAGGTCGTCCCCATGATTCTCCGCCATGAGGACGTGCGGCGGACGGCCAAGGACTGGCAGGCTTTCAGCTCCGACGCCCCCTTCCGCGTACCCATCCCATCCGAGGAGGACGTCCGCTCCATGCGGCAGATCCCCGTCGAGACGGACCCGCCCGAACACACGGAGTACAGGAAGATCGTCGAGCCGTTTTTCCAGCGCGCAAAGGACCCTGTCATGATCGCGCAGGTGGAACGCCTGATCGGCGGCATGGTTCGGGACGCCCTTACGCGCGATTCCGTCGAGGTCGTCCGCGAGTTCGCCCTGCCCATCCAGTCCCGGGCGCTGGCGTACCTGCTGAACGTGGACGAGGCCGAGGCGGCGACGTGGATCGGCTGGGGCACGCACGTCTTCCGCGACGGCGAGTCCAAGGGCGCGCAGCTGGAGGCCTACCTGCATGCACAGTTCGACCGCGCCGCCGCGAGCCCCGGCACGGACTTCTTCAGCGCCCTGAAGCGGGCCGTGTTCCAAGACCGGCTGCTCACGCGCGGGGAGATGATGGGCTTCGCCAACCTCACCTTCGCGGGCGGACGCGACACGGTGATCCACACGATCGCGTCCGTACTGGCTTACCTGGCGGCCCATCCGGAGGCGCTGACCTTCCTGCGCGAGGATCCGGCGCGCATCGTCCATGCGGCCGAGGAGTTTTTCCGCCTTGTCACGCCGCTCACGCACATCGCGCGCGTATGCCCGGTCGAGACAAGCGTCCACGGCACGGTCGTGCCGCCGCGCGGCCGCGTGTCGCTGTGCTGGGCCTCGGCCAACCGCGACGAGGCGGCGTTCCCGGCGCCCGACGAGGTGCGCCTCGACCGCAAGCCCAACCCCCACCTCGCCTTCGGATTCGGCGCCCATCTCTGCCTCGGCGCCGCTCACGCCCGTCTGCTGCTGCGCACCCTGCTCCAGCAGTGCGGGGAGCGGGTCGGCCGAATCACCGTCCTGGAGGCCGAAGAACATATGGAGTCCGAGCAGCGCTACCGGCGCGCCGTCGGCTACGAGTCGCTGAAGGTCCGTTTCGGCGCGCTGTGAACCTCCACTGGGTCGGTTGCAGACCGCGTCGTCCCCGGACGCCTCTCCAAACCCGCGGAGGTTCCTCGACCCAGTGCCGTGACAGCATCAGGAACTGTTGCGCTCGGACCCTGACACACCGCAGTCGTGGCCGGCCGTGTCGCCGCGTTTGGGATGGCCTACGTCTTCGGGATGGCCGTGCGCTCTGGCTCTGGCCGGAAGGTCCAAGGCCTGGCTTCCGACGGTTTCTGCTCGCCGGCGCCCTCGCCACACCGCGCCTGACTTCGTTGCAAGAATGCAGCGGCCTCCGCGCCCAAAGTCAGCGGTAGCCGTAGCGGCCATTCGCCGCCAGTCTTCCCAGCCGGAACATATGAAGGTCCCTCCATTCCTGATTGCCGCACTGTTGCTTCTGGCTGGGAATCCCCAGGGTGCGCCAGGTGCGTCGCCGCTGGAAGCCGCCGTCCTCCGCGCCGTGCGCGAGGCTCGCTTTGACCGCGTCCTCGACTTCGGCCCGGCCAACGAAGATGCAGCCAAGCCGGGCTTGCCGAAAGCCATTGCCCGCGTGCCGAACGTCGATGTCGCAGTCATTCAACTCGACCGCCACGGCCAGGTGGTGGCGAGTGCGAATGTGCTGCTGTCCCAGGACTATCCCGAGGGACTGATTGTGCCGGTCAGTCTGAACCAGGGCGCCGCCTCGGTTCGGTTTCGACGCTGGGACATTGCGCGCTGGAACGGAGGCTCGTTTGTGGCAGGAGGATCCACGCCGGTGAACGCCAAGGGTTGGACCAACCAGCCGCCGCTGACCGAGCACGACGACCTGGTCCCCGGGCGAACGAACGCACCCTTCCAATTCATGGCTCCCTATCCGGCATCGCTATTCAAACTCCTCGTCGCTTATCACGTGATGGGGATGGTGGATGCCGGGTCCCTGACGCTCGACACGCCTCACACCTTGTCCGTCCCAAACAATGCGGATGAAACCCGTCCGGTTCGGGCGTGGCTGGATCCGATGATCACCGAGTCCGATAATCGCGCCACGCAGGCGTTGCTCCAGCTCTTGCACCGGCATTCCCGCATCGAGCCGATGAATCGCGAGTTTCGTGAACTGGGTTTGGAAACGTTGCAGATCAACGGCACCCGGGCGGAGGATGGCCGGAGTTGGCAGACGGATCGGATTCACATGACCGCCTTCGACACCGCCCGCCTGCTCCTGCTCATCGAAGGTCCACCCGGCGAACTGTGGCGCGCTCCCGACGGTCGAGCGGTGACCGCAGGATCGATCAGCGAGTCCAGCCGCGCGTTTCTCAAGAAGCTGCTGGCCGAGCAAGGGCTGAATGAAGCCCTGTCGACCGCCAATCTAGCCGGGCTGCCCCTCGTGCGTCCCGGCATACCCTCGCAGATTGCGCAGCGTTGGATCAATCCAACCAACGGCGTCGTCGTCGTGGACGGCGTGAACTTCGGGGTCGATGTCCGGCCGAGCCACGCCGCGGCGGAGGTGACCTTCGCTCACAAGACCGGGCTCACCTACAACTACGCGTCGGATGCGGGCATCGTGACGTCACTTCCAGGCAAGCCGTTCCGCCGATACATCATCGCGTTCCTCAGCAACCTCGGCTACCGCTACGTGGACGAAGCCTTTGCGGATCGGACCCGCGGACCCTATGCGGATCGGGTGAGCCCGATCAGCTACACGCAGCGCATTCCCTCGCTGGCCAAGGCCATAGACGACGCCATTCGCGAGCCAGATTGAACGCCAGCCAGAACTCAGCGCGCCATGGAGCGACCCATCCCCAAAAACTCCGGGGCCAGCGACTGCTTCGTCTCTCCGGCGCACTCTGTTCAGCCGGGCCGCGCGACCTCGCAGGCCGGGCGCTCTGCACCTGAACGGGTGCCCACCGTGGCCCGGCTCCACGTGCAGGCCGCCAGTCGGACTGCCAGAGCAATGGAATGACCTCGACCAGCGCGGCCGAATAATCCTGACTGGCCCACCCTGTTCCTCCGACCGGACCTGCCGGTGCGTGGAATTCGTTCAAATCTCTGACGAACTCGTCCAAGACCAGTCCCGGGGACACTGTGCAGCCTTGGACCCATGCCCGCCAGCAAGACGCGTTGTAGCCCCGGCTTTACCCTGATTGAGCTCCTGGTCGTCATCGCCATCATCGCGATCCTCGCCAGCATGCTGCTGCCTGCCCTGAGCCGGTCGAAACTCAAGGCCCAGGGCATCAAGTGCCTGGGCAACGTCAAGCAGCTCGGCCTGGCATGGTACCTCTACGCCCAAGACCACGACGACAAGACACTCGGCCCGTTCTCGTCTCGGACTGCCCCCGCCTGGTGCGAGGGCGACATGGTCAACGCCGCTGACGCCACCAATGACCGCTTCATCACCAACAGCCCGTCATGGGTCTACCTCACGTCGAAGGACATCTTCCATTGTCCCGCCGACATTGCCGGACTGCGTCTTGGAAACCGGATCGTGCTCCGAAACCGCAGCTACGCCATGAACGCCTTCATTGGCGAGACCGACACGCCTTGGGTCGGAAATCACAAGAATACCTACCTCACGATGCCGAAGCTTACGTCGATCGGCGATCCGGGACCCTCCGCGATCTTCAACCTGATTGACGAACACGAGAACAGCATCAACGACTCCCACTTCTTTGCTTTCGATGACCTGCGCAGATTCAACCAGAACCCGTGGCTGGACGCCCCTTCCGGTCGTCACGGGAACGCGGCCGGATTCAGCTTTGTCGATGGCCATGCCGAGATCAAGAAATGGCGAAGCCCGGGGGTTGACCAAGTGAAGCGCAGCGGCGGCGTGGTGATCCCCAACAACATCTCTTTCCTGCCTAAAACCCAGGCCGCCGATCATGAGTGGTTCCGCACGCATGTCGCACCCTATCGTTAGGCCGGGGGCACGCGGATGACCGGCGCAGATCTCCGCACCATGACGCTTTTTCCGGTCGCGTTCGCACTGGCCAATGTAGCGGTCGCGGGCTCGGATGAAGCAACGGCCCAGCCGCTGCGAGTCAGCAAAGATCGCCGCTTCCTCGTCACCGCGGAGGGCAAACCGTCCTTCTGGCTGGGCGACACGGCGTGGGAATTGTTCCACCGTCTGAACCGGGAAGAGGCAATCGCGTTTCTGGACGACCGCGCAGCAATGGGCTTCACCGCGATCCAGGCAGTCCTGCTTGCCGAAGTGGACGGACTCAACACACCCAACGCCTGGAGGCTGTCCGAAAAGTCAGTTGGCAGAGTATTCTTGAATCCACCCAGTCCATAGAGGACATCGTAATGATGCATTGCTGCCGTGTAACACAGCGCGATTCGAAGTCGTGGCAAGACGCTGCTCCGTGCGGTCCAGATGCCTGCGCAAGCAGAACTGACTTTTGGACAGCCTCTACGGCCATCGTCCGCTGCTCGACAACGACCCGACCCGCCCGGACGTGCGCCGCGGCCGGCGCAACGACTATTGGGACCAGGTGGATTTCGTCCTCGCTGCCTCAGCCCGGCGCAGTCTGGTAATGGCGCTGGTGCCAACCTGGGGCGAATGGGTCACCCCGCGTTTCGTCGAACAGCCGGTGTTTCAGACCGCCGAGCAGGGCTATCGCTACGGAAACTTCCTCGGCGAACGCTGGCGGCGGAATCGCGGCTTGGTGTGGATCCTGGGCGGCGACCGGCAACCCACCGAGAAGCCCCACGCGATGGCGGTATGGCGGGCGATGGCCGAAGGCCTCGCCGACGGCGTGAATGGACTTTCCAAAATGGACGGACAGGCCGACTACTCCACCACCCTCATGACCTACCACTCGATGACCAGCTCCTCGAAGTGGTGGCTTGAGGACGCGTGGCTCGATTTCCATTCCTGGGGCACCTACCACTCCACCAAGGACTGGCCGCGCAGCTTCACGATCGGGTCGCAGGACCGGGAACTCGATCCGCAGCGTCCCACGCTGAACGCGGAGCCTTGCTGCGAGGAAATGGCGCGCGACTATCACGGCAACGCGGGCTTCTTCACCGCCACCGAGGTCCCGCAGGCCGCTTACCGGTCGCTGCTCGGCGGCAGTATCGGATACACTTACGACGCACATCCCATCTGGCAGATGTAGCCCGGTTCGCCGCCTCCCGTGGTGGTCAAGGTGCCCCCGCTGGCCCCGACACGCATGACCTGGCGTGAGGCTTTGGATCTGCTCGGTGCCCGCCAGATGAAGCACGTGAGCACCATGATGCACGCTCGGCCCTTCGAACAACTGCGCCCCGATCAGTCGCTGCTGGTTCGCCCACAGCCAGCCGATCCAGCGCATAAGCCTCAAGCCTTCCTCGCCGCGCGGGGCGACCGGTTCGCATGCATCTACTCCCCGGAAGAAGAGGTCATCGAAGTCCGAACCGAGCAACTGTCGGCGGGGTCGATCCGGGCTTCGTGGTTCGACCCGCGCACCGGGGCCTTCACCGAAATCAGCGTGGTGGACGCCGGCCCATCGCAGCGGTTCCAACCGCCGAGCGCTGGACCGGATGCAGACTGGCTGCTGCTGCTGGAAGCGAAATGAACAATCCCATATCTGTGTCCTCCAAAACTCTGTGCTGTGCTCCGGAGTCTTGGGTATTTCTAGCTCGGAGTTTTGGAGGACACAGAGAGAATCCATCTATGCAACTACGCCTCTTAAACGTCCTGCTTCTCGCAATCGGTCGGCTCTGGCTTGCGTCAGCAACTCGGATGGATGCCGCCGAATCCGCCACCGTCGCCCCGCAATGGCAGTAGGTCGAACTTGCGTTCACTGCCGCGCGCGGCGCCGCCAATCCCTACACCGACACCGAAGCCTGGGCGGACTTCACGCACGAGGACGGCACGAAGGTCCGGCACCCCATGTTCTGGGATGGCGGGCGCACGTTCCGCGTGCGGTTCGCTTCGACGAAGGCATCCGGCGCCGAAGTCGGAGAGGGTGGTCTGCCGCATCAAGCGCCGGCGCAGTTCAACAGAGGATCCTCCGGCGAACCGCGCGTGGTGGTGTTCGCGACTGAAGT
>JBJXFY010000147.1:0-3921 GCA_046155815.1 Limisphaerales bacterium | reverse complement strand
CCGGGGCCGCGCCGGCGCGGCGGGCGGCCAGCGCGAGGTCGGCCAGACGCTCGCTCAGGGGATGAAATGACGCCCGCGCGCCTCGCAGGTCGGCCGCCGCCCCGGGCCCGCTGGTTCCAGACCGGCGCGCCCATCCGCAACCCCTGGTACGGCGCCGCCATGCTCGACTGCGGCACGGAGGTCCGGCCATGAACCCTTTCCCGCCCGGCCGCGACGACGGCGCGGGAAATCACTCACTCCGTCGCGGCAATCGCTGACCCACAATCCAACGACAACATGAAGCATCCCCACCTCACCGGCCTCGCGGCGCTCGCCGCGGCGGCCCTCCTCGCCGGCTGCGGCGGCGAATCCTCCGCCCCCGAGGCCGCCACCGCCGGCGGCGCCACGGCCGCCTCGACGGCCGCCAAGCCCTACCCGCTCGACGTCTGCATCGTGTCCGATGAGAAGCTCGGCAGCATGGGCGATCCGGTCGTCAAGGTCGTGGACGGCCAGGAAGTGAAGTTCTGCTGCAAGAGCTGCATCCCGGACTTCGAGAAGGAACAGGCGAAATTCATGACCAAGCTGGCTGCGAAGTAGCCTGGCCCACGGGCGCGCGCCGTGGCCCCGGCGGCGCGCGCCCTTACCTCTCCGCATGATCGCCCGCGTCATTGAATGGTCGCTGAAGAACCGCTTCCTCGTCCTCTGCGGCCTGCTGCTGGCCGTGGCCGGGGGCGTGCGCGCCCTCTACCGCACGCCGGTGGACGCGATCCCGGACCTGAGTGAGAACCAGGTCATCGTCTTCGCCGACTGGCCCGGCCGCTCGCCGCAGGAGGTCGAGGACCAGGTCACCTACCCGCTTTCGGCCAACCTGCAGGGGCTGGCCGGCGTGAAGACCGTGCGTGCGGTTTCGATGTTCGGCTTCTCGCTCATCACCGTGATATTCGAGGACCGCGTGGACAACTACTTCGCCCGGTCGCGCATCCTCGAACGGCTGAACTATCTCGGCACGCTCATGCCGCCTGGCGTCGTGCCGCTGCTCGGCCCGGACGCAACCGGGCTGGGCTGGGTCTATCAGTACTATCTGGACATAGATACCAACTTGGTTGCGGCGAGGAAGAAGTCAGAAGTCAGAAGTCAGAAGCCAGCATCTCCGGCGTCGCCCGCATCCGACGTTCTATCATCCACCAACTCTCCGAACTCCAACTTGGGCGAGCTGCGCGCGCTCCAGGACTGGTTCATCCGCTACCAGCTCCAGGCCGTGCCCGGCGTGGCGGAGGTCGCGTCGGTGGGGGGCTTCGTGAAGCAGTACCAGATCGAAGTCTCGCCCACGCAGATGCGCGCCCGCGGCGTCACGCTGGAGGACGTGCTGGACGCCGTGGCCGCCGCCAACCTGAACGTCGGCGGCAAGGTCATCGAGGAGAACGGGCAGGAGTTCGTCGTCCGTGGACTCGGTCTTGTGAAGTCCGTCCGCGATCTCGAGGACATCGTGCTCAAGGCCGTGGACGGCACGCCGATCTACCTGCGCGAGGTGGCCTCCGTGGAACTGGGCGGCGACTTCCGGCGCGGTGTCTTGGACATAAACGGCCGCGAGGTCGTGGGCGGCATTGTGGTGATGCGCACCGGCGAGAACGCGATGGAGGTCATCCGCCGCGTGAAGGAGAAGATCGCGGCGCTCCAGCCCAGCCTGCCGCCGGGCGTGACCATCAAATCCTTCTACGACCGGAGTGAGTTGATCACCCGGACGGTGGATACGCTGAAGCACGCGCTGGTCGAGGAGGTCATTCTGGTGACGCTCGCGCACATCATCTTTCTGTTTCACTTCCGCAGCATCCTGATCGTCACGATCCCCCTGCCCGCCTCCATCCTGATCTCGTTCATCCTGATGAACATGTTCGGGATCAGCTCGAACATCATGTCGCTCTCCGGCATCGCCATCGCCATCGGCGTGCTTGTGGACGCGGGCATTGTGATGACGGAAAACGTCATCCGGCACTGTGAGCGGGCGGAGGAGCACAAGGCGGGCGAGCCGGGCCAAGCAGTTCGGCTCACGCCCGCCGAAACCCTCGCCTGCACGCTCGCCGCCGCGAAGCAGGTCGGCCGGCCGATCTTCTTCGCGATGATCATCGTGCTGCTGGCCTTCGCGCCGGTGTTCGCGCTCGAGGGGCAGGAGGGAAAGCTCTTCCACCCGCTGGCGTGGACAAAGACGTTCGCTATCCTCGGCGCGACGCTGCTCGCCGTCACCGCCGTGCCGGTGCTGTGTTCGCTGCTCGTGCGCGGGCCGTTCCACCGCGAGGAGGACAACTGGGTGATGAAGTTCCTCCTCGCGCTTTATCAGCCTGCACTCGAATGGGCGTTGCGCCATCGCGCGCTCACACTGGGTACCGCCGCGGTGATCCTCCTGGCATCACAGGTCATGGCATGGGGCCTGCCGCGCGGCTGGCAGGCGGTGATTGAAGCCAAGACCCCCGCGCTGGCGAAGGTCACGCGCGGCTTCGGCCGCGAATTCATGCCCACGCTGGAGGAAGGTTCCCTGCTTTTCATGCCCGTGCTGCTGCCCAGCACGTCGCTTACCGAGGTGAAGCGCATCATGGCCTGGCAGGACAAGGTGATGAGCCAGGTGCCCGAAGTCACTTCCGTCGCCGGCAAGCTGGGCCGTGCCGAGACCGCCACCGACCCCGCGCCGGTGGAGATGATCGAGACGACCATCATGCTGCGTCCGCGCAGTGAGTGGCGGCCCGGCCTCACCAAGTCGGATCTCATCGCCGAACTCACCGCGAAGATGACCCAGGTGCCCGGCTACGTGCCCGGCTTCCTCCAGCCCATCGAGAACCGCATCCTGATGATCTCGACCGGCATCCGCGCGCAGCTCGGCGTGAAGATTCTCGGCGACGACCTCGACGTGCTCCAGCGGCTGGCGTTCGACGTCGAACGGGTGGTGAGTTCGGTCCCGGGTGCCGTTGGCGTCGCGCCCTCGCGTGTGCAGGCCAAGCCCTACCTCGAGATCGAGGTGGACCGCCGGGCGATGGCCCGCTACGGCCTGAACGCCGAGGACGTGCTGCGCCACGTCGAGGCCGGGCTGGGCGGGCAGAACGTCACCACCACCATCGCGGGCCGCGAACGCTTCCCCATCCAGGTCCGGCTCCAACGCGCCGAGCGCGAGGACATCGAGCGGCTCGGCGACGTGCTGGTCGGCACCATGAACGGCACGGGCGTCCCGCTCGGGGAGGTCGCGCAGATTCGCCGCGTCATCGGCCCGAGCGAGATCGCCAGCGAGAACGGCCGCCTCCGCGCCTTCGTGCAGGCCAACGTGCAGGACCGCGACCTCGGCGGCTTTGTCGAGGAGGTCCGGGAGCGCGTACGGCGTGAGATCGTCCCAAGGCTGCCGCCGGGCGTGACCATCGAGTTCAGCGGTGAGTACGAAAACCAGCTCCGCGCCGAACGCACGCTAAAGCTGATTCTACCCGTGTCCCTGCTGATCATCTTCCTGCTGCTCTACATGACCTACCACTCCGCGAAGGAGGCCGCGCACGTCATCCTGGCCGTGCCGTTCGCGCTGAGCGGCGGCGTGTTCCTCCAGTGGCTGCTGGGCTACAACTTCAGCGTCGCCGTATGGGTGGGTTACATCGCGCTGTTCGGCATCGCCATCCAGACCGGCATCGTGATGGTGGTCTATCTTGAGGAGACGCTGGCCAAGAAACAGGCCGAGCGCGGCGCCGCGTTCAATGCCGCCGACCTGCTTGACGCCGTGAAGGAAGGTGCCCGCCTGCGCCTCCGGCCCAAGGTCATGACCGTGGCTACGACCATCGCCAGCCTGCTGCCCATCATGTGGAGCGACCGCGCCGGCGCGGAGGTGATGAAGCCCCTCGCCGCGCCCGTCATCGGCGGCAGCCTCAGCAGCCTCGTCCACATCCTGATCGTAACCCCCGTGATCTTCGCGTGGCT
>JBJXFY010000144.1:0-3047 GCA_046155815.1 Limisphaerales bacterium | reverse complement strand
CCGCGAAGCGACGGGCGTCGCCGGCGACCAGGCCGGGGCGGCGGCGCGCGGCGGGGCGGGCATGGGTCAGCGCCGCCGCAGGAGTTCGCGGCGGAGTTCGTGCAGCTCGGCGAGCAGCTCGGCCACGACCTCGAAGCCCAGATCGTTCAGGCCGCATTGCCGGCGGAGGCGGTCCAGCTCGCCCAGCAGCCGGAGCGCGGCGGCATCGAGACGCGGCTCGGGAGCGGCGGGCGCACGGGCCACGATGTGGCAGATGCGGAGGATCTCGGTGCGGGAAAGGCCGGTGATGCAGACGGCCTCCTCGAGGCTCCACGAGACGGCGGCGTCCGCGAGCGGAACCTCGCCGGCGGTGTCTTCCCCGGAGTTCATGGCTCGGCGCGGGGTTGGAACTGCGACACACGGGCCAGTTCCTGCCAGGCCCGGCGCTGTTCGTCATTCAGGTCCGCCGGCACCTGGACGGCGACGGTGGCGTACAGGTCGCCGCGCTGGCCGTCGCCGGCCGGCAGGCCGTGGCCGCGGACGCGGAGCTGGCGGCCGGAGCCGGTGCCGGCGGGCACGCGCACGCTGACCGGCGCGTCGAGCGTCGGAACCTGCACGGTCGCGCCGAGCGCGGCCTCCCACGGGGCGAGCGGCACCTCCGTCAAAAGATCCTGGCCGCGGACGGTGAAGTCCGGGTGCTGCTCAAGGCGCACGCGCAGGTAGAGGTCGCCCGCGCCGGCCCGCCCTTGGCCGCCCAGGCCGGGCACGCGGATCAACTGCCCCTCCTTCACGCCCGCCGGGATGCGGACCTTGAAGTCGCGGGTCGCCGAATCTTCCGAGGCGCGCAGCGAGACGGTCCGGATCGAGCCGCGCAGCACCTCGTGCAGCGTCACGAGCAGGTCGCCCTCGATGTCATGCCCCCGGCGGTGGGCGCCGCCGGCTTCGGCGTCGCCGAAGCCGCCATAGCCCCGCGTCCGCCCGCCGAACAGCTGCTCGAAGAAGTCGCTGAAGCCCGTGCCACCGAAGCTGAACTCCTGCTCCCCGGGGCCGCCCGGTCCGCGCCGGCCGCGGCCCGCGCCAGGTGGCGGCCGGAACTGCGCGCCCTGCTTCCAGTCCGGGCCAAGCTCGTCGTACTTCTTCCGGTTCTCGGCGTTGCCCAGCACCTCGTAGGCCTCGTTGATCTCCTTGAACTTCGCCTCCGCGGATTTTTTGTCCTTCGCGACGTCGGGATGGTATTTCCGGGCAAGCTGGCGGAAGGCCTTCTTGATCTCCTCCTCCGTCGCCGTGCGCGGCACCCCGAGGGTCGCGTAGTAGTCCTTGAACTCGACCGCCATGTTGTTGCGGGGCTTGTAAGGCGGCGCGCGGCGCGCGGCAACCCTGGCGGCAAATCCGCTGGGCAACGGCGCTCCCCGTTCCTACCGTGCCCCACCATGTTTGAAGGCATCCGCGAACGACTGGCCGCCGCCCAGGACCGCCTCTCCGCCCTGCGGAGGTTTCTTTGACGTTGCCGCCCTGCAACAACGCCTGAGCCAGCTTGAGGCGGAGATGTCCCGGGAGACCTTCTGGGGCAACCGCGAGCAGGCCCAGAAGACCATCGAGGAGGTGAACGGCATCCGCGGCCGCCTCGATCCCCTGGCCGCCGCCACGCGCCAGCTCGACGACCTGCAGGTGATGCTCGAACTCGGCGAGGCGGAGCCGGAGCCGGCGCAGCTCGCGGTGCAGACCGAGTTGGAGGCCGAGCTGGGCCGCTACGAGCGCGGCTTGGAGGCTACCGAGCTGCGCCTCTTCCTCAACGGCCCGCACGACCGCTGCCCGGCCATCCTCAGCATCAACGCCGGCGCCGGCGGCACCGAGGCCCAGGACTGGGCGCAGATGATGCTGCGCATGTACCAGCGCTGGGCCGAGCGCCGCGGGTGGCAGGTCGAGGTGACCGACGCCCTCGAGGGCGAGGTCGCCGGCCTCAAGAGCGTCACGCTGCGCATCGGGGGCGAGAACGCCTACGGCTTCGTGAAGGCCGAGCGGGGCGTCCATCGGCTGGTGCGCATCTCGCCCTTCGACTCGAACAAGCGCCGCCACACCAGCTTCGCCAGCGTGGACGTGATCGCGGAGGTTGAGGACGAAGGAGACTTGGTCGTCCCGCCCGTGGAACTGCAGGTGGACACCTTCCGCTCCGGCGGCAAGGGCGGGCAGAACGTGAACAAGGTCGAGACGGCCGTCCGCATCACCCACCTGCCGACCGGCGTGGTGGCGGCCTCGCAGTCCGAACGCTCCCAGCACCAGAACCGCGCCATCGCCATGCGGCTGCTGATGGCGAAGCTCTACGCGCTGCGCGAGGACCAGAAGCGCGCGGAGATGGAGCGCTTTTACGGCGAGAAGGGGTCCGTCTCGTGGGGCAACCAGATCCGCAGCTACATCTTCCAGCCGTACCGGCTCGTGAAGGACCTTCGCACCGGCCAGCAGACCAGCGACGTGCAGGGCGTCATGGACGGCGACCTCGACGGCTATGTGAACGCCTGGCTCCGCGCCGGCTGCCCGAGCAAGCGGATGCAGGGGGTGAAGGACGAGGAGGAGTAGCCCATCCGGGGCAAAAACGGAATCCCCATGCCGGAACTCGCCCGCTTCTACGGCATCATCATCCGGATTTTTTCCGAGCCGTCCGGCCGGCATCATGTCGCCCATTTTCACGCTTACTACGGCGAGCATGTCGCCGTGTTCACCATCAACCCCGTCGCGCTGCTGGCGGGAGAATTGCCGCCCCGGCAGCGCAAGGCTGGTCGAGGCCTGGGCGGAACTGCATCAGGATGAACTTCAGCGCGACTGGGAGCTGCTGCTGGCCGGAAGGAAGCCTGCGCCCATCGCGCCCCTCGTGTAAGCTGACCCCATGCCGCATCCAATTCATCGCGTCACCGCCGTGGAAGTCTTGGGCGGGCACACCCTGAAACTTCGCTTTGCCGACGGGACCAGCCGGACCATCTGCTTTACGGAAGTGTTGGAAGGCGAACTCTACGGCCCGCTGAAGGATCCCGCGCTCTTCCGCGCCGCGCGCCTGGACGAGGAAGTCCACACGG
>JBJXFY010000134.1:0-16069 GCA_046155815.1 Limisphaerales bacterium | reverse complement strand
CCGGAGCTGAACGTGAACTTCGTCTGGCTCTACGTGTACACGCAGAAGCCCGCCGGGCACCGGATCAAGGTGTGGCTCGACGACGTGGTGGTAGCGACGGAATACATCGGCCCGCTGCGGGCGAAGTAGCAGGACAGTCGGGACGCGTTGGCGTTTGCCGGACGATGATGGATGCGCCCGTCTTGGCCGCGTCAGCCATCAAGCCATGCGCCGCACGATCAGGAACCCCTGGCGAGGCCTCCTCGCCCTGACGGCGGGGCTGTGGCTGTCCGGTGTGCGCGCCGCCGCCGGACGGGGGAGGTCGTGTACCGCTGGCGGCACCTGGAGGGCGACGCGTGGTGGGAGGAGCTGGTGGACTCGAACGCGGGCGGCTTCTACGCCGGCCCCTTCGCGCCCGGCACCGTCCCGGACACCCTGTGTGCGCCCGGCGCGGGCTTCGGCGCCTGCACCAACCTGCGCGGCCACTACGTCCGCCTCGCCTGGCCGCCCAACGACTTCCTAACGCTCGGCTTCACCTGGATGAACACCGAGGTGATTGAGGAAAACCTGCCCGGCATTGGCAGCCGGTTGGACCGTTTTTTCTGCATGCGATCTGGAAGTTCTGAACGTCGTCACCGCCCTGTCACGTTATTGTCACATGCAACCCCGACCTATGGGCATGAACCGACGCCTGCTCCTCGCCATCGTGCTGGCCGCGACCGCCTTGGCCGCCCGGGCCGGGAACATTACCGTCACCGGTTCCGACACCATGGTCATCCTCGGCCAGAAATGGGCGGAAGTTTACATGCAGCAGCATCCGGAGGCGCGCATCCAGGTGTCTGGCGGCGGCTCGGGCGTAGGCGTGGCGGCCCTGCAGAATCGGCAGACGGACATCGCCAACTCCTCCCGGAAGATCCGCAGCAAGGAGATCGAGCAGTGCATCAGGTCCTTCGGCAAACGCCCGCTCGAGTACCCGGTGGCGATGGACGGCCTGTCCGTCTACGTGAACGAGCGGAGTCCCGTCACCCAGCTCAGTCTTCGGGAAATCCGCGACATCTACACCGGCCGGATCACGAACTGGAAGGAGGTCGGCGGCCCGGATTCGCGGATCATCCTCTACAGCCGGGAGAATAATTCCGGCACCTATGAGTTCTTCAAGGAGCACGTCCTGCTCGGGCGCGACTTCTCGCCGCGGGCGCAGACGCTGGCCGGCACCGCCCAGGTGCTGCAGAGCGTGGCCAAGGATCCCCATGCCATCGGGTACGGCGGCGCCGCCTACGGCGCCGGCGTGCGGCACCTGAAGGTGGCCCGGGAAATGGGCGGCGAGGCCATCGAGCCGACCGAGGAGACCGTCACGACCATGAGATATCCCATCGCCCGCCAGCTTTACGTGTACCTCAATCCCGAGCTCGACCGGGGGGAGGTGAAGCACTACCTCGACTGGATCCGGAGCGACGCCGGCCAGCAGGTGGTTAAGGACGTGGGCTACTATCCGCTGCCTCCCGCTCTCCGGCATCGCGGTTCCTGACCGCGCCCGTCACTCAATTGTCCATTGGCCCGGCCCGCCGCCCCCGCCAACCTTCCCGCAGTGCCTTCCCCGCCGCCCCCGCCCGACCGCGCCGACGCCTGGCGCGGCATCCGCCGCGGGCAGCGGTCCCGTCCGCTGGAATGGGTGGTTGAGCGGCTGATCTTCCTCGTGTCGCTCACCGCGATCACGATGGTGTTCCTGATCTTCCTCTTCGTGGCGCGGGAGGCGGCCCCGATCTTCCTCGGCCGCGTGAACAGCGCCGCGGTGCTCGAGCGCAAGGCGCCCCTGAGCCTGGACGAGCTGGGCCGCCTCAGCCCGGAGGAGGTGCGGCGCAACCTCGATCTCACCGCGGAGGAGTTCCAGCGGATGCCGCCGGCATGGATCCGCGAGCTGGCCCTCTTCCGCCACGAGAAACACCTCGAGGAGACGCGCAACGCGGACAAGGACGCCGGGATCAACACCGTCGCCTGGCGCCACCTGCTGCTGCCGCACCAGTGGTCCGACTACGACCGGCCCGAGTTCATCTGGCAGCCCGTCTCCACGATCCACAAGTACAACATCGTCCCCCTCTTCATCGGGAGCCTCAAGACGACGCTGGTGGCGCTGCTCTTCGCCGTGCCGCTCGCGCTGGCCGCGGCGATCTACGTCTCCCAGCTCGCCAACCCGCGCCTCAAGGAGTGGCTCAAGCCGGCGATCGAGATGCTCTCGGCCGTGCCGACGGTCGTCTTGGGCGCGTTCGCGCTGCTCGTGGTGGCGTCGCTGCTGCAGCAGGCGTTCGGCCTCGAGTACCGGCTCAACGCCCTGTTGGCCGGCCTCGCGCTCGGCGTGGCGAGCATCCCGGTGGTCTTCTCCATCGCCGAGGACGCCATCACCAGCGTGCCGCGTTCCTATTACCAGGGCGCCCTGGCCCTCGGCGCGTCGAAATGGCGGGCCACCTGGCAGATCGTCGTGCCCGCGGCGTTGCCGGGCCTGTTTGCGGCCGTCGTGCTCGGCTTCGGGCGCTGCCTCGGCGAGACGATGATCGTGCTCCTCGCCAGCGGGAACGCCGCCATCGTGTCCGCCAGCCTTGTAGATCCCGCCCGCACCGTCACCGCGACCATCGCCGCGGAGCTGGGCGAGACGGTCGTGGGCGGCCACCACTACCGGATGCTCTTCGTGCTCGGCACGCTGCTCTTCGCGATCACCTTTGTCAGCAACCTCGCCGGCGACCTCGTCATGCACCGGCTCAAACGCCGCCTGGAGGGCGCCCGATGAACGGCCGCTTCCGCCGCGCCCGGCTGGACCACGCCAGCCTTTTCTTCACCGGCCTGACGGGCTTCAGCACGGTGCTCATCCTGCTCATCCTGGGCGTGCTGGTCGGCTTCCTGTTCATCCAGGGCGGCAGCCAGCTTTCCTGGCGCTTCATCACCGGCGGCACGGACCGCGACATGTTCGACCCGGACAAGGCCGGCATCCTGCCGATGATCGTCGGCACCGCCGCCAAGGTCGCGCTGATGACCGTCTTCGTGATTCCCGTCGGCGTCATCACCGCCGTGTACCTCACCGAGTACGCCCGGTCCGACTCCTCGCTCACGCGGGTCATCCGCGGCGCGGTCAACAACCTCGCCGGCGTGCCCAGCATTGTCTTCGGCCTGTTCGGCGTCGGCTTCTTCATCAGCTTCGTGGGCGGCTCGATGGACCGGCTGATCGGCGGCGCGGAGCCGGTCTGGGGCAAGCCCGCCCTGCTCTGGGCCTCGCTCACCCTCGCGGTCATGACGCTGCCCGTCGTCATCGTCGCCACCGAGGAGGCGCTGCGCGCCATCGCCCCCGGCCTGCGCGAGGCCAGCCTCGCCCTGGGCGCCACCAGGCTCGAGACGATCGTCAGGATCGTCCTGCCCAACGCCCTGCCCGGCATCCTCACCGGCGCCATCCTTGCCGTGGGCCGCGCCGCCGGCGAGGTCGCCGTGATCCTCTTCACCGGCGCGGCCTATTTCCTGCGCGACCTGCCGGGCTCGCTGCAGGACAAGTTCATGGACCTCGGCTACCACATCTACGTCCTCTCCACGCAGTCGCCGAACATCGAGGCCACCCGCCCCATCCTCTTCGGCACCGTCGTCGTGCTCCTCCTCCTCACCTGCACCCTGAACCTCGCGGCCATCCTTGTCCGCGCCCGCATCCGCCGGCAGCTCCGCGCCGCCCACTGAACATGGCCGACCCGACCCCGCCCGCCGCACCGCCCCTGATCGAGGTGGAGGAGCTCTCGCTCTTCTACGGCCCCACCCAGGCGCTGAAGCATGTCTCTCTCGGCATCCGCGAGCGCGTCGTCACCGCCTTCATCGGCCCCTCCGGCTGCGGCAAGTCCACCCTGCTCCGGTGCTTCAACCGGATGAACGACCTCATTGACAGCGTCCGTATCACCGGCGCCTGCCGCATCGGCGGCGAGGAGATCAACGGTCCCGGCGTGGACGTCATCGAGCTGCGCAAGCGCGTCGGCATGGTCTTCCAGCGCTCGAACCCCTTTCCCAAGTCCATCTACGACAACGTGGCCTACGGCCTCCGCCTGCACGGGATGCGCGACCGCCGGGCCCTGGACGAGGTCGTCGAGCGCTCCCTGCGCGGCGCCGCGCTCTGGGACGAGGTCAAGGACCGCCTCCAGGCCAGCGCCCTCGGCCTCTCCGGCGGCCAGCAGCAGCGCCTGTGCATCGCCCGCGCCATCGCCATCCGCCCGGAGATCCTGCTCATGGACGAGCCCGCCAGCGCCCTCGACCCCATCGCCACGACCAAGATCGAGGAGCTCATCCTCGACCTGAAGAAGGAATTCACCATCGTCATTGTCACCCACAACATGCAGCAGGCCACGCGCATCTCGGACTACACGGCGTTCTTCTACCTCGGCGCCCTGATCGAGTACGACGCCACCGGGAAGATCTTCACCAGCCCCGGCCAGCGCCAGACCGAGGACTACGTGACCGGCCGTTTCGGTTGAACGCCGCCGCCGCCGTGCGACACTGAACCCCCGCGGGAGACGCCATGCTGCATTTCGAAGCCGACCTCAACGAGCTGCGCCAGCGCCTGCTGGCGATGGCCAGCTACGCCACCGCCGCCGTCCGCAACGCCGTCCGGGCCGTCATCGAGCGCGACGACGACCTCGCCCGCCAGGTCGAGGCCGAGGACACGATCCTCGACGACTTTGAGAAGGGGGTGGACGAGGCTTCCCTGCAGCTCCTCGCCCGCGCGCCGCTCGCCCGCGATCTCCGCTTCATCGTCGTCGCCAGCAAGCTCAGCAACGACCTCGAGCGCATTGGCGACGAGGCCACGGCCATCGCCCGCCGCGCGATCGAGCTGAACCGGGAGCCGCAGCTCAAGCCCTACCTCGACGTGCCGCGCATGAGCAAGATGGTGCTCGACATGATTGACGACGCCATCGGCTCGTTTGTCGCGATGGACGGCGAGAAGGCCCGGACCGTGGTCGGCCGCGACCGGGAGGTGGACCTCCTCAACAAGCAGATCCACCGGGAGCTCACCAGCTTCATCGCCGAGGATGCCTCCAACATCACCCGCTGCCTGAACCTCATGCAGGTTTCGAAGCGCCTCGAGCGCATCGGCGACCACGCCACGAACATCGCCGAGGAAGTCGTGTACCTCATCGAGGCCAAGGACATCCGCCACACCGGCGCAAAATCCGCGGTCTGAGCGCACCGGCGGGTCAGCCTGCGGCGCGCGGCGCCAGCCGGCGATAAGCCAGTGCACAGGCGAAGGCGAGCAGCACCAGGCCGGCCGCGAGCAGGAAAGCGTGGTTCAGCACGGCCTTCGCGTCGGCCTTCGTGCGCGCCATCGTGGCGTCGAGTTCCTTCAACCGCCGGTCCAGCGCGGGCGAATCCAGCCCCTCTTCCGTCGAGTGCAGGAGCGTGTTCAGCTCCTGCGCCATGAGCGTGAGCTGCTCCGCCGTGCGGGCGTAGTCGAGGATGTTGAAGGGCGGGCCGGCGGCCTGCCCCGGGGCCGACCGGTCCGGCTCGCCGATGCCGAAGCGCCGCATGAGGGCATCGAAGGTGCCGATCGTGGTGTTGAACGAGCCGGACATCCTCTCGCCCGCCGCCAGCGTGCGGCCGACCTCCGCGGAGAGTTCGCGCAGGCGGCCCTCCTGCTCCTCCAGGGCAGCGAGGATGGCGGCCCGTTCGGCCGACACCCGGTCGGGCAGAGTCGCGGCGGTCTGGCTCGCGGACTCGGCGGCGCGGCTGAGGCGTTCGGCGCTTTCCGTGAGCTGGGCGACGTTGGTCACGGCCCGGGCGACGTCGGACTGGCGGAGCGTCCGGTCGGCCAGCAGCTCGACCTGCCAGCGAAGCAGGAAGGGCATCCGCTGCGAGGTGAAGAGGGCCCGCTCGGCGAAGAGCCGAGTCCGTGTCACCTCGCGCACGGCCGGGTCGAGGCCGGCGGTCGGGTCCAGGCCTACGAGGCCGAAGACGCTGGTGGCCCGGCCGGTGCCGAGGGCCGCCTCGCGGACGATCTTGCCGAGTTCCGCCGGCCGGCCAAAGAAGGCGCTGCGGGCGTCGGGCGCGGCCGACCACCAGCGCTGGATCGCGGCCCGCAGCTCTTCCCGCTGCCCGGCGTCGAGGACGCCGACGGCCAGCTCCCACGCCTCGGCCTCGAGCGAGCGGCTCACCTCGAGCCACGGCACGAGCGGCGCCGGGTCGGCCGCGGCGGCGTGCAGGTCCTCGACGGCGAGGCGCGTGACCGCGCCCAGCGTGATGAGGTCGAGCAGGCTGGCGCTGGGACTTGGACCGCTGGCGATGCCCACGGCGGCCGACACCACGGGCAGCTTCCAGGTGAGGGCCTGGCTCCGTGCGTCGGGGGTGCCGATGCGTCGGGCGTACTCGTCCAGCGCGGCGGCGGTGCGGGTCATGAATTCGTCGGCAAAGCGCTGCAGTTCGCCCTGCTTGGCCGCGAGGTTCTGCTGCGCAGTCTCCGCACGCGAAGTCCGGCCTGGCAGTTGGATCGCAGTGCAGCCGCCCAGCAGCGAGAGCGCCAGCGCAGCAACCGCCACCCCGGCACTTTGGACCAGCATCCTCGCAGTCACGGACGGAGCATGACCGGGGCGGGGCCGGGGGAGAAAGCCCGTTCGCCGGCCCACACCCTTCCGTCTTGCTGGCTTCCGACTCCGGCGGCCGTTAGCCTCCCGCCCACCGAGCCGCGACGACGATGGCCGAACCCGCCCCCCACCCCACCGCCGAACCGGAACGGCTCAGGATCTATCTCCTGCCGAACCTGATGACGGCGGGAAACCTCTTCTGCGGCTTCCTCGCGCTCACCAAGATCGTCGAGGCGGACCTCACCTCGCCGGGCTGGGAGTCGGCGATCCGCGCCGCGCTGTTCCTCATCCTGCTGGCGTGCATCTTTGACCTGCTGGACGGCCGGGTGGCCCGGCTGGGCGGGCACGAGAGCCCGTTCGGGCGCGAGTTCGACTCGCTGGCGGACGTGGTGAGCTTCGGCGCGGCGCCGGCGTTCCTCGTCCACCGCATCGTGCTGAAGGACGTGTTTGTGAACCACCAGGAGGTGGGGTGGTTCATCGCCTCGGTGTACCTGATCTGCGGCGCGTTCCGGCTCGCGCGCTTCAATGTGCTGGCGACGATGTCGGGCACGGGCGGCGGCAAGGAGTTCACCGGCTTCCCGATCCCCGCGGCGGCGGCGATGGTGGCGTCGCTCACGCTGTTCCTGCTGTGGCTGGAGGCGAAGGACTTCCCGCAGGGCAAGTGGCGCTTCCTGCTGCCGGTCCTCCTGGTGTTCCTCTCGGCGATGATGGTGAGCGAGGTGAGGTATCCGACGTTCAAGAGCATCAACTGGCGCACCAGCCCGCCGTTCCAGAAGATGGTGGCGATCATCCTCGTGATCGGGCTGTTCGTGATCCTGTGGCAGAAGATCCTGCCGGTGGCGCTGCCGGTCATCTTCACGGCCTACCTGCTGTACGGGTTCGTGCGCCCGTACCTGTCGCGGCGGATGCGGCGCGAGATCGAGCGGGACGAGGAGGAAGAGTGACCAGCAAGCTCATCAGGAGTGGCTCAAGGTTCAGGGGGAGGTCGGAGCGCCTGGCTCCAGATTCCAAGTCTGAACCTCCAGCGGAGGCACGGGAAGCGGCCCTGGGGGGGGCTTGGACCTGGGGGCTTCCTTTTGAGCTTCGGGCTTTGGGCCCTGGGCTTTGCTTTGGCGCGGCATGACCGGCCTGCCTCCCATGCTGGGCGCGTGGCTGGCCGGCTTCGGCTTCGGCTTCATCGCGTGCATCCCGGTCGGCCCGGTGAATGTCACGATCATCAACGAAGGCGCGCAGCGCGGCTTCCGGTACGCCTTCTTCATCGGCCTCGGGGCGGCGGTGATGGAGGTGATCTACTCGCTGCTGAGCTTCGCCGGCTTCTCGCCGCTGTTCACCTCGCCCTGGATCCGCGCCAGCATGGAGCTGGCCAGCTTTGTGGTGATGCTGGGGCTGGGGTTGAAGTACCTGCTCGCTCCCCAGGCGCCGTTGAACGTGCCCCACGCGGTCGAGATGGTGGAGCAGCGGCTGCAGCCGCACACGGCGTTCATGACCGGCCTGGTGCGCGTGCTGGGCAACCCCGCCACGTTGCTGTGGTGGATCGCCGTGGCGGCCATGCTCGTCTCGCACGAGTGGGTGGACGACACGTGGCGGAGCAAGCTGGCCTGCGTGGCGGGCATCGGCATGGGGGCGCTGGCGTGGTTCACCAAGCTCGGCTACGCGGTCTCCCTCGGGCACGGGAAGTTTACCAACCGCACGCTGGTCATGATGGCGCGCTTTTCCGGCGCGCTGCTGCTGGTCGCGGCGATGGTCATCGGCTACCAGCTCGTCAAACGGCTGGTGGGCCACCACCGGCGGACGGCGCCGCCGCCGGCCGCGCTGGTGGCGGAACCGCCGCATGCCGGCGCAGAAACTTCAGCGCCACCGCCAGATCGTCCGGCGGCGGGGCCTCAACCGTGAACGGGGCGCCGGTCATCGGATGCCGGAGGGTGAGCCGCCAGGCGTGCAGCGCGCAGCGGCCGATGAGCGGGCGTTCCGCCTCGCCCCGCTTGTGGTGATAGCCGGGCTTGAGCCGGGAAAGGAGCAGCGGCGTCCCGCCGTATGCCTCATCGGCCACAAGCGGCAGCTTGCGCCACCCCAGGTGCGCGCGGACCTGGTGCGTGCGGCCGGTGAAGGGCCGGCACTCCAGCCACGTGCAGCCGGCGAAGCGCTCGAGCACGCGGAAGCCGGTGCGTGACTTCTTCCCCCGCTTCCAGTCCACGCGCACCACGCCGGGCTTGGCGGGGTGCGGGCCCAGCGGGGCGTCCACCTCGAACGCGTCCTCTGCCGGCGCGCCGGTGGCCAGCGCGAGGTAGAGCTTCTCCGGCTTCTCGCCGCCGAAGTCGTTGGCCAGCGCGACGAGGGCGGGCTTGTGCTTGGCCAGCAGGATCACCCCGGAGGTTTCGAAATCGAGGCGGTGGGCGTTGGCGAGGTAGGTGATCCCGCGCTCCCGGGCCCACGGGGCGCCGCGCGCCACATGGGTGTGCAGCAGCCGCATGAGGTTCGGCCGCTCCGGATCGTAGCGGTCCGGCGAGGTGAGGAGCCGGGAGGGCTTGTCCAGCGCGAGCAGGTGTTCGTCCTCAAAGAGGACGGCCACCTCCCAGTAGCCGCGGGGGCCGGCCGAGAGCTTCAGCACGGGCGGGCCGGGGCGCGCCATGCCGGCAGCTCAGTTGGCCGCGGGCGCGGCCTCGGCGGCGGGTGCCTGGATGCCTACGGCCTGTCCGCGGCGCATCACCCATTCGTTGAAGGCCGCGTAGCCGCCCTGGCGGCGGAGTTCGGCCATGAACTCCGGCAGCTCGGCCTTCATCTGCGTCTCGGCGGCGGGCAGGCGGGCCTGCAGGTAGGCGACAAACGCGCCGTCGGCCGTCGGCTCCACCGCGGTGAGGCGGCCGGCGGGCAGGCCGGTCACTGCCTGCAGCACCTCGTTCAGGGCCAGGTAGGCGCCCAGTTCCGGCAGGCTCGGCGTGGTGGCCGAGAAGGGCGGCAGCACGAGCGGCGCGACCCCAAGCCCGGACGCGGCAACCTCAAAGGTCTGCCCCTGCCCCATCGCGTTGGTCACGCCGACGGCGAACTGCTCGGCCTGGACGCGGGCGAGCCGCAGGGATTCGTTGCGCTTCCAGTCCTCCGCCACCCGTGCCTGCACGGCTTCGAACGGCTGGATCGCGGCCGGGATGCGCTCCTTCAGCGCGAAGACGTACACGCCATCCTGTCCCACGACCGGCGTGCCGAAGGGTTCCGCCTCCGTCAGCGCGAACGCGGCGCGGGCGAACTGCGGCGGCACGCGCAGCTCCGCGGGCCCGCGCGCGGCGGTGAAGGGCAAGCTGATGCCGGCCGACAGGCCCTGCGCGGCGGCCAGCCCGCGCAGCGCGTCCGGCGAGGGCGTCTCCTGATAAAGCGCGTTGGCAAACGCGTTGGCCTGCTTCCGCGCCGCCTCGAGCGCGAGCTGCTGGCGAAACTCCTCCCGCAGCTTCGCCTGGGCCGCCACCGCCGTCATCACCTGCCCCGCTGAGTCCAGGAAGCTGTCGGTGCCTCGGCGGACGTACTCGGCGTCGAGGAGGGCGGCCAGGTTGGTCTGGGCGGCCAGCGCCTGCTCGCCCTCGGCGAGGAAGTTGGTGGCGGCGAAGCGCACGTAGGACACGGCCACCTGATCCGGCAGGCGGTAGGCGGGCAGGTTGTTCGAGTAGAATCGGCCCACGGCCTCCGGCGAGAGATCCACGTTCGCCACCTGGTTCGAGGCGGGGAACATCACGAGCTGCACGGAAAACTGCTCGTTCCGCACGCGGTAGCGGGCCGAGGCCTCGCGCGGCGAGACCAGCGTCCCGCTCAGGCCGGCCAGCGTCCCGAGCTGCTCGAGGGCGATGCCCTGCTTGAGGTAGCCCTCGAAATCGCTGCGCGACAGGCCCGTCTCGCGCTGGAGCGAGGCGAGGAACTGGTCGTAGGCCTCCCGGCTGAAGCGCCCCGTGCGCTGGTCCTGCGCGATCGGCAGCTCCACGATCCGCTCCGCCACCGCCTCGTCCGGCACGCGGATTCCCAGTGCCGCCGCCTCCCGCTGCACGAACACGCGTTGCAGGATGTCGGCGGACTCCACCCGGTCCGCCGCGCCGCGCTGCCCGCGCAGCGCCTGCTCGAGGTGCAGCTCGCGCGCCGCGCGCCGGTACTCCTCCTCGCCCACCGCCGTCCCGCCGATCGTGCCCAGGCTGCCGCTTCCGCGCCGGCCGGCGTTGCCCGCCGGGTTCATGAACACGATGAAGCTGAGGATCACGGCGCCGATGAACACGGCGCCCCACGCCTGATGCTTGCGGATAAACTGGAACATGCGCTGCGGGTCTGCGGAAAGGGCCGCCAAGGTAGGGTCTGCGGAAAAAACCGGTCAAACTGAAAGAAGGGGCGGCATCGGAAAGGCTGGGCGGGTTGCGCTTCCCTGGGGTCAAAGTTGCAGCACCCTCCGCCGGCATCATCGCCGGTCCGGTGGGCACTGGGGGATTGACGGCCGCGCATCCGTTGCTAGCCTGTCCCGCGACGGCCCGAAGAAACCCAGAGACGGTCTCCCAGAGACGGTTTGTCCATCGTGGTCATCCCCCTTCGCGACATGCTGTGACCTGCGGGCGCAGGCACCCCTCCCCGGTTTCCCTGGCCAGTCAGTCCTCCCCTCGAAGCAATGAACCAAGCCAGACTCTTTGTGGGCAACCTCGCCTACACCACCGCTGACAACGACCTGACCGACCTGTTTGCCCAGGCCGGCGTCGTGGTCAGTGCCAGCGTCGTCTTCGACAAGCTCACCGGCAAGTCCCGTGGCTTCGCCTTCGTCGAAATGGGCTCCTCGGCGGAAGCCAACAAGGCCGTGGAGCTTTTTCACGGCAAGGACTTCCAAGGCCGCGGCATGACCGTGAACATCGCCCGGCCCAAGGAAGATCGTCCGCCGCGTGAAGGTGGCGGATACCGCGGCGGCGGCGGCGGTGGCGGCGGCTACCGGGGCGGCGGCGGAGCAGGGGGTGGTGGTGGCTACCGCGGAGAACGTGGTGGCGGCGGCGGCGGGGGCGGTGGTGGCTACCGTGAACGCGGCGGCGGCGGCGATCGCTGGGAGTAGCTTCCCATGCTTCTCGTCCGGCCGCGCAGGCTTCAGCCCGTGCGGCCTTTTTCTTTCCGCCGAACCGTTGGGCCGCGCCCGTGCTCCGCCCTCAGACGCCTTCATTTCCCATCTCCCATTCCCAATTTCCTGGTCCTGCCGCTCACTGCCCGGTTTGCCGTCTCGCCAGTTGCTGCAGCAAGTACGTGTCCGCCGGCGCCTGTTCCCACGCCGTGCGCCAAAGCGTGGCCAGCGCCTCCGCGCTGCGCAGGAGCTGCCGCAGCAGCACCTCCCGGCCGGCCCGGCCAGCCTCGCCTTCGCCCGTGAGGCCGCCCGCCTTGTCCAGCTCGTACAGCGGGATCACCTCCGCGAACTGCGTGTGCAGGTACGCCACCGCCCACTCGAAGGCCGGGTCGCGCTCCGGCGTCGGCCCCGCGGCGCCAAAGACCGGCGCGGGCGTCACGCGCGGCCGCAGCTCGTCAAAGGTCACCCCCACTTTCCGCAGGTACCCTCCGTCAATCCACGCGTGGAAGCCGCGGTTCGTCGTGAACCCGCGCGGGTTCGGGTCCGTCCAGCCGTTGTAGTTCCGCGTCGTGTGCAGCGGCTGCGAGCCGTCCCCCACGAAGTGCCCCATCAGCCCCATCTGCGCGACGATGTTTGCCTGCGCGTTCGCGATCTCGTCCGCCGTGCCGCCTGCCTGCTCGAACGCCTTCAGGTACGAAAACGACGACTTCAGCCGCGCAAAGTCCTCCGCGATGCGCCACGGCTGCAGGCCGGGCAGCGCCCGCGTGCGGTCCAGGTCGTTCGTCGGGGCGATGGCCGGGAAGCGCCCCGGATGCGCCGCGCGCACGCGGAAGACGTGCGCGATGAACTCGTGCCGGAACATCGGCAGGTTCGTCGCCGTCAGCTCCAGCGGCGCGAGATCCTCGAAGTCGAAGAAGTGCTCCGGGTTGTTCTGGTGCCGCAGCGGATAATGCGGCGTGTTGCGCCAGCGGTCCGGCTCGCCGCCGAGGAAGGCGATGCGCTCGCGCGCCGCCGGCGTCTTCGCGAAGGCGGGAAAGCTCGTCGGCAGCGCCTCGAGCGCGAGCAGGTTCACGAGGCGGTGGCCCTCGTAGTCCCACGCCCGGGCCGCAGGTGCGCCGAGGACGAGGACGAGGACGAGGAGGAATCCGGGAACCGCGCCCGCCTCGGGCGCCGTTTTCCGCGCCTCCGCGGAAAACCCCGGGCGCACGGGACGACTGCGGAGGTTGACTTCCCCTGCAGGCGGAACGAAGCCGGCCGCAGGGCGCGTCCGGCAACCTCCGAGGCGGCGGATCGCGCCGAGTACAAGGCTGACTGCGACTGGGCTGCCGGTCAGGAGCCTCCTCTGTAAAACGGGCGCGCGGCGCATGGTTGAGACTGACCGCGCGCCGCCCTTCTGCCAACCTTCCGCCGTGACGATCATCACCGACGAACGTTGCACGGCCTACGCCAGCCCTGGCCATCCCGAGCGCCCCGCGCGCATCAGCCGCACGGTCGCGCGCCTCCGCGCGCAGCCGGAGCTGCCGCTCGCCTGGACCGCGCCCGCCGACGTGCCCGACGCCACGCTCGCCCGCGTGCATCCGCCGGAATTCCTCGCCCGCCTCCGCGACGGGGAGGGCGACTTCGACGGCGACACCCCGCGCCACCCGGACATCTTCGCCCACGCGCGGCGCGGCGTCGGCGGTGCGCTGCGGGCCGTGGAGCTCGCCCGCCGCGGCGAGGCGGCCTTCAGCCTGCTCCGCCCGCCCGGCCACCACGCCACCCGCACGCGGGCGATGGGCTTCTGCTACCTGTCCACCGTCGCCGTCGCGGCGCTGGAGGCGCAGGCCGGCGGCGCGGCGCGCGTGGCGGTCCTCGACTTCGACGTGCATCACGGCAACGGCACGGAGGCGGTGCTGGCCGGCCTGCCGGGCGTGTGGTTCGCCTCGATCCACCAGCACCCGTGCTATCCCGGCACCGGCACGCGCGACGTGGGCGGAAACTGCTTCAACCACCCCGTCGCCCCGCTCACGCCGCCCGCCGAGCACCTGCGCGCCGTCCGCGCCGCGCTCGACCGCCTGCTCGCGGCCAAGCCGGACCTGCTCCTCGTGTCCGCCGGGTTCGACGCCTACGCCCACGACCCCATCGCGCAGGAGCTGCTGGAGGTGGAGGACTTCCACGCCATCGGCGGCATGGTCCGCGCCGCCGGCCTGCCCGCGTGCAGCGTCCTCGAAGGCGGCTACAGCGACGACCTGCCGGACCTCGTGCTCGCGTACCTCAAGGGCGTCGCGGGGAAGTGACGCGGCGAGGTGCGGCCTCGCGCGACACGCCGACAACAGAGGGGGTTCAGAGAATCGCCCTAAGTTCCCCGATCAGCTGATCAATCTGCGCGAAGCTGTGCGCGGCGCAGACCGCGAAGCGCAGCACGCCGCCCGGCGGCACGCCGCTGTACGCGGCCAGGTGCGGCACGAAGATGCCGCGGGCCTTCAGCGCCCGGTGAATCCGCCGCATGTCGTCCGCCCCGCCCACGGCGAGGCCGAAGTGGGCGGTGTGGCCTGCGGGCGGCTCGAGGCCGAGCGCACGGAGGCCGGCGCGCAGGCGGCCGGCGTTGGCCCGCAGGCGCCGGCGCAGCGCCGGCTCGCGCATGACGATCTCGAGCGCCTTCGCCGTGGCCGCGGCGATGGGCGAGGCCGGCGCGCTCGCGCCGTCGAAGTAATGCGATCCCGACCGCGCCGCCTGAACGAAGCAGCATGTTCCCGGCACGATCCCTCCGAAGCCGCCGAGCGCCTTGGCCAGCGTGCCGCCGACGGCCAGCGTCACGCCCGCCGCCGCCACGCCATGGTTCGCCTGCGGCCACAGCCCGAGTTCGTCGAGCAGGCCGCGCCCGTCCGGGCCGAGCACGCCGAAGCCGTGCGCGTCGTCGAGCAGGAGCACGGCGCGCTCGCAGCCCGCGAGCGCCCGCACGTAGTCCTGCACCGGCGCCACCGTCCCGGTGGCCGGCCCGACGGCATCGGCGATGACGAGCATGCGCCGGTGTCGGCCGGCGAGCCGCGCGAGGTCGTCCGGGTCGCGGTGGCTGAAGGTGGTCGCCGGCACGCCCGCCAGCTGGGCGGCCTCCGTGCCGCAAAAATGCGCGGCCTCGTCCACGAGCACCGCGTCGAGGCCCGGCGCGAGCGCGGAGACGAGGACGTGGTTCGCCGCGTAGCCGCTGCTGAAGTAGAAGGCGTCCTCCGTGCCGAAGAACGTGGCGGCGCGCCGCTCCACTTCCAGCACCGGCGGCGTGGTGCCCACCCCGGCCCGCGAGGTCGCGGAATGCACGCCGTACTGGCGGAAGGCCGCGCAGCCGGCCTCGATCACCTCCGGATGCGCGGCCAGCCCGAGATAGCCCGTGCCGGCGAAGTAGAGGTATCGCACGCCGTCAATCACGGTCTCCGGCCCCGGGGGCCCCTGCATCAGCGACATTGGCGGCATTCTCCGCCCAGCGTTTCCGAACGGGCCGGCAGTGGCAATGGCGACGCGGGGGGCGGAAACTGGAGCCGGCTGTCGGATTTGAACCGACGACCCGCGGTTTACAAAACCGCTGCTCTACCCCTGAGCTAAGCCGGCGTGCGCCGGCCGTCTTATCGGCGGCGGAACGCGGCCTGTCAAAAATCGTGCGCCAAAGGTGGCGGCCCGCCCGGCCCGCCCTCAGCCCATGCGGAAGGCCCGCAGATCCTTCTGGTCGCGGAGGACGAGCATCCGCCGGCCCAGCGCCGGATGGCTCCACGTCCGGCCGCAGACCTGCTGTCGGCCGAGCTCGTCGTAGCGCTCCGGACTCGCGGCGAGCAGCACGGCCTGGCCGTCCTCCGTGAGCGCGAGCAGCCGCCGCCCTGCGGCCAGCGTGGCCGTATAGCCCACCAGCGCCTTCTCGCCAAAGCCCCCCTGTCGCCAGCGGATCTCACCGTCGGCTGCGCGCACACAGATGAAGTCCCGCTCCGGTCCCTGCCCGTATAGGTGGCCGTCCACCAGCACGGTGGTCGCGAGGCTCGTCTTCAATTCCGGGCGCGCCCAGGCCGCGGCGGCGGTGAGGCCGTCGCCGGACTGCGCGACGCGGAAGGCGCGCAGGCCGAGCGTGTGCGACGACACGATGACGCGGTCGCCGTCCACGACGGGCGTGACGGCGTGGCGGTTGGCGGCCGTCTTGAGCGGCACGCGCCAGAGCAGCCGGCCATCGGCGGGGGCGAGGCCCAGCAGCGCCCCCGCGGTGAACGCGACGAGCTGCGGGATGCCGGCGATTCTGGCGAGCACGGGGGGCGCGTAGGCGGCCTCGTCGCCCTGCGAGCGCCACAGTTCGCGGCCGGTGGCGGCGTCGAAGGCGACGACGCCGGCGCCGGCGGTGCTGCCGACCACGGCGAAGACGCGGCCGCCGGCCAGCACCGGCGCGCCGGTGTGGCCGCGGCGGCGGGCGGCGGCGGCGGGC
>JBJXFY010000131.1:0-4114 GCA_046155815.1 Limisphaerales bacterium | reverse complement strand
CGGCGGCGCCAGGCTGGGAGGGCGTGGTGAGCGCGGGCAGGCTGCCGGTGGGCGAAGGCGCCGCTACGGCCGTGCGGGCGAGCCCGCCGCCGCCGGAGCGCGCGTCCGGCGCGGGGCCGGCGGTCGGCGTGATGCGGCCGGTCTGGGCGAAGCGCGTTTCGCTCGGGCGGTAAACCACGGGGCCGGCAGCAGTGCGCTCGACGCGGTCAGCGCGCACGACGCGGCCAGCTTGGGCGGGCAGGTCGCGAACCGAGACGCTTGGAACCTCCGCGCCGGTGAGGTTCCGCACGCGCGCCAGGCCGAGTCCCTCATTGATGATGGTGTTGTTGTTCCCGACGATGATGTTGTTCACCACGGTCGAGTTCTGGAAGACGCTGCCGGACTGGTCCACGCCCACGGTGTGCCGCCACGGCGTGGTGCTGCAGAAGGAATTCCACGGAACGAAATTCCAGCACGAGGAGGTCAGGCCCCAGCCGAAGCCGACCGCGACTCCGCCGCCCCACCAGGTCAGGCCGACGCCCGAGGACCAGCCGCAGGCCGGCGGCAGCGGCGCCCAGCCACAATGTCCGGAGGACCAGCTCCATGACACCCAGCTCGGTCCCCAGCAGGTGCCCGGAACCCAAGCCCAGCCGAGCGTCGAGCACCGGAACCAGCGGCCATAGTGGAACGGCGCCCAGCCCCACGAATAGTCCGAGGCCCAGTACCAGCCGCTGTTGGACCAAGCCCAGCGGCCGCCGTGGCAGTACGGCCGCCAGCCGGGGTTCACCACCACCACCTGCGGCTGCCAGACCCAGCCATGCACCGGTACGAAGTTCCACGAGCCGTAGGGGGCGAGTTCGGAGTAGAACTGCTGCGCCTCGGAAGACATCTCGCGGCCGCCCAGGGCCGCGGCGTCCGGCACGCTCACTTCGGTCGCCATGGCACCGGGCTCGGGGGAAGGCTCAGTCGCCGCGGCTCCCTCGGGGGCACCGGCTGCCGGCGAGACGAGTTCCGCGCGCAACCGCCCCGCACCGGACTGCAGTCCGGCGTGCGCCTCCGCGACTGCGGCCTCTTCGTCGCGGAGCTCATTGCCGCGCTTCAGCATCGCGGCGATCACCGAAGGCGGCACACCGAGGTCGCGAAGGTAGATCATGTCGTCCACGGAAAGCAGGTAGGGCACCGCGGAAGTCTCAACGTAGGCGAGCAGGACTTCCTCGGCGGCGCCGGACTCGGCCAGTTCGATGATGTCGCCCACCCCCGGCGGCAGCGGGCGCCGGGCCATGTCCAGCGTGTGGATCGGCCGCGTGTCTGCAGGAACGACGACGCCGACCGCATTCGTGGAGGCCAGGCTGGCGGCCGTTGCCTGTTCGGCCTCGCGGCAGCCGGTGAGCGCGAACAGTGCCGCCAAGCCGAGAGTTCCGGCGGGCCGCGTGAAGGACCGTTTCATGGTCGTTTGGCCGTGTGACGAAGGCGGACACCGCCCTCTTCAACGGCCAGACAAGCTCACCTCAGCCCGAAAATGCAAGTGGCGACCCGGTCCGCCTTGGCGGCGACGCCCCGCCGCCGAAGGTGGCCACGGCCCCCCGCCGCGGGGACAAAAGGGAACGGAGGGAACGCAGGCCGACTTTCCCTCTCGGCGGATGGCTGGATTCTCCGCCCCCGCTTCCTTCGTTTCCTCCTGTCGGACCTCCCTCACCCCAGCCGCTTCCGCCACCGCGCGAGCTGACGACGCACCTGCGCCGGACCGGGTGCGCCGGTGAGGTCGCGCCGCTTCAGCGCCGGCGCTAGCTCGAGCAGCCTCCGTGTCTCCGGCCCGAGCCGCGGCGAGACCGCGCGCAGTTCGTCGTCGTCCAGTTCGTTCAGCCGCTTCCCCGCCCTCTCCGCCGCGGCAACTAGCTCGCCGATGATATGGTGCGCCTGCCGGAAGGGCATCCCCTCGCGGACCAGCGCGTCGGCGAGGTCCGTGGCCAGCAGCAGGGGGTCGGCCGCGGCGGCGGAACAGGCGGCGCGGTTCACCGTGGTGTGGCGCAGCATCGCGGCCATGAGCCGCACGCAGGCGCGCACCGTGTCCGCGCTGTCGAAGAGGCGTTCCTTGTCCTCCTGCAGGTCACGGTTGTATGTCATCGGCAGGCCCTTCAGCAGCGTGAGCAGGGCCACGAGGTTGCCGACGACGCGGCCGGACTTCCCGCGCGTCAGCTCGGCCACGTCGGGGTTCTTCTTCTGCGGCATCAGCGACGAGCCGGTGGTGTAGGCGTCGGCGATGCTAATGAAGGCGAACTCGCTCGAGGCCCAGAGGATGCAGTCCTCCGCCAGCCGCGAGAGATGCACCGCCAGCAGCGCCGCGGCGGCGCAGAACTCCACCGCGAAGTCGCGGTCGGACACGGCGTCCATCGAGTTCTGCGCCACGCGCGGCCGGCCTTTCGCGTCCATGAAGCCCAGCTCCGCCGCCACGAACTCGCGGTCCAGCGGCAGCGTCGAGCCGGCCAGCGCGCCGGCGCCGAGCGGGCAGACGTTCGCGCGGTCCGCGGCGTCCGCTACCCGGCCGCGGTCGCGGTCGAGCATCTCGACGTACGCGAGCAGGTGATGCGCGAAGGACACCGGCTGCCCGCGCTGGAGGTGCGTGTAGCCGGGCAGGATCACGTCGGCGTGGGCCTCGCCGAGCTCCACAAGGGCGCGCTGGAGGTCCGCGAGTTCGCCGTCCAGCGCGGCGGCCTCGTCGCGGAGCCACAGCCGCACGTCGGTGGCGACCTGGTCGTTGCGCGAGCGGCCGGTGTGGAGCTTCGCGCCGGCCGGGCAGCGGCGCGTCAGCTCGGCCTCGATGTTCATGTGGACGTCCTCCAGCTCCAGCTTCCACGCATACGTGCCGGCCTCGATCTCCTTCGTGATCTCCGCGAAGCCGCGCCGGAGGTCCGCCAGCTCGGCCTCCGTCAGGATCCCGATGCGCTGCAGCATCGCCGCGTGGGCGAGCGAGCCGCGGATGTCCTGCCGCCACAGGCGCCAATCGAAGGAGATGGACTCGGAAAAGGCGGCGACCTCTGCGGCCGGGCCGGCGGCGAAGCGACCGGAGCGGGACACGGGCGAACTCATGCGGGGCGGATCATGTGGCCCGCGCGCGAGAACGCCAACCGGCAGGGAACCGCCGGTGCCGTGTGGACGGAATGGACTGGCGTCCGGACCGCCCCGCGGCGCGCGAAATCCGTCCACGCCACGCCGCCGCCCCGCTCTTCCATTCTGTCCCACCCCGCGGGCCCAGATCCGTCATCCGGCTCACGGCTCGAGCAGTCCCTGCATCTTCAGCCAGTCGGCAAGGCGCTCGATCCAAAGGTCCCTTGGAAAGCCTTGCTTCCGCATCCCAAAGCCATGGCCGCCCCGGGCGTAGAGATGAAGCTCGGAAGGCTTCCCGGCCTTCACCCAGTCCTCATAAATCTGCACGCTGAGCCGCGCGAGCTGGAGCGGGTCGCCGGTCGCAGCAAGCACTGGTGTGCTCCCCTTGAGCTGATCCGGGTGCCATGGGAGTCCGCGGGGCGACGGACCGCCCGACAGAGACGCAGACGGTTGACGAGCTCGGACCCGGGAAGACGGGTAGCCTTCGTCGGAACCACGCATCTCCGACCGATGCCGTCTGGCCAGCAAATGCAGTACCCCGCTTGCTGAATTTGGTCGGGAGTCATGATGCCGCATTTGAAGTCACTGAGGACGTTGAACACGACTGTCGCCGTTTGGTCAGGGGTGTGGCCGGGCCGGGGGCATGAGCGAGACCCTCTCCTTGGGTTTGCGGGAACGGATTCTGGCCGCCTGCGAGGATGGCGAGGGCACGCGCGAGGCGGCGGGCCGCCGGTTCCGGGCCTCGCTCGGCATGGTCAGGAAGCTGCTCCGGCAGCGCCGCCGCCTCGGCGACCTCCGCCCCCAGCGCCACCGCTGCGGCGGCAAGCCTCGCCGCGTCGCCAGCACCCGTAGCGCACGCCCCGGGCCCGGAAGCCCGATCTGACCCTCAGGGAGCCGCGCCGTGCCGCGGGGCTGGACTGCACCCTGCCCGCCATTCACCGCGTGCTGGTTCGGCTGGGGCTGACAGGTGGGAAAGGACACCCCGCGCCTGCGAGCAGGACCGTCCCGACCTCCGGCGCGCGCGGCGGGC
>JBJXFY010000130.1:0-6528 GCA_046155815.1 Limisphaerales bacterium | reverse complement strand
GCCCGCCGCGCTGCCCGTCGCGTGGCGCGTGGTGGGCATCGGCTTGGAGATCACCTTCAGCGAACCGCTCGATCCGGCCACCGCGGTGGATCCCGGCAGCTACAGCCTGACCCATTGGAACTACCGCTACGCCGCGCAGTACGGCTCGAAGGACTGGTCCGTCGCCGATCCGGCGAAGGAGGGCCGCGACGCCGTGCCGGTGCAGGCCGCGGCGCTGTCGGCCGACGGCCGGACGCTGACGCTGCGCGTGCCCGGGCTGCGGCCGGTGATGCAGTTCGCGCTGCGCTACAACCTCGACACCGCCGCCGGCCGCCCCGCGCGCGGCGAGGTCTTCGGCACGATCAACCGCGTTCCTTAGACGGGCGTGAGACTGGCTTGCAACGGGTCCGCCGTACCGCCTTGAACAGCGAAGGCGCCAAGCTGCGAGGAAATCAGAAGTACGGGTTGGCCGCAGGCTCCAAGCCGCGGCCCGGGGCAGCTTACCCCGCCAGATCGTCCCCCTTTGGAGCGGCGGGATCCTGCGAGCCTTCGGCCCATGGGTTTCGTCGCATCAAGGGCTCATGTAATTCGCCCCTCCGATTCACCATCTCGCCGCCTTTTGCGAGGACGAGGACGAGCAGGAGCACGATCCCGCGCCAGCCACCATCGGCCCCGCCTCCGTCGCATGCTTGCCAAGCCGCCCGCGCCATCGTGTCATCTGCTCCACCAACCCGCCATGAACCGCTTCCCCGCCCCATTCCTTCTCGCCGCCGCGCTGCTCCTCGCCGCGCGCGCCGCCCTCGCCCATTCCGCGACCGACCCGGTGCCGCGAACCGACGACTGGTGGACGAAGCGCCACGAGTCCTTCAACCAGCGCGTCAAGGAGGTTGGCGCCAAGGCCGAGGTCATCTTCGTCGGCGACTCGATCACGCAGGGCTGGGAGGGCGAGGGCAAGGACGCGTGGGCGAAGTTTTTCGGCCCGCGCCACGCGGTGAACCTCGGCATCGGCGGCGACCGCACGCAGCACGTCCTCTGGCGGCTGGACCACGGCAACCTCGACGGCCTCCGGCCCAAGGCCGCCGTTGTCATGATCGGCACCAACAACTCGAACGGTGAGGACAACAGCGTCGAGCAGATCGCCGACGGCGTCACCGCCATCGTGAAGAAGCTCCGCACCGCCCTTCCCGGCACCAAGGTGCTGCTCATTCCCATTTTCCCGCGCGGCGAGACCCCCAATCCCCAGCGCGGCAAAATCAACCAGGTCAACCAGATCCTCCAGCGCCTCGTGGACGGCGACGCCGTCCGGTGGGTGGACTTTGGCTACAGGTTCGTGGACGGCGCCGGGCGCATTCCGAAGGACTTGATGCCGGACTTCCTGCACCTCAGCCCGGCGGCCTACCAGATATGGGCGGAGTCGCTCGAACCACACCTCGTCGCGGCGCTGGGCGGCGTGGCCGCGGCGGGCGGCGCGGGCCTGACCGGCGAATGGGACTTCACCATCCCCGGCCCGGACGGCAACCCGGTGACCTTCCCGATGGTCCTCGAGCAGGCCGGCGAGGTGCTGAAGGGGAAGTTCGCCCGGCAGAACGGCGGCTGGATGAACCTTGAGAACGGCAAGCTGAACGGGAACGAGTTCTCGTGGATCGTGAAGCGCGACCGGCCGGACGGCAGCCTCATGACCTACCGCATGTCCGGCAGCGTGAAGCCCGACGGCACGCTCGCGGGCCAGGCCAAGACGGTGTTCGACGGCAACGAGATGGACGCGCCTTGGACCGCAAAGCGAAAGTAGGCACCATCGTGGAGCCAAGTCCGACGACGGGGCGGCAAGACCGGCCGGCTCCGTCCGCCGAGGCCCCGGCCATGGCGGCCAAACTTCCGCGGCGTGGGCCGTAGGCCGGTCCGTTGCCGTTCCTTCCCCAATGGTCCTGCGCGGCTGGTTCCCGCCGCCGCCGGCGCTTGCCCGGCAGGCGTTCGCGCGGCATGGCTGGCGGCATGACTGCCACCGCCGCCGCTGCGGCCGATCCCGTGTCGCCCCAGGACCCGGTGAACGCGCGCCTCCTCGCCGTTTCGGAGGATCAGCTCGCCGGCTTCCAGCGCGATCCGCTGGCCGAGATCGCGCGTCGCAGCGGCCTGGACCTGCCGACGGTGATCGGGCGGCTCCGGGCCATGCTGGGCGCCGGCACCATCCGCCGCGTCCGGCAGACGTTGCTGGCGACAAACCTTGCGCATGGCTCGCTGGTGGCGTGGGAGGTGCCGGCGGACCGGCTCGACGCTGCGTTCGAATTCCTCTTCCAGCGCGATCCGTTCTCCGGTCACGTCGTGATTCGCTCGGCCGACGCCGCGACGCCCGGCGCGCAGTACCGGCTGTGGACCACGCTCAAGGTCCCGCAGGGCTGCTCGCTGGAGAAGCACTGTCGCCTGCTCGCGGAGCGCATCGGGGCGGGGCGTTTCCGGCTGATGCCGGCAAGGAAGCTCTTCGCGCTTGGCGTGGGCCATGTGCGCCGCCGCGACCTCGCGCCCGGCAGCCGCGCCGAAATGCCGGCCGAGGCGATGGACGTGTCCGTCACCGCGTTGACGCCGCTGGAATGGCGCGTGCTTGAGGCGCTGAAGCGCGAGTTCACGGCGGATGAGCTGGTCCCAAACCCATGGCGGGCGCGCGCGGCCGAAGCGGGGCTGCCCCAGGAGGCCTTCTTCGAGTTCGCGGAGGACTTCGACCAGCGGAGGATCATCGGCCGCTTCAGCACGTTCCTCGAGCACGTGAAGCCGCTGGCGGACGGCGAGCGGGTGACGCGCTTCAACGCGCTCTTCCACTGGGCCGTTCCGCCGGGCCGTGAAATCGAGGCCGGGCGCGAGGTGGGACGGCACCACATTATGACGCACGCATACTGGCGCGAGGGCGGGCCCGAATTCCGCAACGTGAACATCATGGGCGTGGCCCACGGAACCGACAAAGCCACCGTGCTGGCGCACAAGGCGGCCATGGACCGTCATCTGGCCGAGGCCGGCATCCCCGTGGCCTATACCAACGTTTTCTGGGGCGGCCGCAGCGAGATCAAGCCGAGCGAGATTTCGCCATTCGCCTACTCGGCTTGGTGCCGGCAGATGGGAGTTGGACCGGAGACAATGCGGGCCGAGGATCAACTCCATCCTCACAAGGAGAACCAAATCGGGCCGTCTTGAGACCACGGGTTCCGGCCGGGAGGGTGAAAAATTACCGGGCTCCGCGGCCAGAGGGTGGCCATCGGAGCCCGGGGAATTTCGAACTCAGGATGCGTAGTGGGCCTTGGGGGATCTCCACCCGGTCCGCGCACCTTCGGACAGGTGGAAACTCGGTGCGCTTTCGCGCTAAAGCTTCTTAGGCCAACGGCCGACAAAGTATGCAGAAACTCCGGGCCGTCAACGGCTGATTCCAGAAACATTTCGCCGACGATACAGGGAACTGTCGGCAGGCGAGTGCAGGGGAGGCCGATTTCAGGATCAGGCGAGGGGGCGGGCTGAATGGGGCCGTGTCTGCGTCGCCGCCGGGGCGGAAGGTCGGGATTGCCGGTGGCGGCGTGTTTGCGTTACGACATCCCGACATGTCCGAAGTTGGCGAGCAACTCCGCCGCGCCCGCGAGGCGCAGGGTCTTTCCCTCGCGCAGGTCGCGGAACACACGAAGCTCCGCGCCGACCACCTCGGTGCGCTCGAACGCGGTGACTTCAGTGCCTTCCCCGCACCCGTCTACGTGCGCGGAACGGTGCGGACCTACGGCCGGCTGCTCCACCTCGACCTTGATCCGCTCATCGCCCGGCTGGACGAGGAGCTGGCCCAAAGCCCCGACCACGCTGAAGCCATCGCCCTCACCGGCCGGCGGCGCACGCCCCTGGACTTGCTGACTTTCCAGCTTTCCCGGATTGACTGGCGGGTGGCTGCGTGGGTCGGCGGCGGCGCGCTGGCCGTCCTCATGACCGCGGCCGGGTGGCGCTGGTGGCAGAACCGGGCGGCGGCTGACCCCCTGAAAAACCTCGGGCCCGGCCTGTACAAGGGCGCAAGCCCCGCCGGCGAACTTCTGCCTGTGCCCACGAACCTGCCGCCGCGTTGAGGCGGCCCCACGATGTGGCGGCGACGCCCCGTCGCTGAAGTTGTCCGCGGCGCCCCGCCGTGGGAACGAGAGACGGCACCGATCAGGTTGGCGAGGTGACGACACCCGCCCGTGAATTGCGCCCCCCGGTTCGCTGGCCCATCCTCCACGTCCGATGCCGCCGGCCGCCTCACCGCCCGCGCGCCGCCGCGTGGGCCTCATCTCCCTCGGCTGCGCCAAGAACCTCGTGGATGCCGAAATCATGCTCGGCTCGCTGCTCAAGAGCGGCGTCGAGATCGTGAACGACCCCGCCGAGGCCGACGCGGTGATCGTCAACACCTGCTCGTTCATTGACGCGGCGCAGGAGGAGAGCGTGGACACGATCCTCGAATCCACTGAGTTCCGCGAAAAGTCCCGGCCCGGCCAGGCGGTGATCGTCTCAGGCTGCCTGTCCCAGCGATTCCGCAACGACCTGCCCAAGCTCCTGCCCGAGGTGGACGTTTTCATGGGCATTGACCAGGTGGAGCAGGTCGGCGCGCTGGTCGAGGAGGCCATCGCCGCGCGTGCGGCGAAAGCAGGAAACCCCAAGCTCCAAGCTCCCAGACCGAAACGTCAGGTGGCCGCGAAGCTGGCCGAACTGGATGCCACCCGCCCGCCCGCCACGCACGACCATGAGGAAAACCTGCGCGGCACGGAGCAGTTGGGCCGCACCCGCCAGACGCTCGCGCCCGCAAACTCGGCGGACGTCGGAAGGCGGAAGTCGGAAATCGGAGATTCCTCGACCCACGTTTCCCTCCGCCCTGCCTACATCCCGCACCATGACACGCCGCGTTTCCGGCTCACGCCGCGGCACTTCGCGTATGTGAAGATCGCCGAGGGCTGCAACCACCCGTGCAGCTTTTGCATCATTCCGCGGATGCGCGGCGGCCACCGCAGCCGCGCGCAGTCGGACATCGTCGCCGAGGCGCGCCGGCTCATCGCTGACGGCGTGAAGGAGCTGAACCTCATTTCGCAGGACTCGACCTACTACGGCCTCGACCTGCGGCCCAACCACAGCCGCGCCATTGCCTCGCCGGAGAAGTTCACCGCCGCCACCCGCGCCCTCGCCGCGGACGCCACCACCCTTGGCACGCTGCTGCGCGAGTTGAACGCCCTCGAGGGCGACTTCTGGATTCGCCTGCTCTATACCCACCCCGCGCACTGGACGGACGGGCTGATCGCCACGATCGCCGAGTGCCCCAAGGTCGCGCGCTATGTGGACATGCCGCTGCAGCACATCCACGACGAGATGCTGCTCCGGATGCGCCGCGAGACCACCGGCCAGTACATCCGCGACTTGATCGCCCGCATCCGTGCCGGCGTGCCGGGCATCGCGCTGCGCACCACGTTCATCGTCGGCTTCCCGGGCGAGACGGAGGCGCATTTCCGGACGCTGTTGGACTTCATCCGGGAGACGAAGTTCGAGCGGCTCGGCATCTTCACCTACTCGCAGGAGGACGGCACCATCGCCGGCAAGATGGCCGGGCAGCTCCCGCCGAAGACGCGCCAGCAGCGCCGCGACCTCGCGATGGCCGCGCAGCATGGGGTGGCCGTGGCGGTGGCGGAAAGCTTCGTCGGCCGGATGCTGCCGGTGCTGGTCGAGGGCGAGGCGAGCGCGAAGGAACTGGCCAGGGCCAACGTCAGCTCCTGGGAACACGGGCTCATCCGTGCAACGGATGAAACTCAAAGCTCAAAGTTCGAGGCTCAAGGCCGCTACCTCGTGGCGCGCGGCGAGGCGGACGCGCCGGACATTGACGGCCGCGTGTACCTTCGCGGCCGGCTGCCCGTGGGCGAGTTCGCGCGTGTGAAGATCGTCGGCCACACGGACTACGACTTGGTCGCGGAGTTGGCGTGATTTGGCGGCATCGTGGCGGCGACGCCCTCGTCGCAGAAGGTTCCTGCGGCGCCCCGCGCATCATTCCGTGCAGTGCTGCCAACTTGGCTGCGGATTCCCGCGGCATCCCGCCGCGGCCGGACAGCATGCCCGCGCCACCCTCACGCAGGATGAGTGCGCCACGAGGGATGGGCCTTCCGTCCAACTGCGGGATTGCCGGCACCGCGCCGCCGCTTCAGAGTGCGGCCATGAAAACCCGTGCGGCCTTGGCTTTCCTGCTGTTCATGGCGGTTGGGCTGGCCTTCCCGGCGGCCGGAGCGGACCGGCGGGAAGACCGCCGCGCGGCACGCCGGCTTGAACGCCAGGAAAGCCTCCGCACCACACACACGACGACGCTGGAGGAGGCCTTTTCACTGATGCCGCACCTGCGCGAACGCGTGACCAATGCGGCCGGCCACGCCGTCTTCAGCAACCTGCGCGTGCAGGTGTTCCTGCTGGGCGGCGGCGGTGGTGGCGGCCTGTTGAAGGACCGGGGCGGCAAGGAGACCTTCATGCGCATGGGCGAGGCGGCCGTGGGCGTCGGGCTCGGCGCGCGCCAGCTCCGGGCGCTTTTCA
>JBJXFY010000117.1:0-4070 GCA_046155815.1 Limisphaerales bacterium | reverse complement strand
CCCAGCCGTCGTTGAGGCCGGAGTCCTGGGAAAGCACCGCGCCATGATCTTCAACCAAACCATGCACGGGCAGCATCCAGAAGGTGAGGGTGAAGGTCTGGTTCGTGAGGCCCGGCCCAAGCTCCGTCCAGCCGGCGGCGTGGCCCAGCCGCGCGTCGGGCCGGGCCTCGAGCGCCCCGAAGCCGCGGCGGATGCCCCGACGTCCCGTGACTTCATCCGTGCCCTCGACTGGATCCGGCCACCAGTGCAGCAGACCGGACACGTCAGGAGCGGCGCCGCGTGCCGGCATCAGCAGCAGCCCGATCAGGAGGACTGCAAACTGGGTTGCCCGCCGGTGGTGCCTGTCCACGCCGGCAGGCTACCAAGCGACCGTGGGCCGGAAAGCGCAATGCGCGACCCGACGAACGCAACATGAGGAACCGGAAGGAGGCATCTGCCCGATGCGCTGTTTGGATGGAGCGCCGTCGGGTTGCGGCGGTGCTTCCACCCGCAGCGCCTTTCGCGCAGCATCCCCGCATGTCCACCCTCGCGCGCGCAGTGCTGCTGCTGGGGCTCGTGGTCGGCCCCGGTGTCCGCGCCGCGCCGGCCGCCCCGAAGCCCGTGCTCTGGTACTGCCAGCACTACCAGGCCCCCGGCGAGAACCGCTACCCGCCCGACGGCGCCTATAGCGAGGCGATGAAGCTGCTCGCGCAGGACTTCGAGGTGCGCGTCTCCGCCGAGCGCCCCGCGCGCGGCACGCTTCGCGACGTGGCCGTCGTGCTCATCGCAAATCCGAACGAGCGCGCCCACGGCACGAACCCGCCGCCCGCACACCTCAACGCCGCGGACGGCCGGGCCTTGGTGCGCTTCGTCCTCGGCGGCGGCGGCCTGGTCGTCCTCGGCAACCAGGAAAACCACAACCTCGAGGTCGCGGACCTGAACCGGCACCTGCTCGGTCGTTTCGGGATCGAGCTGGCGAACCTCGGATATCAGGACGGCAAGCTCTACACGCTGCCGCCGGACGCGCCGTTTGGCGCCGGGCTGCGCTGGGCCTTCTACATGGGCAACCACGTCATCTTCACCGGCCGCGCACGCGACCAGGCGCGGACCGTGGTCGCCAATGATCCCGCCACCCCCGCGCTGAACGGCCCGCGCAACGGCCCCGGCACGCTCCTCGCGGTCGCCACGCCAGGCCGCGGCCGCGTCGTGGTCGCCACCGACGCCGGCTGGCTCGGCAACGCGGCGCTGCGCGACCAGGGCGTGGGCGGCTTCGTCATCCGCGGCCACGACAACGCGGAGCTGGCGCGGCAGATGTTCCGGTGGGCGGCGGGCCGGGAGGTGAAGCCGTGAAACGCATGAAACCTCACCACATGGTCCCGCACGTCTTGGAGTGCGGTGGCAAGCGAAGCGCGACACCGCTTTTGGCATCGCCGCGCAGGCCAGTTGCAGGAAAGCCCGAAAAGCGCCGTCGCCGCTGCGCTCTGCCCGCGCACCCCATGGCGCTCATTGCCGTTCTCGCGCTCTCCATCTTCGCTGCCCCTTTCGCCTCCGCCGCCGAGATTTTCGCCCGGTCCAACCTGGTCGCCTGGTGCATCGTCCCCTTTGATTCGCAGAAGCGCGGCCCCGAGGAGCGCGCCGCGATGCTCGAACGTCTCGGCCTGCGCCGCCTCGCCTACGACTGGCGCGCCGAGCACATCCCGACCTTCGACGCCGAAGTCGCGGCGATGCGTCGGCGCGGCATTGAGATCACGGCCTGGTGGTTCCCCGCCGCGCTCAATGACGAGGCGAAGGCGATCCTGGCCTGCCTCGAACGCAACCGCATCCGCACGCAGCTCTGGGTCACGATGGGCACCGAACCGGAGCCTGATCCGGCGCGGCTCGCGCAAAAGCTGGACGCCGCCACAGCCACGCTCGCGCCCATCTGCGCGGAGGCGCAACGGCTGGGCTGCACGGTGGGCCTCTACAACCACCTTGGCTGGTTCGGCGAACCGACCAACCAGGTTGCGATCCTCGAGCGGCTCCGCGCCACCGGCCACACGAATGCCGGCATCGTGTACAACTTCCACCACGGCCACGCGCACATCAGTTCTTTCGCCGAGCAGTTGCGCGTGATGCAGCCGCATCTGCTGGCCATCAACCTCAATGGCATGGTCCGCGACGGCGACCAGGCCGGGAAGAAAATCATCCCCCTCGGCACCGGCGATGAGGAACTGCGGATGCTCCAGGTTCTCAACGCCAGCGGCTGGCGCGGGCCGGTCGGCATCCTCGGCCACACGGACGAGGACGCGGAGGTGAAGCTGCGGAAGGAACTGGCGGGCCTGGACAAGCTGCTGCCGCAGATGGCGGCGGCCGTGGTGGCTCAGGCGTCCCCGCCTGAGGCCGTCCGGCGGGCGCCCTCGCCCGCCGCATCTGCCGCTGGTGATCGTCCGCCCGGCGAACCGCCCATGGCCGGCCGCGCGCCCGAAGCGCAGAAGGAACAGGATTGGGCCGACAACCGCTGGCAGCGCACCGAGGTCGGCCAGTGGCTCGCCTCCAACCTGCCGCTCCCGACCGGCAAGGTCGCCAAGGGGCTGACGATCAAGGTCGGCAAGGAGGACGAGGGCAGCGTGGCCTACGACACCGGCTCCGGCGCGCTGCGGGCCGTGTGGCTGGACGGCTTCCTGCAATTTGACGGCACGCGCTTCGGGCTGATCGGCGCGCCGCGGCCGGCCGGCACAAACCTCCTCCCCTTCCCCCCGGCCTCCGGCTGGCCGGACGCAGACTACCGCTTCGTGGGCTTTCACCGCCACGGCCAGCGCGTCGTGCTGGAGCACCGCGTGAACGGCGTCCGCGTGCTCGAATCACCGTGGCTCGAGTGGCGCGGCACGCCGGTCTTCACGCGAACGTTCAATGTCGCGCCGACGGAGAGGCCGCTCCGGCTCCTGCTTGGGGGCCTGCCCGGCAGCAGAACCGGCGGTTCGGCCCAGGCCAGCACGCGCGGCGGAAAGCTTCACGTCGTCACCATGGAGTCAGGGGGCAGCCGGCTGGTGCTCGCCGTCGCCGGCGTGGAGGGAGAGTTGCGGAATGTGATCGAGGCCCCTGAACTCGTGCTGCCCGCCAGTCAGGAGCCACGCCGGTTCACCGTGTTTCTCTGGAACGGGCCGGCGGAACAGCGCGATCGTTTCGACGCCATCGTGGCCCGCGACGAGCCGACCGACCTCGCGCCGCTGCTCGAGCCGGACGGCGGCCGCTTCCTCGCGCGGCTCAAGACCCGCGGCGAACGCGGCGCGGACGCCGGCCCCTTCGGCGTGGACACGCTCACGATGCCCTACGACAACCCGTTCCACGCCCTGCTCTTCGCGGCGGGCGTGGACTTCACGCCGGACGGCGCGGCGTACGTCTGCACGATCCATGGCGACGTCTGGCAGGTGACGGGCATTGATGACTCGCTGCGCGAGCTGACGTGGCGGCGCTTTGCCACCGGCCTCTTCCAGCCGCTCGGGCTGAAGGTCCGCGACGGCCAGGTCTTCGTGCTCGGGCGCGACCGCATCACGCGCCTGCTCGACCTGAACGCCGACGGCGAGGCGGACTTCTACGAAAACTTCTTCGACGGCATCGCCACCTCGACCGGCGGGCACGACTACGTGACGAGCCTGGAGAAGGACGACGCCGGCAACTTCTACTACGTGGACCCGCGCGGCGTGCATCGCGTGGCCGCGGACGGGAGCCGGCAGGAGACGCTGGCCACGGGCTTCCGCAATCCCAACGGCCTCGGCGCGCGGCCGGACGGCGGCGTGATCACCGCTGCGCCGCAGCAGGGCGAGTGGACGCCATCGTCGGGCCTCTGGGAAATCCGCCGGGACAATGTCGGCCTCTACGGCGGCTACGGCGGGCCGAAGATGAGCGAGGCCCGGCCGGCCGGCTTCGACGCACCGCTGCTCTGGCTGCCGCACGCCGTGGACAACTCGAGCGGCTCGCAGGTCTGGGTGCCGCCGGGGCATTGGGGGCCGCTCGCCGGCCAGATGCTGCACCTGCTGTGGGGCCGCTGCGGGATGATGCTCGTGCTGCGCGACGAAGCCGCCGTAGGCGCCGTCAACGGCCTCGCCGTGCCG
>JBJXFY010000110.1:0-23217 GCA_046155815.1 Limisphaerales bacterium | reverse complement strand
GACGGCGAACGCCCGGTGGACCTCGCGGAGAGCCGTGTCATCTAGACCGGTCGCAACCTCCTCAACAAACACATCGGCACGGTGCCGCTGACTGCGGGGAAGCTGGTCTTCAGGGACGGCTGGCTGGCCGGCGGCGACTTCACGCTGGATTTGCACGGCCTCACCTGCACGGACATCGCGGACACGGCACTGAACCGCGTGCTGCTGGACCATCTGCACGGCGACGATTTCCTCGACACCGCGCGCTTCCCGGTGGCGTGGCTCGTCCTGCGACGGGCGGAGCCGGTGCCCGGCAGCAGTCCCGGTGCGCCCAACCTGCGCGTGTCGGCGGACTTCACGCTCAAGGCGACGACCCGTCCGCTCACGTTCCTTGCCGTGGCGGGGCGCACGCCGGATGGCCGCGCCGCGATGCAGGCGGTGCTCGCCTTCGATCGCACGCTATGGAACCTGCGCTACGGCTCGGGAAAGCTGTTCCACCGGCTGGGGCAGCACCTCGTGAACGACCTCGTCGAAATCGAAGTGCGCCTGGTGGCGTGAGCGGAAGTGACGGCGACGCCTCGTCACCGAGAGTTTCCGTGCCCCCCTCACTCTCCTGCGGTCGGCACGGCCGCGACCAGGCGGGCTGGGAGCAGGAAGCTGTACTGCGGCGAGTACGGGTGGACGACGCGGGCCGGGACACCGTTGGACTCAAGCGGCCGGCCCTCGGCGGCCCAGGCAAAGAGGCTGCCGTGCAGGTTCGCGACATTGGTGAAGCCCGCCGCCTGCAGCCGCTGCGCGAGCGCGGAACTGCGCCAGCCGATCGAGCAGTAGACAACCACCGGCCTCGCTGGGTCGAGCGTGCGCGCCCGCGCCGCCGCGTCCGCCTCCGGGGCGACCTGCCGGGCGCCGGGCAGATGGCTCACGGCGTATTCCGCCGGCTCGCGCACGTCGAGCAACTGCGCCTCCGGCAGCCGGGCGGCGGCCTGCTCCGCCGTCCACTGCGGCACGCCGGGGAAGTTCCGCGCGATGGCGCGGTACGCGGCGCGGAACGAGACGGCCCGCGCGGCCGGCCGCCAGAAGAGGGCCGCCAGAACGGCGACCAGGGCAAGGACAAGCAAAACGCCGCGCCACCGAAGTCGGCGGCGCGGCGTGCTGAAGGGAAGCGCGTTCAATTCGCCGCCGTCTTCGTCTCCGCCAGAGTGGTGACCCACTCGAAGGCGATCTTCACGTCGTCGGCGGTCTTGATCGCGCCGAGGGCGATGGCCGGGGCGGGCGGCTTCATGCCGAAGTCAGTCATTTTGAGGTCGGACTTGCCCTTCACATGGACGGTCTTCGCGTCGGGCCGGACGATCTCGACCGGCATGGCCAGTTCCTTCGTCGTGCCATGCACGGTGAGGTCGCCCTTCGAGTCGAAGTGCAGCACGCCGTCCTTGGCCTCCTTGAAGACGAGCTCCTTCAGCTTGTAGTCAATCTTGGGGAACTGCTCCGCGCCCATCGCGCCCTGCATGATCACGTCCATGGGCTTCTTGCCGCTGGACTTCAGGGATCGCACGGGAATCGAAGCCTCCACCTTCGCCGGCAGTGCGCCGGCCTTGAGGTCGCTCTTCGCCGGATCCGTGGGAAAGGAGGGGTCGAGGTCGAGCGTGCCGCCGATGATCGCACCCTCGGCCCACCAGTCATGGATCGTGGAGGTGCCGTCAATGCGGACCTTGCTGCCAGGCTTGGCCGAGTACCTGAGCATGTCCGCGGCGGAGACGGACAGGGCGGCGGCGAAGGCGGCGACGGCGAGGAAACGAAGGGTGTTTTTCATGACGCAACGGCGTTTGGACGGGGCGGGCGGCGGGTACTTCAAAGTTTGAACAATTCCGGCCCGATGGCGATGCGGGCCTTCTTCTGAACCGCCTCGTTGCCTTTGAGGGCGATCACGGTGGCCTCGTAGCCGTCCAGCGCGGAAGCGGCGGGGAGGTTGTTGGCAGACTCCTTCACGATGTGCGCGGCCAGCGCCTTCGGGTCATCGGCACCGAAGTTTTCGACGAAGTCCTTCGCGGCGTTGCCGACGACGTCGGCGTTGTAGACGAACGCCTCAAGCGCGTAGTAGAGGGGCGTGTTGGTGTAGGGCGCATCCTCGACCGGATTGTCGCCCTGGGCGGCGAGCTTGGTGGCGTTCGCCACAAGCGCGATGCCGGTCTCCTTGTAGAAGTTGTCCTTTCGCGCGTAGACCTCCCAGCCGAGCAGCGGGGCGTCCACCTCCTTGAACATCCAGGCCTTGTTGCCCCGGAGCATCACGGCGGCGTCCGTGCCGTAGATCATCTCGTAGTCGGCATCGAAGGAGTTGCCGAGCGTGCCGCTGAAGTTGATCAGCGCGCCCCCGGGAAGTTCATAGACGACGTGCTCCGTGTCCGGCGTGTCGCGGCCGTCCTGCCAATGAATCGTTGCCCCGAATCCGGTGACGGCCTCCGGCCGTTTGTCCAGGAACCAATGGACCACGTCCATCTGGTGGATGCCGAGTTCGCCGATGAGGCCGGGCGAGGTCTCGCGCCGGAGGCGCCAGTTCAGCTCGGCCTCACGGTCCGCGTTCGGCGAGGTACGGCGCCAGCTCTGCTTCTTGTGCCACTGGGCGGCGGCACGAAGGGTGCGGCCCGCGGCTCCGGCGCGGACGAAGTCGAGCAGGAACCGCCGCTGCGGGTCGGAGCGCAGGAGGAGGCCCGACTGGAAGAGCTGCGTGGGAGCGGCCAGCGACGCCTGCGCGATGGCGCGGGCATCCTCGATGGTGTGCGCGATCGGCGCCTCGCAATAGACGTGCTTCCTGGCCTTGAGCGCGGCCAGCACGATTTCCTTGTGCTGGTGCGTCGGCGTGGCGATCAGCACGGCCTGCACCGCTTCGTTCGCCAGAAGCTGCCGGTAGTCCTCGTAGCCTTCGGCCTTGGGCGCGGCCTCCTTGGCCCGGCGCAGCATGGCGGCGTAGGTGTCGCTCACCGCAACCACCTCCGCCGAGGGCAGGCGCGCCAGTGTGTTGAGGATGTCGCGACCCCACTGGCCGCAGCCAATGACACCCACCTTCATCACTTCGCCGGAGGGCAGGGCGGCGGGGACCTCGGCGGCGCGGGTCGGCGCAATGAGCGGCACGCCGCCCAGCAGGGCCATGAGCGAGGCCATCGAGGAGCCTTTCAGAAAGTCCCGACGCGTCACGTCGGAGGCGGCGGCGTTCGGTTCGGTCGTCATCGGAATCAGCGGGTTGGTTGCCGCCAATCTTGAAGCAGGCGGTGGCAAGTCAAGCGGGCCGACCGGCGTGGGCCCGGGTATGAACGGGCGTTGCCTGGAAGCGGCGGCCGGAGCAAAATCCCTGCACATGAACTCGCCCGCCGCACCGCTCCCTTCCTCCCGCCGGCGTTTCCTGGGCACGGCTGCCGCGGCGGTCGCCGCCTCCGCCGCGTTGCCGGCCGTGGGCGCCGCCGCTGCCAGCACGTCCTCAGGCGCCCTCGTCCGGCCGCCGGCCGGACGCCACCTCCTGCTTTCGTGCAAGCTCGGCATGATCCCCAAGGAACAAGCCGGGCGGATGCTGCCCATCGCCGACCGCCTACGGCTCGCGCGCGACGCAGGTTTCGACGGCGTGGACTTTGACCAGGCCGGCGAGTTCACGCCCGAGGAGGCGCGCGAGGCCGTGCGCGAATCCGGCGTCTTCGTCCACAACGCGATCAACCACGCCCACTGGAACGACCGCCTCACCAGCTCCGACGAAGCCGTCCGCGCCAAGGGCCGCGCCAACATCGAGCACTGCCTGCGCGTCGCCCACGCCGCCGGCGGCGTGGGCGTGCTGATCGTGGTCGGCCGCGGCGACGACGGCCAGGCCGCCGAGGTCGAGGAACGCTGCCGGCAGGAGATCCGGAAACTGCTGCCCCTCGCCGCCTCCCTTGGCCAGCCCATCCTCATCGAGAACGTCTGGAACCGCATGATGTACGACCACGACGGCAAGCCCGACCAGGGCACGGAGCGCTTCGTGCAGTTCGTGGACAGCTTCCGCAGCCCGTGGGTCGGCATGTACTACGACATCGGCAACCACTGGAAGTACGGCCAGCCCGGCGAGTGGATCCGCGCCTTCGCGCACCGCTGCGTGAAGCTCGACGTGAAGGGCTTCAGCCGCGCCAAGGACAAGTTCGTGGACATCACGGCCGAGGACGACGACCTGCCGTGGGACCAGGTGCGAAAGGCGCTGGCGGACATCGGCTTCACCGGCTGGGCCACCGCCGAGGTGGGCGGCGGCGACCTCGCCCGCCTTACGCTCGTGCGCCAACAGATGCAGAAGGCCTTCGGGCTGGCGTAGCCGGGGGCGCGATCCGCCACGGAAGCCCCCCGGGAGGCACGGAGGCTGACTCATCGCCCTCCGAGTCCGTGGTCTGGTCGGTGGTCGCGGTGCCCGGTCACGGTTTTCCCGGGCCCTGCGAGCGTCGCCGCTGTGGGCAGGAGGCGAGCGCCACAGCGTGCTGCCAGCATGCCGGCGGCACTCCCCCGCGGCGGGGGCGACGCGGGGCACCTTTCGGCGACGGGGCGTCGCCGCTACGGGCCACCCTACAGCTTCTTGATCCGAAGGTTGCGGAAGCCGACGGCGCCGTGGTCGCCCTGGAGCAGGATGGGGCCGGGCTGGTCGAGGTTGTCGTCGAGCTGGCCGCCAGTGGCCTTGGGCACGTCCACGTTTTCGTGGATGGTCACGCCGTTCAGCATCACGGTCACCTTCTGCCCGACAATCTTCACCTCGGCAGCCTGCCACTGGCCGGGACGGCGGGAGGCGTTGAAGGTGGCCGGCCGCACGCTGTAGATCGCACCGTTGCCGCCCATTTCGGGCTTCTTGCCGAAGTCGTCGTAGATCTGGATCTCGTGCCGGCCGCGCAGGTAGAAGCCGGAGTTGGCCCCCGGCGGAATCTGGTATTCGTAGCGCGCCACGAAGTCGCGGAACTTGTCTTCCGTGAGGATGTCGGTGCCGTGCTGGTCCTTCTCGAGGGTGTTCACGAGCATCCCGTTCTGCACGCCCCAGGACTTCAGGCCGTCGGGATTGCGATACTTCCAGCCGTTCATCGTCTTCCCGTCGAAGAGCAGCTTGAAGCCCTCGGCCTTCTCGGCCTCGGCGAGCCGCGCGGCGGGATCTTGCGGCGTGCTGTCGCCGCTCTCGAGGCCGAACGCCCACTTGATGCCGCCGAGGATGTGGCGCTGGTAGAGGTCGCTGGTCCACACGTCCTCGCGGTGGCCGAGGGAGGTGTAAAAGACGTTGCCGCGGCCGACGGTCTTGCACCACGCGACGGGGAAGTCGCCGGGCATGAGCGTGTTCGGGTGAGCGTCCAGCCCGAGCAGGCCGTGGACCTTGGGCCGGAAGAAATTCTTGAAGATGTAGATCTCGTCAAACACCACGTACTGCGGCCCGAGGTCACGCGTGGCCGGGTGGCCGGGGCTCTGGTTGAAGGCGGTGATGCCGACCTGCTCCTTGTGGGTGAGGAACTCGCCGCCGAGCATCTCAATGAAGGCGGGATGGCCATGGAAGGTGTCCGAGCACGAGTGCATCCCGACGAAGGCGTGGCCGTCCGCGAGCCACTTCAGGAAGCCGTCGCGGTCCGGGATGGCGAGGTCGCCGGTGGTGTTGGCGAAGATCACGCCGTCCACGGCGTTCAGCTTCTCCATCGTCATCTTGGCGCGCACGTCGGCGTCGTCCTTGCCTTCCGGCCCGCCGGTCACCACGTCCACGACGGTGAACGCGCCGCTCTGGCGCCCGAGGGTGGCGAGGACGTTTTCCGCGATGGGGATGGAGCTGTGGCGGAAGCCCTTGGTGGCGGTGACGACGATGACCTTCTTGGGCGCAGCGTGGGCGGTGGTGACGGCCAGCAGCGTGGCGGTGGCGGTCAACGCGGTGAGGAGGCGGAGGCTCATTTCAGGAGGGCGTTTGGTCCGGGGATTGTGCGCGGGCTGCAGGGCGGGTCGAGCGGAAAGGACGGCGGCATCGGCCGGCCTACGGCTGGCGGCGCAAGTCAGACTCGGACGACCTTCCCGGCGGAGGTGGCGCATCAGGGGCCGCCGACGGCAATTGTCCCGCGGCGCCGTCCTTCAAGCCCACGTGCGCCTCGATCACCGCCACGCGCCGCAGCAGGTCCGGCAGCCGCTGCCACGCCAGATAGACGCGCTTCATGAGGCGGTCCGGCGCGGCCGGGGAGCCGAGCCATTTTTCGCCGTCCGGAATGTGGCTCATCACACCCGACTGTGCGGAGACCGTGGCGCGGTGGCCGATCTTCAGGTGTCCAGCGAGGCCCGCCTGCCCGGCGAGGGTGACGTGGTTCCCGAGGCGCGTGCTGCCCGCGATGCCCACCTGCGAGACGATCAGGCAGTGCTCCCCGATGACGACATTGTGCCCGATCTGCACGAGGTTATCGATCTTCGTGCCCTGGCCGATCACCGTCGCGCCCAGCGCACCACGGTCCACCGTGCAGTTCGCGCCGATCTCCACGTCGTGGTGGATGATCACCGTCCCGATCTGCTGGACCTTCCGGTGGACGCCGTTCTCCTGCACGTAGCCGTAGCCGTCCGCGCCGATCACGGTCCCGGCATGGAGGCGCACGCGGTCGCCCAGGCGGGTGCGGGCGTAGAGCACCACGTTGGGAAAGAGCCGGCAGTCCTCGCCCAGATCGCAGTCGGCGCCGACATGGTTGCCGCCCAGCAGCGCGGTCCGCGCGCCGATGCGTGCGCCGTCGTCCACCACGCAGTGCGGGCCGACGTGCGCGGTCGGATGCAGCACGGCCTGCGGCGACACGACCGCCGTGCGATGCACGCCCGCGGCGTACGCCGGCTCCGGAAAAAACAGCGGCAGCACCTGGGCGAACGCGATCCTCGCGTTGGGCACCAGGATCAAGGACTTGCCCGTCGAGGCCCATTCGCCGGCCACCAGGATCGCGGCGGCGGCGCTGGCCTCGGCAGCCTGGAAGAAGACCTCGTTCTCCGCGAAGGTCAGGTCGCCGGGCTTCGCGGTGTGGGCGGGTGCGAAGCCGGTGAGCGGCGTGGCCGGGTCGCCCACGACCGTGCCCCCGAGCCGTTCGGCGATCTGCGCGGCGGTGAACATGTCAGGCGCCCTGCCGACGGAGGACTTCGTTCTTCGGCCCGCACAGCACCACCGCGGGCTGCCAGCGTTTGGCCGCGATGGCGTCCACGGCGGCGAAGCTCATGATCGTGAGCCGGTCGCCGGCCCGGCCGAGGTGGGCCGTGGCGCCGTTCAGCGAGATCGTGCCGGTGCCGCGCGGCGCGGGGATGACGTAGGTCTCAAAGCGGCTGCCGTTGGCGAGGTTGCTGCAGAGGATGCGCTCGTAGGGCCGCAGTCCGGCGGCCTCCATGAGATCCTCGGCGATGCCCAGGCTGCCCTCGTAATCGAGGCTGGCCTCGGTCACGACGGCGCGGTGGAGCTTGGACTTGAGCAGTTGCACCAGCACGGCGCGGAAAACCTAGACCGCCCCCGCCCCGCCGCCAGCCGGAAACGCGGCCCACAACCGACGACGCCCGGAATCGCTGCTGCGTTGCGGGCAAAGGCGAACAGTGTGCGTGCAAACCAGGACGGCTGGGCCCGCAGGGCCGGGCCGCGCCCGCCCGGTCCGCCCTCGTCCAAGCATCCTTGCCGCCATGAAAAACATTGCCGCCAGCTCCCCCATCGTCCGGGTGCGCCGTTGATGAAATCCCACCGACACCCGGACCGCCTTGCGCCCGCGAGCCCGCCCGGCTTCACTGCCGCGTCCATGGAAATCCTGGCCGAACTCGAGTGGCGGGGCCTCATCGCCGACTGCACGGACCGCGCCGCGCTCGCGGAGGCGCTCTCCGCCGGGCCGGTCGCGCTGTACTGCGGCTTCGACCCCACGGCCGACAGCCTGCACGTCGGCCATCTCGTCCCGCTGCTGGCGTTGCGGCGCTTCCAGCTCGCCGGGCACCGGCCCATCGCCGTGGCGGGCGGGGCGACCGGCAGCATCGGCGACCCGAGCGGCAAGTCCGCCGAACGCCAGCTCCTCACGAAGGACCAGATCGCCGCGAACGTGGCCGCCGTCCGCCCGCAGCTCGCGCGCCTGCTGGACTTCCACGTCACGGGCAATCCGGCCGCGCTGGTGGACAACTCGGACTGGACCGCGGGCGTGAGCTTCCTCGACTTCCTGCGCGACATCGGGAAGCACTTCACGGTCAACCACATGGTCGCCAAGGAATCCGTGCGCGCGCGCATGGAGGACCGCGAGGCGGGCATCAGCTACACGGAGTTCAGCTACATGCTGCTGCAGGCCTTCGATTTTTACGTCCTGTGCCGCGACCGGGACTGCGCGCTCCAGATCGGCGGCAGCGACCAGTGGGGCAACATCACCCTCGGCGCGGAGCTGGTCCGCAAGAAGCTTGGCCGCACCGCCTGGGGCCTCACGCTGCCGCTCATCACGAAGGCCGACGGGACCAAGTTCGGCAAGACCGAGGCGGGCGCGGTGTGGCTGGATCCGCGCCGGACCAGCGTGTACCGCTTCTACCAGTTCTGGGTGCGCGCCGAAGACCGGGACGTGGTGCGTTACCTGAAGTTCTTCACCTTCCTGTCCGCGGAGGAAATCGCCGCGCTTGAGGCGGAGCACGCGGCGAGCCCCGGCACGCGCGTGGCCCACAAGGCGCTGGCCCACGCCGTCACGGGAATGATCCACGGCCCGGCCGCCACCGCGGAGGCGGTCGGCGCGAGCGAGATCCTGTTCGGCGGCGGGCTGGACGGCGTGAGCGAGGCGACCTTCAGCGAGATCGTGGGCGAGGTGCCGACGCACGAGGTGGCCCGAAGCCAATTCGAAGGCGCAGGCGCGCCGCTGGCGGACCTGCTGGTCGCCGCCGGCCTCTGCCCCTCGAAGGGACAGGCGCGGAAGGACGTGGAGGGCGGCGGCATCTACGTGAACAACGAGCGCACCGGCGACGTGCATCACCACGTCGCGGCGGACCGCCTGCTCTTCGGCCGCCACCTGCTGCTGCGGAAGGGAAAGAAGAACTACACGGTGCTGACGGCGAGGTAGGACGGCGCGGGGCCGGGTGACCACCGGCACCTCCGCTTCCGCGTCCAGTCGCGGAGGAGCCTCGTTGGTTCAAGGCGGCATTTCCAAGCGCGCAGAAGCCGCCGCTACTTCCCCCACACCCGCACCTCCGGCAGCAGGCGGTAGAGCAGCGCGTGGTACAGCCCGCGCGGCGCCCAGCGCCGCAGCCACCCGAAGAGGTGCGCCTCCGGCGTGGCCGGCACGCGCAGCGGCGGGCGGCGCATCCGCATGACCCGCCGGATCACGCGCGCGACGGACTCGGGCGTGCCCGGTGCGCGGCCCATCCACCGCGCAATGAACGCCGCCATCTGCTCGTAGTGGGCGTGATAAGGGTCGCGCACTTCCTGCTCCCCGTGCCGCGCCTGCGCCGTGTAGAGCGTGTGCGTGAAACCGTCGCTGTGGACGAAGCCCGGCTGCACCAGGCTGACGCGGATGTTCCACGGCCGGACCTCGTACCAGAGGGCCTCGAACGCGCCCTCGAGCGCGAACTTGCTTGCGCTGTAAAGCGCCATCGTCGGCATCGCCATCATCCCACCCACGCTGGAGACGCCGAGAATCCGGCCGCGCCGCCGCTCGCGCATCCACGGCAGGCACAGGCGGGCGAGCTCGGCGGGGCCGCGGAAGTTCACGCGCATCTGCTCGAGCCACTCGCGCTCGTTCACGTGCTCGAGCACGGAGCGGAACGTGACGCCCGCATTGTTCACCAGCACGTCCACGCCGCCCAGGAGCCGGCCGGCCTCCGCGACGACGTGCCGCCGCTGGTCGTCGCGCGTCACGTCCAGCGCGCGCAGCCAGACGTGCGGACCCTCACGGAAGCCGGCCTCCGCCAGCCGCCCGAGCGAGGCCTCACGCGCGGTGAGGATCAGGTGGAAGGACTCCTCCGCCGCGAGCAGCCGCGCCAGCGCGAGGCCGATACCGGTGGTGGCGCCGGTCAGGAGCACCACGTCGCGCCGGGTTTCAGTGGAGGTCGCGGCCATCGCGGGCGGGTCGGGCTTGCGCGCGGGAGGCTGGGCCGGGCGGCGGCGCGGCGTCAACGCGGCCGGCAGAGGGCGGCGTTGGTGCGCCAGGCGTCCAGCACGCACCAGAAGTTCACCGGGCAGGTGGCCTTGCCCCAGGCCACCGGCCGCACCGAGCCGTCGAAGAAGGCGTGGTTCGCCGCCCCGCCCGGGCCGCCCGGCGCGGCGCCGTGCCGAGACTCGTCCACATGCTGGAGAAAGTTTTCATCCAGCGGCAGCACCTCCGCATGGAGCGCCGGGCTCCCGCGGCGGCGCTCGCCCGCGAGGATCGTCTCCGAGGGATGCGCCACCGCGCCGTCCGGCAGGCCGGTGGCGAGCCGGCCCTTGGCCAGCAGCTTCAGGTCGTCCGGCGGCACCGCGGCCTCGAAGTAGTCGCGGAAGCCGTTCAGCAGGTAGCTCACCTTGGTCCATGCCGGATCGGCGGGCGCGGTGAACGCGCCGGCCGGCCCGCGGTCCGCCGGGCAGCGCAGCACGCCGGGCGCGTTGGACACGGCGAGGCCGAGGAGCGCGGGCCACGGTGTCGCCGCGAGGGGCGCGGGATGGCGGTCGCCCGCGTCGTCCGCGTACACGCGGGCGGCGAGGTGGAGCTGGCGGAGGTTCGAGGCGCAGGCCGCGCGGCCGGCCTTTTGCCTCGCCTTCGCCAGCGCGGGCAGCAGCAGCGACGCGAGGATCGCGACGATGGCGATGACCACCAGCAGCTCGATGAGGGTGAAGGCGCGGCGCTCTCCCACGACCCGAATGGGCCGCGGCCGCGCGCGGCGGGCAAGCCGCGGTTGGCGGACGGCGCGGGATCGCTTACGAAGCGGCGAGCCATGCGCGGCATCATCTCATTGTCTCGCTCGTGCCCGTGCTCGAAACCGACGATGACGACGACGAGCACGACTCTCCGCCCATGAAGCCCTTCGATTGCCTCGCGGTGGACCTCGGCGCGGAGAGCGGGCGCGTCATGCATGCCGCGTTCCGCGAAGGGCGCGTCGCGCTGCGCGAGGTTCACCGCTTCCCCAACGGCCCGGCCGCGGACGGGGATTCGCTGGTCTGGGACTTGGAACGCCTCTGGGCCGGCATGCTCGACGGCCTGCGGCTCGCCACGCCGGACCTGCCGCCGGGCGCGACGCTCGCGGTGGATTCGTGGGGCGTGGACTATGTGCGGCTCGACGCGGCCGGCCGGTGGTTGGTGCCGGCCTTCTCGTACCGCGACGCGCGCTGCGCCCGCGGGCAGGCGCTGGCCGATGCGCGCGTGCCGTGGCCGGAGCAGTTCGCCGCGGCGGGCATCCAGCGCATGGCCATCAACTCCTCCTGCCAGCTTCTTGCCGAGGAGCCGGCACGGCTGGCGGAGACGGCGCAGGTGCTCTGGATCGCCGACGCTTTCCACCAGCGGCTCACCAGCCGCATCGCGGCGGAGGCCACGCTGGCAAGCACGAGCGCGCTGCGCGACGCGGCCGGCGACGCGTGGGCGTGGGGCCTGATCGGACGGCTCGGCCTGCCGCGGCGGCTGTTCCCGGAGATCGTGCCCAGCGGCACGCGCCTTGGCCCGCTGCGTCCCGAGCTGCGGTCCGCCCTCGGCGCCGCCAGCCTGGAAGTCATCGCCGGCTGCGCGCACGACACCGCCGCCGCGGTGCTGGCCGTGCCCGCGGCGGGTGACGACTGGGCGTACCTCAGCTCGGGCACCTGGTCGCTGCTGGGGCTCGAGCTGCCCGCACCGTGCCTGACCGCCGCGTGCCGCGACCTGAACTTCACCAACGAAGCCGGCCACGGCGGCACCGTCCGGCTGCTGAAGAACCTCATCGGCCTCTGGCTCGTACAGGAGTGCCGCCGGACCTGGGCCGAGCGGGGGCAGGTCCTGGACTACGCCGCGCTCGCCACCCAGGCGGAGGCCGCCGCCCCGTGGCGCAGCCTCGTGAACCCGGCGGACCCGCGCTTCCTCGCGCCGGGCAACATGCCCGCGCGCATCGCGGACTTCTGCCGCGAGACCGGCCAGCCCGTGCCGGACACCCCGGGCGCCTTCATGCGCTGCGCGCTCGAGAGCCTCGCCCTCCAGTACCGCCGCACGCTGCGTGAGGCGGAAGCCGTGGCGGGCCGGAGCGTACGCCGGCTGTACGTCGTGGGCGGCGGCAGCCGGAACGCGCTGCTGAACCGCCTCACCGCGGCCGCCTGCGGGCTGCCCGTCCACGCCGGCCCGGCCGAGGCCACGGCGCTGGGCAACGCGCTGGTGCAGGCGCTCACCGTCGGCGCGCTGCCGGACGTGGCCGCGGCGCGGGCGCTGGTGGCGCGGGCGCTTCCGCCAGTCGTTTACCGGCCCGACGCGCTGCCGGGATTGGACGAGGCGGTGCGGCGCTTCGCGGCGCTCGCCGGCGGCGGAGCGTGGGACGCGGCCGCGCGGCCGGATGTGGATTGAAGATGGCGCGGCCGCCTGCCAGCCATCGACCCGGTTCCAAGCCGGGGCCCCATCGGCGCGACTGCCGTCACCGACCTGTCAGTTCCATGCAGTTCAACCCGCACTCCTCGCGGAACCTGCTCGGCATCATCCTCGCCCTGGAGGCAGGCACCAGCCCCGTCCCGGCGCAGGAGAAAAGGACCAACATCCCGATCCTCTGGGGCGATGAAATCGGAATCTGGAGCGTCAGCCAAAACAGCCGCGTCATGATGCGCCACCAGACGCCGGGCATTGATCACCTTGTCCGCGAGGGACTGGCCTTCGCCGACCACGGTGGCCAGCAGAGCTGCGGCGGCGCCTCCGATAGGTGGCGGGAGTTGTTCACCGGGCTGCACGCCCCGCTGCACTTCAACCAGCGCCGCGACCCTTTCGAGCACGCCGAGCGCAACGCGAACACCTGCCACGACTCGTTCCCCGACCGCGCCTTCGGGCTTCTGCGTAGGAAACAGTTGGCTGGCAAAATCCTCAGGACCATGAAGACTTGCCGCCAAGCCTGACCACTGGCTCCGTCAACCTCGAGAGGATCCAGACGATGATCGAGGCGGGAGCCACCGGACAATGTCCGCGCCACGAGGCCCGTGGCCACGACATGAAGGACGATCCGACGGACGTTCCGCCAAAAAAGACCGCCATGAAAAACAAGTTGGCCCTGCTCGCGCTCGCCTCGCTGCTGGGCGCATTGCCCTCCACCCCCGCCCGCGGCGGCCTGCTCGGCCCCAAGGGCGACAACCCCGAAGACAAGCGCCGGCACATCCTCCAGCAGCGCGACGAGATGCTGGCCGAGCTCTACCGCAGCCGGCCCGAGCTGAAGGAGAGGCTCGCCAAGGCCGCCGGCTACGCGACCTTCAGCCAGAAGGACATGAACCTTTTCCTGCTCGCCACCGGCAACGGCTACGGCGTGGTGCGCGACAACGCCGCGAACCGCGACGTCTTCATGCGCATGGCTTCCCTCGGCGGCGGCGTCGGCTACGGCGTGAAGGACGTGCGCGTCGTCTTCGTCTTCCGCGATCCCGCCACCCTCCGGCAGTTCGTCGAGCAGGGCTGGCAATTCGGCGGGCAGGCGGACGCCTCGGCCCAGTACAAGGGCGAAGGCGCCTCGGCCGGCCAGAGCGTGCGCGGCGCGGTGGACTACAAGGATGGCACCGTGGCCGGCGCTGCCTCGGGCGACGCCCGCGCAGTCGCCGGCCCCGCCACGGGCGGAACCGCCGGGATCGAGGCCGGCGGGTCCATCGAGGTCTATCAGTTCACCGAAAGCGGCATCTCGCTCCAGGCCACTGTCTCGGGCACGAAGTACTGGAAGGACTCCAAGCTCAATCCTTGAATCGCACTCCCATGAACTCACGACGCATTCTCCCTGTCCTCGCCGCAGTCCTGCTCGCCTCCATCACGGCCGGCCGCGCCCAGGCGCCCGCGGCGGCACCCGGCGGTGGCGACGATCTCGCCAACGTGCTCGCGGTGTTCCGCTCCGACCTCAACCAGGCCAAGGTCCGGACCATCAACGAGGTCATGCAGCTCACCGGACCGGAGGCGGAGAGGTTCTGGCCCATCTACCGCGACTACGAGCGCGAACTGGCGAAGCTCGGCGACGAGCGGCTGGCGCTTATCCGTCGCTTCGCCCAGGAGTACGCCGGGCGCACGCTGGCGGATGACTCGGCCCGTGAAATCAGCCGCGACTGGCTCCGCCTCCAGCGCCGCCGGCTGGACCTGTGGGAGAAGTACCAGGGCCGCGTGGCCAAGGCGCTTTCGCCCGTGCGCGCCGCGCAGTTCCTCCAGGTCGAGCACCAGCTCGCCCTCTTCGTGGACATCAACATCGTCGCCGAGATGCCGCTCGTGGGCGAGGCCGCGGCCCGCTGAACCCGGAGCGGCCGGTAGGGCGCGTGACTCCGTGCGCGCCGTTCGTGACCGGGGCGTCACGGTCATCTGCGCCGGCCGCCACGGCTCCATGGCGCACGCGGATGCCGCCCGGGTCGCCGTGGAGATCACTCGGAATTGGCCCAAACATTCCGGAACGGCCGGTCATGGACCCCGACGCGCGACCCTGCCAGCCTGCCGCCGCGCATGAGCGTCACCGCCTTCTCCTTCCCCACCCGCACGCTGTTCGGTGCCGGCGCGCTGGCCGAGCTGCCCGCGGGACTCGCCGCCCTCGGCGTCCGCCGCCCGCTCGTCGTGACGGATCCAGGCCTGCTGCCAACCGACGCTTTCGCCGGCCTGCGCGCGGTGCTCGGCCCGGCGGCGGAGGGCCGCGGCTGGCACGTCTTCTCCGGCGTCACCCCGAACCCCGTCGAGGCCGACGTGCGTGCCGGCGCGGCGGCGTACGCGGCCGCGGGCTGCGACGGCGTGATCGCCTTCGGCGGCGGCAGCGCGCTCGACGTCGGCAAGGCCGTGCGCCTGCTCGCGAAGCGGCCGGGCCTCGAGTTCACAAAGTTCTACGACGAGCGCGACTGGAGCGGCCTCGCCCCGTGCGTTGCGATTCCCACCACGGCCGGCACCGGCAGCGAGGTCGGCCGCAGCTCGGTCGTGACGCTCGACGCGACGCGGCGGAAGGCCGTCCTCTTCCACCCCGAGCTGCTCGCAAAGCTCGTCATCCTCGACCCCGAACTCACCGTCAGCCTCCCGCCGAGGCTCACCGCCGCCACGGGCGCCGACGCGCTCACGCACTGCCTCGAGAGCTTCACCTGCCCGGTGTTCCACCCCATGTGCGACGGCATCGCGCTCGAGGGCATCCGCCTCGTGGTCGAGGCGCTGCCGCGGGCGTACCGCGACGGTGCCGACCTCGACGCGCGCGGGAAGATGCTCGTGGCCGCGGCGATGGGCGCGGTGGCGTTCCAGAAGGACCTGGGCACGGTGCATTCGCTGGCGCATCCGCTCTCGACGCAGTGCGGGATGCACCACGGGCTGGCCAACGCGCTCTGCCTTGTGGCGGTGATGAACTTCAACGCCCGGCGGAAGCCCGGCCTCTACCGCCGCGTCGGCCTCGCCTGCGGGCTGGATGTCGTGACGTGCAGCGACGGCGAGGCGGACTGCAGGACGGTCGGCTTCCTGATGAACCTCCTCGCCGGCCTCGGCCTGAACACGAAGCTGCGCGACCACGGCGTGCGGGCGGGCCAGCTCGACACGCTGGCCGACCAGGCTTGGGAAGACCCCTGCCACCGCACGAATGCCGTGCCCGTCACGCGCGACGAGCTGCGGGCGCTGTACGTGGAGGTGTTTTGAAACGGCCTACCGCGCCGTCTCCGCCTCGCGGCGCAGGGCTTCGCGGAGCTTTTCGTCGGGCAGCACCGCGCGCTCGAGGACGTTCTCCAGGTCGGCCGGCTTGAGCGGCAGGCCGAATTGATGAGTGGTGCCACCGCGAAGCAGGCGCCGCTCCCGGCCAGGCAGCGTGTCGGGCGGGGCATCGGCCGCCGGCTTCAAATACAGTTCGACCGTGCGATGCAGGACACCGGTGCGTCGCAGACGATGCAGCTCCCGCTGCGCCGGCGAAAGCTGCTGCTCCCACGCCAGATGCCCGCGGGCATGCAGCAGCAGGCCACGTTCCTGCGCCACGGCCACCTGTCGCAGCATCCAGGCGCCGGCCGCGGCGACGCAGACGACCAGCACGCCGATCACCACCACGCCCTGACGCAGCAGCCGGCCCGACGCTCCGGCCGGGCTGACGAAGTTGCGCCAGGCGCAGGCCAGCGCCGCGGCCAGCACAACAGCCCAGATCGCCATCCCCAGGCCGGCCCAGAATCCAAACCGGTCTTCGGGGTTGAAGGTCGGCGATTGCAGGCCCTCCAGTTCCGCCGGGGTGAGGGCGGCGGCCCGCTCCAGAAGGTCCGTCCCGTCCGCGAGCCGTCCCGTCCGCCAAGTCTCCGCCGCGGGCTGGAAGATCGTGTCCCGTTGGACGAGGTCGAGGAGCGCCATCGTGCCCCCAATGGCCAGCGCTCCGGCAAAGAAGATCACGAGCCCCGCGATCAGCGCGCGGAGCGCGTTCGCCGAGGCCGAGGAGGCCAGCACCGCGGCCACGAAGCCGCCGGACGCAAAGCCGGCGACGATCAGCAGGTTCGCCATGGCCGCCTCGCCCGGCTGCGTCAGCCCGCGGAAGCCGATGGCGGCGACCACGGCCGCAAACACCGCCACCCCCGCCGGCACCGCCGCCAGCAGCAGCTTGAGCCACCACTGCCGCGCGCGGGACACGGGCTGCAGCAGTTGCCCGTCCAGCGTGCCCAGCCGTCGTTCCTCCGCGATGCTGGTCGCGCCGGCCAGCAGCACGGTCAGCGCCGCGAGCATCGCCGTGAACACCGTCAACGCCTCGCGCGTGCCCACGTTCCAGTCGCGCCCGAGCACGATCAAAGCCAGCAGCACCGTGAGGCCGCACACGGCCCAGGTGACGGCGTGCAGCCGGAGTTCCTTGCCCGCGAGCTGGAGCCAGACGGACTGCCGCCGCGCCTGCGTCCGGCCGGCGTTCCGTCGGGGGAACAGGCCCGCCAGCGTGGTGTCGTCCGCCTCGACGGCCTCCAGCCCCAGCCAGCGCCGGCGGCCGAGCCACGCGCCGGCCGCGGCGTACAGCGGCGCGGCCAGCCAGAGCGCGAGATTGAAGGTCCAGCGTTCGGCCTGCGCGGCCACGCCGACGTCCTGGTCGGCAGTGGCGAAGTCCACCGCCAGCGCGAGCAGCGCCGCGGCCACCAGCGGCACAGCCAGCGCAAAGACCAGCCCGGCGATCAGCGAGCGCGTCAGCAGCGTCCACCACGGCGTCGTGCCGAGCGCGAGGGCCACAGCCAGCGGGATCATGGCCAGCCACGCCGGCGGCGGCTGCGCCCCCGCGACGCCCAGCGCGAGGGTGAATGCGGCGGCGTGCGCGAGCAGCGCGACGGTCAGCACGGCCGTTTTGATCCGCCACAGATCCCCGCGCTCCACCGGTTGGCTCAGCAGCCCGCCCAGCGTCCGCTGCTGGAACTCCATCCCGAACGGCACGGCCGCCACCACCGCGCAGGTGGCCACGAAGAACATCACGGCGGCCGGCACCACGTCGCCGCCGCCGAACAGCAGCGGCGCAGGCGCGAGGAACAGCGAGGCGAGCCACGCGGGCCGGAGCTGCTCCGCCTCCTTGCGCCAGAGCCGGCCGGCGCGGGCCAGCCACGCCGGCACGCCGATGGCCAGCGCGGCCCCGAGCAGGAACAGCCCGAGCGCGGGTGCGAAAGCGTTGGCGCGCTGGCCGGTTTCGGTGTGGAGAGACAGTGCCAGCAGCGGCAGCGCCGGAAGCAGCAGCGGCGCGAGCCACGCGGGGTGCGGCAGCCGGATTCCCGGAATCCACACGGCGTTCATGGCGTGGCCTGGCTGATGACGACGAAGATTTCCTCGAGCGACAGCGCCTCGGCGGCGATGTCCTCGGGACCGAGGCGGCGCACCGCTTCCAGCACGCGCTCCGTCGCGCCGTTGGTGATGAGCTCGACCTCGCGGCCGGCGCGGGTTTCGCGCAGCACGCCGGGCAGCGCGAGCGGCGGGGCCTCCTCCCGGAAGCGCACGCGCAGCTTGCGGAACTTGGCCCGCGCCTCGTCAGCCTCGAGCGTGAGCGTGGCCCGGCCATTCTCGATGATGGTGAAGCGGTCAATCAGCCCCTCGAACTCGCTGATGAGGTGGGTCGAGACGAACACGGTCCGGCGGCCGGGGTCGGCATCCTGATACGCGCCGATCACCGCCTCGATGAACTCGCGCCGCACGATGGGGTCGAGGCCCGAGGTCGGCTCGTCCAGCACGAGCAGCTCCGGCTCCGCGCAGATGGCGGAGATCAGCGCGAGCTGCGTGCGCTGGCCCTTCGAGAGGCCGGCGACGGGCTTCGCGGGATCAAGGCGGAAGCGGCCGAGCAGGTCCGCCTCCGTGGCGGCGTTCCACCGCGGGCGGAACGAGGCCGCGTAGTCCAGCGCCTCGCGCACGCTCATCCACGGGTAGAACGCGACCTGGTCCGGCACGTAGGCGAGGCGGCGCTTCACCTCGACCTCGTCACGGGCGGGATCGAGGCCGAGCACGCGCACCGTGCCGGCGTCGGGGCGGAGGAGGTTGAGCAGGCACTTGATGGTGGTGGTCTTGCCGGCTCCGTTGCGGCCGAAGAAGCCGTAGCAGCAGCCGCGCGGCACGGTGAGGTCGAGGCCGTGGACGGCGTCCGTGCGTCCGAAGCGGCGGGACAGGCCGCGGAGTTCGAGGGCGGGGGTGTCGGCGTTCATGGTTCAGCTCCGGTTGGCCTCGCGGGCCTGGTGAAAGTGTTCGAGGCGCTCGCGCAGCAGGCGCAGCAGCTCGTCGTCCGGGATCTGGAGGTGGTGGGCCTGCACGATGGCGGCGTCGAGCGGGCCGCTGAGCATTTCCGCGCGCGCCGCCTTTCGGAGGCGCGGCTCGCCGTTGGCGCGGAGGAAGCAGCCCTTGCCCTGGCGGGTCTCGATGACGCCCTCGCGCTCCAGTTCGAGATAGGCGCGGGCCACGGTGTTGCGGTTTACCCGGAGCCGCTCGGCCAGCGGTCGGATGCCGGGCAGCGGCTCGCCGGGACGCAGAGCGCCGGAGGCGGCGGCGGCCTTCACCTGGTCCACGATCTGGAGGTAGACCGGCTGGCCGAGGTCGTACTGGACGTTGAGGTGCACGGGTGACGCGACTGTCCTAATACACTAGGACAGTGATGTCAAGGGGGCGGCACGGAGAATCATGGCTGCCGGCGCATGCCGCGGCGGGGCGCCGCGGACACCCTGGGCGGCGTGGGCATCGCCGCCATGGATCAAGGCCTGTCCGCCGGCGGAGCGTCGGGCCAGGGCATCGCCTGCAGCCGCGCCAACAGCGCCGCATCCGCGGGCGGGAACTCGTGCCGGGCGAGCCCTTCCCGCGTGACCCACGCCACCGCGGCGCAGCCCACGGCCCGCGGCTCGCCATCCTGCAGCCGGCACACATGGAAACGCAGGAGGACGGACTTTTCCGGGTAGTCGTGACCGATCTCGGCGAGGCATTCGCCGACCTCGACATCGCAGTCCAGTTCCTCGCGGATTTCGCGGCGGAGGCACGCCTCCCACGTCTCGTCCGGCTCGCGCTTGCCGCCGGGAAACTCCCAAAGCCCCGCGAGGTGCTTGCCCGGCGGGCGTTGCGCGATGAGCAGCCGGCCATCACGGAACACCAGCGCGGCGGCGACTTCGACGGGCGGGCGGGCGGGCATCGCGGGAAACATAGCCGGGCACCACCGCCACGGTAGGCCGCGAGGGCGGGTGAGGCAGGGGCTCATGACCCCGGCGCATTCCGCCGGCTGTCGAAGCGGCCCGGGGCGGCCATGCCCTCGCGAAATCCAGCAGCCGCGTCCCGGTTCAGTTCACCTCGAGCCGCCGGCTCGCCGACCGGGCGTTGAACTCGGGGGCGTACATGCACTGGATCTCCGCGAAGCCCGCCGGGTACGCGCCGCGGAGCTGCACGCGGACGGGGTACTCGAAGACGTACGTCCCCTTCGGCAGGTATTCGATGAAGAAGTGGCTCGCCGTGTCGCGCGTGCTCTCGAAGTAGCCAAGGCCGTCCTGCCACTTGAACTGCGTGAGCACGTTCACCGGCTCCGTGCCGCTGCCGCGCTGGTCCTTGAGGTGGACGAACTCGAGGTCGCGGTCCGTGCGGATCTCGAGCCGCACGACGAGCTCGTCGCCAACCCGCACCGCGCCCGTCATGGGCTGGAGCACGGGGCCGGCCTTCGTGTTCACGCGGGTGAAGAGCGTCTTGGTGATCGTCAACGGCGTGCCGGCGTAGGGCTTCACCCGCTCCAAGTCCTCAAAGTACTGCCAGTACGCCGCGCCCCACGCGACGCCGGTGTCGGCCTTCTTCACGACCAGCTGGGCGAGCTGCGGCGTCACCTCGGCGGCGGGCAGGCGGACCTGGTAGAAGCCCGTGCCGGGCTCGATCTTCGCGTCCGGGGTCTGGCGTCCGGGGTCTGGAGTGAAGGACCGGCCGCCCGCACTCACTTCGACGAGGCGTGTGCTGGCGAGCAGGTCGGGGCCGCGGAGGAGCAGGGCGTACACGGCGTCGGCGGTGGCCTTGGTGGTGCGCCAGTTCTGCGTCTGCTTCTGCTTGAGCAGCCAGACCTTCAGCTCCTCGACGGCCGCGGCGTCGCCGGCCACCTCGTCAAAGGCCTCGATCATCAGCGCGTGCGTCTCGATGGGCGCGCGGTGCCAGCTCCACGACAATTCCTCGTCGCGCCAGAAGCGGCCGAACTCCTCGTCCGTCACGCTGCGCTCCTTGAGCGACTTGAGGATGGCCGCGGGCGTCGCGGCGTCGCCGAGGCGCTTCAGGGCGAGCGCGGCGTGGCCCTGCGACAGGCGCGGCAGCGTCAGCCAGTGCCGCCGCGCCTGCGCCTGCCAGTACTCGAAGGCCTCGCGGTGCGCGGCGTCCACCGGGCGGTCCCGCAGGAAGAAGCTGCGGCCGTACAGGTACAAGGCCGTGTGCGGGTCGAGGTTGTTGCGGTCCAGAACGCCGTCCTTCTTGAGGCGCGCGTGGCGTTCGGCCTGCGCCGCGTCGAGGCCCGGCAGCGCCTCGAGCGCGAGGCCGAGGTCGGCCTCCGCGCCGAGGTGCCGGAGCCGGCCGAAGCCGGTGACAATGTAGAGCGTGAGGTACTCGTTGCGCGGGCCGCCGGGAAACCACGGCCAGCCCTGCTCCTGGTGCATCTCCGCCAGCTTGCGCTGCGCGGCGGCGATCTCGGCCTCGAGCCGGTTCCCCTCGAAGAGCACGGCCACGTTGCGGCGGGCCTGCGCCTCATCCTTCGCTGCGCGCAGCCAAGGCGTCTCCTGCAGGGCGATGTTCCGCAGCTCCGGGTTCTTCTCCAGCGGGCTGTCGAGCGCGGGCGTGGCGCGCCACTGGTCGAAGACGGCCTTGATCCGCGGGTCGGAATTCGCGATGTGGCGGGCGAGCAGGTTCGCGTACAGCCGGTTGAAGGTCTGCTCGCTGCATTCGTGCGGGAACTCCATCAGGTACGGCAGCGCGAGCACCGCGTACCACGCGGGATTCGACACCATCTGCACGGTGAACGACTCGTGCCGCACCGATGGCGAAGCCGCCGAATCCTTCAACGACGCGAAGGTGAAGCGGCGCTCGCCCGGCCCGCGGATCGGCAGCGGCAGCGACTCCGTGAGGAACACGCGGCGCGACAGCACGGGCAGATAACCCTCCTCGCCGTCGCTCAGCCGGCCGGTCGTGCCGGTGGCCTTGAACGTCAGGAAGCCGCAGGCGTCCGGCACCTTTATGCGCCAGCCGAAGCTGCGCGATTCCTTCGCGGGGATGTCGAAGTCCAGCTCCGGCGCGGCGTTGCCCAGCGCGGCGTCGGCGGGCGAGCCGTCCTGCGCGAAGCTGAAGGCCAGCCGCACGCGGCCCGTCTGCCGTCCGGCGGACTGGTTCGAGACCTTCACGGTGAACTCGACCTCGTCGCCCTCGCGCAGGAAGCGGGGCGGGTTGGGCTGCACCATCAGCTCCTTGGCGGTGACCGTGCGGCCCTCGAGGAAGCCCGAGCGAAGCTGCCGGTCATGCGCGAAGCCCAGGAAACGCCATTCCGTCAGCGCCTCGGGCATCGTGAAGGTGAGGCGCACGACGCCGTTCGAGTCACTGGCGAGCTGCGGCAGGAAGAAGGCGGTTTCCTGGAGGTTCCGGCGGGCGGTGACGGTGGAGGGGTCGGGGGCCGGGCCGGCAGGCTTGGCGCCGGCGATGGCGCCATAGGCCGCGTCGCCGGCAAGTCCGGCCTTGGCGTCCGCGAGCTCGGCCACCGCGCCCAAGGCGAACCTCTCCTCGCGCAACACGTCGCTACGGCCTGCGGCGGCGGACATCGGCATCGCGAGAGCCCTGACCGAATCAACCTGCATCGGCCACGCCCAGCCCGGCGGGAAATGCCGGTAGGTCAGCGGAACGCCCTCCAGAAGCAACTGCCATCGGCCCGGCCCCTCGAGCCAGCCGCCGCCCGCCGCGAGCACGGGCCGCGGCATCGCCCGCGCGGCCGGCCAGAACCCGAACTTCGCCGGCCAGCCGTGCTTCAGGAACTGGTCCAGCGAGGCGTCGTAGAGCGCGGCGACCAGTTCCGCGGCGGCCGGCGGCCGGTTCGTGCCATCGCGGCCGCGGATGACCAGGGTCCACTGCTCCTTCTGCCCCGGCTCGAGCCGCGAACGGAAGGTCTCCCACGCGAGGTCGAGATCCTTGTTCGACCACGGCACCTCGATGCGGTGCGTCTCGAACAGCGCGCGATTCTCGCGGACCTGCGTGACGTGCAGCGTGAAGCCGCCGCGCAGTTCCTCGGTCACGGCCTGCCTGATGATCTGCTGCGTGCGGCCCGGCTCCGTCCAGAAGCGCGCCAGCATCCGCCCGTCGCGCTCAATCTCAATGAACGCGCGCCCCGATTCGTAGCCCGTGCCCCACAGCGCCGTGAACTCGTCGCCCGGCTCAACGCGCCAGCGCGGCGCGGCCACGACCTGGGGCACCTTCAAGCCCAGCGCGCCTGCCGCCGGATCCAGCACGCGCAGCGGCAGCCGAGCCGTCGCCAGTTGGCCGGCGCGGTCGCGCGTCTCCAGCACGGCGCGATAATGGCCGAGGTGCAGCGTGAAGGTGTTCGTCGTCACGCCCTCACCGCCCGTTTTGAACGCCTGTTCCACGGCGACCTCGCCCAGCTCCCAGTTGTTCGGATCGGACAGGTCGGGCCGCGGGTCGTGCGGCCCGTGGCGGTAGTGGCTGATGTCCCCGGTGCGCGGGCGGACGACGGCCGGCGGCT
>JBJXFY010000107.1:0-8386 GCA_046155815.1 Limisphaerales bacterium | reverse complement strand
CGAAAAGCTCCGCGAACAGCACGGCGCGCAGCAGGTGAAGCTGCTCCCGCTCGAACAGGCCCGCGCCAACGCGCCGAAGCTGATGTTCGACGACCTGCCGCAGCCTGAGTTCACCGGCGTGCGCGTGCTGGAGGACGTGCCGCTGGCCACGCTCCGCGGGTTCATTGACTGGTCGCCGTTCTTCCACACCTGGGAGCTGCGCGGTGTTTATCCGAAGATTCTCCAGCACGAGAAACACGGCGAAGAGGCGCGCAAGCTCTTCGCCGACGCGCAGCAGCTGCTGGACGAGATCATCGCCAGGAAGCTGATTCGCGCCCGCGGCGTGTACGGGATCTTCCCGGCGAACCGCGCGGGTGAAGACGTGGAAATCTTCGCCGACGAGGCACGGACGAAGCCGTTGACCAGGTTCCATTTCCTGCGCCAGCAAATGGAGAAGGGCGACGGCTCGCCCAACTGGGCCCTCGCCGACTTCATCGCGCCGCAGGGCGACCACCTCGGCGCCTTCGCCGTGACCACCGGCCTCGGCCTTGACGATCTGGTGAAGCAGTACAAGGCCGCGCATGACGACTACAACGCCATCATGGCCGAGGCGCTGGCCGATCGCCTGGCCGAGGCCTTCGCCGAGTGGCTGCACCAGCGGGTGCGCAAGGAATGGGGCTTCGGCCGGGCCGAGCAGCTCACGAGCGAACAGCTCATCAACGAGGAGTACCGGGGCATCCGTCCGGCCGCCGGCTACCCTGCGTGCCCGGACCACACGGAGAAGGGCACGCTCTGGAAGCTGCTCGACGCGGAGAAGGGCACCGGCATCAAGCTCACGGAAAACTTCGCCATGTGGCCCGGCAGCAGCGTCAGCGGCCTCTACTTCGGGCATCCGGAGTCGAAGTACTTTGCCGTCGGCAAGCTGGGGAAGGACCAGGTGGAAGACCTGGCCCGCCGCAAGGGCCGGCCGGTGCCGGACATGGAGCGCTGGCTGGGGCCGTGGCTGAATTACAACCCTTGAGTCCGTCGGCCTTGGCGTGGCGGAATTCTCCCGTTCACGCCATATTGCCGTGTCCATGAGCGAACCCGCCGACAGTCCCCTGGCCGACGGCTGGCTGGAAGACGCCGCCGGCGCGGTGACGCCGGTGGTTGGAACGCTCGTCATCGGCCGGTCCTCCAAGAGCGCGCTACGGATCGAGTCCACCTCCGTCTCGCGGCGCCATGCCCTGGTGCATGAGCAGGGCGGTGAGTTCTGGCTCGTGGACCTCGGCAGCACCAACGGCACGATGCACCAGGGCCGCCGCGTCCGGCAGCCGGTGCCCCTGAGCGAAGGGGACTGCATCGAGGTGTCGGGGCACCGCTTCCGGTTCCGGCGGGCGGCCTCCGCGTTCACCACGGCGGACGGCACGCGCACCACGGAGGGTTTCCGCCGCCCGCCGCAGGCTGTGCGGGCGTGGCTCCTGCTGGTGGACATCGAGAAGTCCTCCTCGCTCAGCCAGCAGCTCCCGCCGGAGGAGTTCAGCGTGTTCGTCGGCCGTTGGTTCCTGGCCTGCAAGGACGCGCTCGAGGAGCACGGCGCCGTCATCAACAAGTACCTGGGCGACGGCTTCCTCGCCTACTGGCCGCCCGCCGCGGAATCCGTGGAGGCGGTGCGTCGGACCCTCGAGGTGCTCCGGCGGATGCAGACGGCGGGCCCGCCGCCGTTCCGCATCGTCCTCCACCGGGGGGCGGTGGCGCTCGACGCGGAGCATTCGTTTGGCGAGGAAAGCCTCATGGGCGCGGAGGTCCACTTCGTCTTCCGCATGGAGAAGGCCGCTGGCACCGCAGGCTGGAAGCTGACGCTCAGTGAGCCGGCGGCCAAGGAACTGGCCGCCACGCAGGAGCTCGGCGAGGCGGAACTGTCCGGCTTCCCGGGCCAGCACCGCTTCTACACCCTCTGAACCGCGCCTCCGGACCGGTTCACCCCGCCAGCGCGCGGCCCACGAGCGCCCGGGCCTCCGCCACGATCTTCGCGAGGTGCGCGTCGTCCACAAAGCTCTCGGCGTAGAGCTTGTAGATGTTCTCCGTGCCGGACGGCCGGGCGGCGAACCAGCCGCGCGCGGTCACGACCTTCAGCCCGCCGATGGCCGCGCCGTTGCCGGGCGCCTGCGTGAGCTTCGCGGTGATCTCGTCGCCGGCCAGCCGCGTGTCCGTCACGGCGGCGGGCGAGAGCTTCGCGAGCTTCTGCTTCTCGGCGGGCGTGGCCGCGGTGTCTATGCGCGTGTAGCAGGGCGTGCCGTACTGCGCGGTGAGTTCGCGGTAGAGCTGGCCGGGATCCCGGCCGGTGCGCGCGGTGATCTCCGCGGCGAGCAGCCCGAGGAGCAGGCCATCCTTGTCCGTGGTCCACACCGTTCCGTCGCACCGCAGGAAGCTCGCCCCCGCGCTCTCCTCCCCGCCGAAGCAGAAGGAGCTGTTGAACAGGCCGGGCGCGAGAAACTTGAAGCCCACCGGCACCTCGCACACCTCGCGGCCGAGGCCCGCCACCACGCGGTCAATCAGGCTGCTGCTCACGAGCGTCTTCCCGATCTTCGCCGCGGCCGGCCACTGCGGCCGATGCTGGAGCAGGTAGTGGATGGCCACCGCGAGGTAGTGGTTCGGGTTCAGCAGCCCGGTCGAGGGCGTGACGATGCCGTGACGGTCCGCGTCGGGATCGCAGCCCCACGCGACCTGGAACTTGTCCTTCAGCCGCACCAGCCCGGCCATCGCGTGCGGGCTCGAGCAGTCCATGCGGATCTTCCCGTCATGGTCCACGGACATGAACCCGAACGTCGGGTCCAGCGCGGGGTTCACGACCGTGAGGTCGAGGCCGTGCTTCGCGGCGATGGGTTCCCAGTACGCCAGCGACGCGCCGCCGAGCGGGTCCACGCCGAGCTTCAGGCCGGCGCCGCGGATCGCCTCGAAGTCAATGACGTTGGCCAGGTCGTCCACGTAGGCCGGCACGTAGTCCACGGCCTGCGTGGTCGGCGCGCCGAGCGCGTCGGCGAGCGGGAGGCGCTTCACGTCGCGGTTGCCGGCGCGCAGCAGCTCGTTCGCGCGGTCCTGAATCCATTTCGTGACCACGCTGTCCGCCGGGCCGCCGTCGGGCGGGTTGTACTTGAAGCCGCCGTCCGCGGGCGGATTGTGCGACGGCGTGACCACGATGCCGTCGGCGAACCCGTCGGCACGGCCGCGGTTGTGCGCGAGGATGGCGCGCGAGATGACGGGCGTGGGCGTGAAGCCGTCGTCGCGCTGGATGACGGTGGTGACGCCGTGGGCGGCGAGCACCTCGAGCGCGGTGCGCTCGGCGGGGCGGGAGGCGGCATGGGTGTCCTTGCCCAGGAAAAGCGGACCGGTGATACCCTGCCGCTGACGGTGCTCGCAGATGGCCTGCGTGATGGCGAGGATGTGCGCCTCGTTGAACGTGCCGTCGGACGGGCACCCGCGGTGGCCGCTGGTGCCGAAGGCGACGAGCTGGTTCGGGTCGGCGGGGTCCGGCGCGCGCGTCGCGTAGTCGCGGTCGAGCTGCGCGAGGTCAATCAGCAGTTCCTTGGGCGCGGGTTTGCCGGCGAGCGGGTGGAGGGGCATGGCGGCGAAATGTTCGGGGCAGGGTAGTACGGTGGGCTGGCGGGCCGGAAGCCGGGAGCGCGAAACGCCGGCGAGGAATTCAGGGTTTCAGCCACCCGTTGAACTTCATCCACTCGCCCGCGCGGTCGGGCCACCACGTCACGGGGTTGTCCGTGCGGCGGAGGCCGTAGCCGTGGCCGCCACGCGGATGGACGTGCAGCTCGAAGGGCACCCTCTCGCGCTGCAAGCCCGCCGCGTAGCCCAGCGCCGTCTCCACGCGCACGGGATCGTCCTGCGTGATCGCGAGGAAGGTCGGCGGCGTGTTCGTCGAGAGCGGCAGCTCGGGGCGGACGCGGTCGCCCTGGTCCTTGTCCGTGAGGTAGCCGGGGTAGATGAGCACCGCGAAGTTCGGCCGGGCTGGCAGGTCGTCCGCGGCGTCCACGCGCGGGTAGGCGCGCTGCGGGGTGTTGCTGAGCACGGCCGCCAGGTGGCCGCCGGCGGAGAAGCCCAGCACGCCGATTCGGTTAGTGTCCACGCCCCACTCCGTCGCGCGCTGGCGCAGCAGGCCCATCGCGCGCTGGGCGTCCTCGAGCGGGGCGGCGTGCGGCTCGCGGCCGGGCCGCCGCGGCACGCGGTACTTGAGCAGCGCGGCGTGGACGCCGAGGGAGTTCAGCCAGTCGCAGACCTCCGTGCCCTCGAGGTCGGAGGCGAGGATGTGGTAGCCGCCGCCGGGGCAGACGAGCACGCACGCGCCGTTGGCCGTGCCCGCGGGCGCGGGGAAGAAGGCGAGCGACGGTTCGGACACGTTGCCGAGCCGGATCAGCCGGCGGCCGGCAACGAGGTTGTCGGTGTCCTTGGTGGTGTCGGCCTCGGGCGGCAGGCCGCCCTGGTCGCCGGGCGGCGTGCCGGGCCAGAGCTTCACCGGGGACGGCGCGGCGGCGAACAGCGGGGCGGCGACGAGGCAGAGCGCGGCAAGGAACGGCGGGAATTTCATGGGCTGCGCGGTGCTACCCCGGCGGAGGGCGCAGGGCAAACCCGCATCGGCACGGCCGGTGGCGGCGACGCCTCGTCGTCGAAGGTGTACGCGGCACCCCGCCGCGGCCTGCCGGCTTGTTATCCGACGGCGACGGGATCACGCTTCCAACCATGAAGACCTCGCTGACCCTTGCGCTGGCCTGCCTCGCGATGGCCCTGGGCTGCGCCTCCGACCGTCCGGCCGGCGGCGGCGGCACGGCCACCGTGCGGTTCCTCGATCCGCAGCGCTTCACCGACTTCATTGAGGCCGGCCCCGCGCCGGCGAACCAGGAGCGGCTGATGCGAAACCTGGCGGACTTCGGCGAACGCACGGGCCGCGGCGTCGTGCCCGCCGGCCGGACCTTGGAGATCGAGTTCACGGACATTGACCTGGAGGGCCGGATGTCCAACCGCCCGCGGCCGACGCGCGTCACGCGCGGCCCGGAGAGCGCGCGGGCACAGCTGAACTACCGACTGCTCGACGCCGACGGGCGGGTGCTGCGCGAGGGCAGCGACGGCTTCACACGCAGCCCGGCCGCCCTCAGCGCGCAGCGCGCCTTCGACCGTGACACCACGCTCCAACTGGTCGCGGACGGCCTGGCCGCCTGGATGCGGCGCATCGTGGCCGAGACCTCGCCCGCGCCGGGGACGTGACCGGCCCGGGGGGCCGCGGGTCACGCGCCATTGCCGCCGCGGCCGCCGGCCCGCAGCTTCGCCGCGCATGAAGCGGCTTCTCCGCCTGCTGCCGCTGCTCGTCGCCGGGCTGACGGGCTGCGGGCAAAAGTCTTCCTCCCCGCCCGCCGTCGCCGTCCCTGCGGCCACGGTGTGGGGTGAGGCCCCGGCCCCGCTGGTGGTCGTCGAGTCCGCGCTCAGCCCGGCGCTGCTGGTGCAGTCCGCGCCGGGGCGGCTGAGGCTCTTCGCCGGGCGCTCCCCGGGCTGGCTGGGCTGGGCCGAGCCGGTGGGCCAGCGCGTCACGAACGCCCCCATGCGCCTCGCCGGGACCAATCTGGCCGAGGGCTGGCTGCTGGCGTGGTGGGCCGGTGCGGCGGGCTGGTCCGATGGCGACAGCGCGGTGGCGTTGCTCCTCGGCCGCCGGCCGCAGGCGGTGTCTTTTGACGGCGACGGGATCACCCTCGAGCTGCCCGCCGGCTCAGGGCCGCTGGTGGTGCTGCCACTGTTCGGCGCGCAACGGCTGCCCGGACCGGGACACGAACTCGCCGCCACGCCCGGCCGGAAGGAGCCTTGGCCCGGACCGTGGCGCTGGACGAACGGCCTGCCGCGCGAGCCGCTCACGCGCCTCCGCTACTGGCTCGCCGCCTCGCGCCACGTCCCCCTCAGCGTCGAGTCACGCGCGGAGGGCGCGTCGCTGGCGGAAAGCTTCGGCTTCTTCACGCTGGCGGCGGGCGACTGGCCGGCCCAGCCGCTCAAGCTCGCCCCGGTCCGGCCGGCGGTGGCGGCGGCGCTGCTGCCCGGCGGCGGCACGGTGGTCGAGATCAGCCCGCGCGCCTTCAACCACGAGCTGCCCGTCGCGGACGGCCCGTTCTTCGGCGCACAAGACGCGGACGGCTACACGGCCCGCTGGCCGGGCGGGACCCAGCCCTCGACGGCCTGGCCGACGAACGGCCTGGCGCTCACCGTCTCGGCCGCCGGGCCTTGGCCGGAACTTCGTTTGGTGGCGACGATCGACGGACCGGGCCGGCCGTTGGGAGAACTCCAGCATGGCACGAATGCCGCGGCGGCGGTCAGCCGTCTGGGCGTGAGCCCGGTGGCTTGGCGGACGGAAGCCAGGTAGGGCCTCCGGGCGGGTGGTGAACGGGGCGGCCGCCCGGGCCGCCGGCGTCGGGGTCGGATTCCATTTTTCTTTGTCCACTCCGACCGCCGCAGCCGACTAACCTCGGTGTCCGCATGGAATCCTGCCTCCATGACCTGGCCCGCCGCGCCCGCGAGGGCGACGTGGAGGCCGCCGCCGAACTGGTCGGCCTGACCTACGCGCGGGTGTACGCCTTCCTGCGGCGGCTGGCCGGCCAGGACGAGGACGCCGCCGACCTCACGCAGCGCACGTACCAGCGCGCGTGGGGCACGCTCGGGAACTTCGCCGGCCGGTGCAGCTTCGCCTCGTGGCTGCACGGCATCGCGTGGCGGACCTACGTGGACTGGCTGCGCGCCCCACGCCGCACGGAGCCGGCCTCCGACGCGTGGTGGGAGGCCTGCCCGGCGCCGGCTCCCGGCCCGGACGTGGTCGTCGCGGACGCCGACCTCGCGGCCTGCGCCTACGCGGCCGTGGACCGCCTCGGGCCGGACGCGCGAGTCACGGTCCACCTGCACTACTACCAGGGCCTGACGCTCGACGAGACGGCCGGGGCGCTGGGCGTCGCCACGAGCACCGTGAAGTACCGCCTGCGCGGGGCATTGGACACGCTGCGCCGCGCCCTCCGCGAGCGTCCGGTCACGCCGTGAACTCACCTCACCCGCTTCAGCCATGAACCCACTCCCGGACGAACCCTTGGAAAAGCTTCTGCGCGCCGCGCCCACGCCGCCGCCGCCGCCCGGCCTGCGGTCGGCGCTGGAACGTGAGATTCCACGCACGGCTTCCGCCGTTCCGGGCCGCGCCGTCGTGCGCCCCGGCTGGTGGGGACAATGGTGGCCGGTGCTGGCCGCGGCCTGTGTGGCGGTTGGCTGCTTCGTGGTGGCGGGCGTCCAGTCGGCCCGGCTCGCGGAGCTGCGCCGGGCGGTGGAGCAGCTTCGCGCCCAGCCCGCCGGCGTTGCGGCGGCTGCCCCCGCTCCGGCGGCCCCGGCGCGGGATCCGCGTGCCGAGATCGTGGAGCTGCGGACGCGCCTGGCCTCCCTCGAGGCTGAGCTGGCCGCCGCGACCGCCCCGGCCGCCCAAGCCGGAACCGCTACGGTGGCCGTGGACGCCGCGGAGGAAGCCGCGTTCCGCGAAGCCGCGGAAAAGATGGCCGAGGCCCGCGGGCGCGCGCAGTCCATCCGGTGCGTGAACAGCCTCAAGCAGCTCGGCCTCGCGGCGCGCGTCTGGGCCACGGACAACGGGGATGTGGCGCCTTCCACGTGGCTCCAGATGACGAACGAAATGGTCACGCCGAAGATCCTGGTCTGCCCTTCGGACACCACGCGCAGCGCGGCGGCGGACTGGGGCGGCTTCGGACCGGCCAACGTGAGCTACGACTTTGTCACCCCCAACGCGCTCGAGACCGAGCCGCAGGTCGTGCTCTTCCGCTGTCCCATCCACGGCCACGTCTGCCTAGCCGACGGCAGCGTGCAGCACGGCGTGGCCAAGACGCACCCGGAGGGGTTCCGCATGGTCAACGGGCGGCTGATTTTCGACGGCGGCCCGCCGTCAGCGCCCACGCGGAAGGTCGCCGGCGCGCCGCAACCGGGAACGGCAGGCATGTCGCCGGTGCTGCTCCGCCGCTACGGGCTCATGCCACCGGAAGGCGCCGTGGTCACGGACGTCCAGCCCGACGAGGGCGCGGCGGTGACGTACACCATGTCCGAGGAACTGATGCGCCGTTACGGCCTGCTGCCGCCCACGAACGCCGCCGTGATCATCGGCTCCGGGGAAGTCCCCGGGGAGGGCACGTTCGATGTCATCCTGGAAGTCACCGAACCCGTGCCGGAGAGAGAAGCCCCGCCGGAGCAGCCATGAAATCGCCCCACGCATGGTTTGCGCTCCTCGTCGCGCTGGCGCTGGCCGGCCTCGGCTGGACGCAGTGGCAGCGCCGCGAACGGGCCGTGCTGGAGGGCGAGCTGACGGCCCTGCGGAACGCCCCGCCGCCGGCCGCGGCAGCGCCGG
>JBJXFY010000091.1:0-4064 GCA_046155815.1 Limisphaerales bacterium | reverse complement strand
CCTTCCATCCCGCCTACCTGCTGCGGAACGAGTCCATCACCGAGAAGCGCAAGGTCTGGGAGGACATGCTGCTGGTGCTGGAGAGGCTGGAACTGCCCATCACGGAGAAGATGCGGGGGTATTTCCTGAAGGCGGCGTGAGTCATTGCGATCCAATGCCCCGGCCTCTCCACCGGATGAACAGCGATGGCGCGAAGGCGCAAGGTGCCGCCGTCCGCCGCGGTGACGTGCCATGGCCCTGTTCCCGCCCGCTTCGCAGTTTCCCCCGTTCGCTGATGCTTCCTTTTTTCCGAAACCGGCCCGTACCATGAACCCCCTCTCCCACCTCGACGCCCGGGGCGCGGCCCGGATGGTGGACGTGTCCGCCAAGCCGCCGCTGCTCCGCGAGGCCGTCGCCCGCGGCGAGATCCGCCTCCGGCCCGCCACGCTCGACCTCATCCACGCCGGCGGCCTGCCCAAGGGCGACGTGCTGGCCGTGGCCCGTGTGGCCGGCATCCAGGCCGCGAAGCGCACCGGCGACCTCATCCCGCTCTGCCACCCGCTGCCGATCACGCAGGCCGCGGTGGATTTCGAGATGCCGGCCTCGCGCGACCGCGTGATCATCACCGCCACCGTGCGCGTTACCGGCCCGACCGGCGTGGAGATGGAGGCGCTCACTGCCGTCGCCGTCGCCGCCTTGACGATCTATGACATGTGCAAGGCCGCGGACAAGGAGATGGCCATCGGCGAGGTGCGGCTGGTGGCGAAGACGAAGCGGCCGCCCGGCCTGGCTGCGGAAGTCTGAGAACCGTTCAACGGCGGCCCGTCACGGCTGGGCCGCCGAAGCCTCCGCAGGCCGGTTCGCCGTCGGCCCGGCCAGGGAGACGTGCTCGAGGTCCATGCGGAGCGGGTCGGTCTCGCCGAGCTCGAGCAGGGCGGCGTTGAGGAAGAGTTCCACGCGGTTCGTCAGCGCCGGTGCGCCGGCGCGGACGCGCAGGCGATTCAGGTCGTCCCACGCCAGCACGTCGAGCGCGACCGGGTCGTGGCCGAGGCGCAGCTCGTTCACGGCTTCCGCGTAGTGCAGCAGCGAGCGCTGCGCTCCCTGGTACTGGCCCACCAGCGCGTCGGTGATGCACAGCACCACCTTGTCCGCGATCTGCGGCAGCGCGAAGATCTCCGGGACCGCTCCGTGCAGCAGGCCGGGCGAGGTCTCGAAGCGGTAGGCGTTGTCCACGCTGCCCAGGGCCACGCTGTACAGGTGGCCCGACACCCCGAGATGGTTGTGGTTCAGCAGCGGCGTGACGGGGATGATCTTCGTCAGCTCACGGCTCACCAGGCGCGACACGTGGGACCGCCGCCCGGTCACGGCCCCGGTCTTCTCGAACTCGTGGTCTCCCGCCACCAGCGTCCCAAGGATGCTCGACTCGTACCACACCTCGGCGTCCCAGCCGGCCTCGCGTGCGCCGGCCAGCCGCACGCCAAGCTGTTCCGCCACCGCCCCGAAGCCCGCCGCGCGCAGGTCGCCCAACCGGCGGTCCCAGATGACGATGTTGGCTGGCGGCACGCCGGCGTCCAGCAGGCTGCGCGCCACGGCGGCGGCCACGGCGGGCCGCGTGCCCCCGTCCGCCCCGGGCAGCGAATAAACCTTCAGGCCCACCACGTCGTTGGAGCGGATGAGCGAGCGCCAGCCCTCGGCGGCGTCGGGCCGGCGCGTCACCGTGGCCACGCCCCGGCGGACCATCGCCTCGACCACTGCGGCCTGCGGGATGTAGGCCTCCGTGGCGCCGTCGTCGCCCACCACGACCACCAGCGGACGGTTGGTGGCGACCGGCCCGCCCAGCGGCGGCAGGCTGAGCTGCGGCAGCTCCGCGACAGCCCGGACCGCCGCGCTGGCGGCCAGCAGCAGGATGAACGACACGCGGAAATGGATCATGACGCTGGACAAAACATCCGCAGGCGGCGCTTTTCCCGCCGGCCCGGCGCGCTAATCTAGCCGCGCCCGTCATCGTGAACACCCCGAAATCCGGCCCTCCCCGCCCTGGCCTCCCCGCCCCAGGCGCCCCGTGTGAAGTCACTGGCGGCCGCCAGGCGCCGCGGGCCGCGGGGCGGCGGCACGTCCTCCGCCGCGCCCTCTGCGCCCTGGGCCTTCTGCTTGCCGCCGGCTGCACGCCGGCCGGCCCGCGCGCACTGCTTGAGGGCGAGGCGCAGCTCAAGGCTGGCCAGCCTGCGGAGGCGGTCGAATCCCTGCGCCGAGCCACCGAACTGCTGCCCGGCTACGCCCAGGCCTGGAACCACCTCGGCCTCGCCTACCACCGCGCCGGCCGCCTCGGCGAGGCCCGCACCGCCTACCTCCGCGCCCAGCAGCTCGATCCGAAGCTCGCCGCCGCCCATCACAATCTCGGCCTCCTCCTGCTCGAACATGGCGACGCCGGCAACGCCATCTTCTCCTTCAGCTCGCTTGTCGGCCTGCAGCCGCGCGAAGCCGACGCCTGGCTCCTGCTTGGCACGGCACAGCTCCGCGCACGTCAGCCCGAGCGTGCCGAGCAGAGCTTCCGCCGCGCGCTTGAGCTGGCGCCCGGCCATCCCGTGGCCCTGAACAACCTCGGCTGGCTCCAGGCCCAGCGCCGCCGCCCGCGCGAGGCTGCACCGCAGTTTCGTGCCGCCGTCGAGAGCCGGCCGGCGTATGCCCCCGCCTGGCTCAACCTGGCTGTCGTGTCCGCACAGTCGAACCAGCGGCCCGAGGCCGTCATCGCCGCCCGCCGCTTCGCCGCCCTTCGGCCGGACGCGGCCGAGACCGCCGCGCTGCTCGCGCTCGTGCGCGAGATCGAGCGCCAGGCTGCCACCAACGTTGCCGTCGTCGCCTCGAACACCGCCGTCTTCAACCTGCCCGGCGGGCGCGTCGCGGTGATCACCAATTCCGCGCCGCCGACCGCGCCGCGCACCAATCCCGCCCCGGCCGTCGCCGCCCGCCCGGCCTCCGCGACGAACGCGACGGTCTTCACGGCCCGCCCGTCGGTCCCCACCAATCCTCCTGCAAACCAATCCACGCCGCCCGCCGCCGCCGCCAGGGACAACACCCCGCAGCCGGTGCGCGAAGTCGTGGAACTCCGTGACGAACCGATCGCCCCCGCGCCGCGCAACCTCCCGCCGGCGGCCGTGCCCGCGCCCACCGCGTCCGCGGCTACACCGTCCGCCGTGACCAACACCGTCGTCGTCCGTGCGCCCGCCGCCCAGGTGGATCCCGCACCGGGCCGCGGCGAGGCAACGGTTGCCGCAGTCGAAAAGCCGGGTTTCCTGCAGCGTCTGAACCCGGCCCGTTGGGACACCGCCAAGCTGAATCCGGGCCGTTGGTTTGGCGATCCCGACAAATCCCCCGCCACGAACGCCGCGCCGGCACCGCGGCCGGCCGTGACGCCCCTCGCGCCGGCCATGCCGCCCGTGCAGGTCGCGCGGGCCATGCCGTCGCCGGCCGCTTCGGAAAGCCATTGACCGTTAACATACGGTTCACTACCGCCACATTGTCGGACGCCACGACTTGGGCAGTGATTGTGTCGCCGATGTTGATGATTTCCTCGGTAAAGAACACCGAGACCGCCGGGGCCTGGGTGTCAGATTGGACCGTCAGGGTGTAGGGTTGGTCGGTGCTCAGGCCGCGTTCGTCGGTGGCTCGGACGAGGATTGGGTGCGGGCCGAGGTCGGTTGCTGTGGCGTCCCAGAGGATCAGGCCGCTGCGAGGGTCGATGGTCATGCCGGAGGGCGGGACGACGAGGCTGAATGTTACCGCATCCGATTCGGCGTCCTGCGCGTTGGCGTTGTAGCGGTAGCGAGCGCCGGCCGTGGCGGTGAGCGGCGGTGTCGAGCTGAATGTCGGGTCCGTGTTCGTGGCGCGGACCGTGACCACGAATGTCTGCGTTGCATTGCTACCCAGGCCGTCCGCGAGCTGGACTTGGACCGAATGATTGCCCAGTTGCACCGCGCTGGGCGTCCAGGCGATCAGGCCGCTCCCGTTGTCGATCGTCATGCCGACCGGCGATGCCGAGAGCGACCAGGTCACACCGTCTCCGTCGGGGTCGAAGCCCTGGACGG
>JBJXFY010000111.1:0-6667 GCA_046155815.1 Limisphaerales bacterium | reverse complement strand
GCCGGCGGGAGATGTTCCGGCGGGCCAAGATTCACCTGCGTGACGTGACCCCGGCCCAACTGGCGAAGGCGCTCAAGTCGGGCGGCACGCTCTCAGCCCGCGTCCACGCCGTGGCTAAGGATGGCGGGCCGGCGTGCGCGTCGGTTCCAGTTTCAGGCGGCTGGTTGCATGCCCCTCATGCGTAGGCAAGCCCGGCATAGAAACGGGCGTCTTGCCTGTTGTATCTCGGCCTTTGCCGGGTTCGTGTGCGGGCTGGCGGTCATCATGATTCCGGCATTGACGGTTGATAACGACTGGGTCGGCACGAGTGGCCACTTCGTCCACATCCTGATGCCATTCGGAATCGCTGCGAGCCTGCTGCCCCTGCCTTTGTTCCAGTTCAAAGCGCAATGGATTCAGGTGGTGATCACTGCCATTTTCATGCTCGCTGGCCTGATGTTTCCGCATTTGATTCCAAGATTCTCGTATTCCGAACCGCTCTTCACCCTGCTGTTTACAGGCTCCGTGATCTTAGTTGTCTTTGCCCCGATGGCCTGCCTGTTTTGGTACATCCGGCGTGACGGTGTTTGAAATAGAATCCCAAGACATCCCATGCGCTACATCGAACCCCACGGCCACATGGTCAGCCGCACGACGGACGACTACCTCGACATGGTCACCGCCGGCTGCGCGGCCGTGTGCGAGCCCGCCTTCTGGGCCGGCTTCGACCGCTCGTCGCCGGACGGCTTCCGCGACTACTTCCGCCAGCTCACCGAGTACGAGCCGGCCCGCGCCGCGAAGTACGGCCTGCCGCACTTCTGCTGGCTCTGTATCAACCCCAAGGAATCCGAGGACGTGAAGCTGGCGGAGGACGTGATCGCGCTCATCCCGGAGTTCCTCGGCCGGGCGAACGTGCTGGGCATCGGCGAGATCGGGCTGAACAAGAATTCGCGCAACGAGCTGAAGGTGCTCGAGCTGCACGTGGACCTCGCGGCGCGCCATGATCAGCTCATCCTCGTCCACACGCCGCATCTCGAGGACAAGCTCAAGGGCACGCGGCTCATCCTCGACGTGCTGAAGGCCGACGCGCGCATCCGGCCGGAGCGCGTGCTGATTGACCACGTCGAGGAGCACACGGTGAAGCTGGTGCTCGACCGCGGCCACTGGGGCGGCATGACGCTTTACCCCGTCAGCAAATGCACGCCGGCCCGCGCGGTGGACATCCTCGACCTGCATGGCGCGGACCGGCTGTGGATGAACTCCGCGTGCGACTGGGGCGAGAGCGTGCCGCTGGCCATCCCGCGCACCGCGCTGGAGATGCGCCGCCGCGGCTGGAGCGCGGCGGAGGTGGATCGCGTGGTGTACCAGAACCCGGTGCGCTTCCTCAGCCAGTGCCCGAAGTTCCAGCTGCCTGGTGATTGAACGGCACGCCCGGCACCGCCGGCGAACGCCGGCCGGAACTGGCTTCGCCGAGGAGTGCGACAGGGCCATCGAATTGCTCCGGTCCTCAGCCGACAGGGACGCGGAGAGTGTTCAACTTCCCCGAATCCTGATAACCGGCCGGGATGCCCGCCGCGCCCGCGTACACGCTCGGACTCGATTTCGGCACGAATTCCGTTCGCGGCCTCGTGGTCCGCTGCGCGGATGGCGCGGAAGTCGGCACGCACGTCCACGGCTACGCGCACGGTGAACGGGGCGTGATCGTGGACGCCCGCGAGCCGGAGCTGGCCCGGCAACATCCCGCGGACTACCTCGACGGCGCGGAACAGGCCGTGCTCGGCGCGTTGGCGGAGGCGCGCGGGGCCGACCCGGGGTTCTCGCCCGCGCGCGTCGCCGGGCTCGGCGTGGACACCACGGGCAGCACGCCGCTGCCGGTGGATGCCGAAGGCAACCCGCTCGCCGGCCATCCGCGCTTTGCCCGCAACCCGCACGCCCTCGCGTGGCTGTGGAAAGACCACACCGCCACGGCTGAGGCCGCCGCGCTCACGGAGGCCGCGGCCCGCGCGCATCCCGAGTACCTCGCGAAGTGCGGCGGGATTTATTCCTCGGAGTGGTTCTGGGCGAAGATTTGGCGCTGCGCCGTGGCCGCGCCGGAGGTCGTCGAGGCCGCGGCGACCTGGGTCGAGATCGCGGACTGGATTCCCGCGGTGCTGTGCGGCACGGCGGGGCGGCCGGTGCGCGGCGTCTGCGCGGCGGGGCACAAGGCGATGCACCACCCCGGCTGGGACGGCTATCCGGACGCGCGGTTTCTCGCCGGCCTCCATCCGCTGCTGGGGAAGGTGCGCGCCAGCCTCGACGGCGCGGCCGTAACCACCGTGGACCAGCGCGCGGGCGGCCTCTCCGCCGAATGGGCCGGCCGCCTTGGCCTGCGCGTCGGGACTCCCGTGGCCGTCGGGGCACTCGACGCGCACCTCGGCGCGGTCGGCGCCGGCGTCGCGCCGGGCACCCTGGTGAAGATTCTGGGAACGAGCACCTGCGACATCACGGTTGCGCCGCTGGCGGCGGAGCTGCCCGACGTGCCGGGCATCTGCGGGATCGTGCCCGGCTCGGTGCTGCCGGGCTTCCACGGTCTCGAGGCGGGACAGGGCGCCGTGGGCGACATCTTCAACTGGTTCGTGCAGGCGCTGCAGCCTGCCGGGCCGGGCCACGAAGCACTGTCGCGCGCCGCGGCGGCGCTGCGGCCCGGCGCCAGCGGCCTGCTCGCGCTCGACTGGAACAACGGGAACCGGACCATCCTCGCCGACCAGCGGCTCACCGGCCTGCTGCTCGGCCAGACGCTGCACACTCAGCCGGCGGAGATCTATCGCGCGCTCATCGAGGCGACCGCCTTCGGCGCGCGCGTCATCATCGGGCGTCTTGAGGAGTACGGCGTGCAAGTCGATGAAATCGTGAGCTGCGGCGGCATCGCCGACAGGAGCCCGCTCGTGCTGCAGGTCTATGCCGACGTCCTGAACCGCCCGATGAAGGTTTCGCGCTCGGGACAGACCTGCGCGCTCGGCGCCGCGATGGCCGGCGCGGTCGCCGCCGGCGTGCACCCCGATTTCGACGCGGCGCGCGCGGCCATGACCGGCGTGAAGGAGCGCGTCTTCACGCCCGATCCCGCGGCGGCGGCCGTTTACGCGCGCCTGCACCGGCTCTACCGGGACCTGCATGACGCGTTTGGTACGCGCGCGTGGCGGGGCAACCTCGGCCACGTCATGAAGGAGCTCCTTCAGATCCGCGCGCAGGCGCGGGCTGCCGCATGAACTTCCGCGCACCCCGGGGAACCGGTACGGGCGGCGTGCGTCGTCCACAGGGTCGTGCGGCGCGTTGTTCGGGAGTCCTTTCCGCCGGAAACACGCCCCGGGCGGGCATTGCGGCCACGATCGGCCGTTCGCGGGAGCCTGAGGGGAAACCGCTTCGCGTGCGCCGGCGCTACTTCGCCGCGCCCATGGCCAGCCCCACCGCGGCCAGCAGCAGGACCGCGCCGATGAGACGGGCGATGATGACCCGCCGCCCGGCGTCGGCGCGCTCCTTGTTCCCGAACCACCGGCCGGCCCACCACACCAGCGCGAGGCTCCACAGCCCGCGCGTGCCGTACACCACGTTCACGCCTGCAGCGTCGCGCCACCGGCCGATGGCCCAGGTGATGAGGACGGCCTGCACCGCGGACAGCGCGATGGCCCCGCCGATCCACGGCCATGCCGCGGCGGGCGCGCGCAGCTCCGCCGGGCCGAGCCAGGGCAGCGCGCCCAGTGAAAGCAGAGCCAGCGCCGCGAACATCAGCGCGAGGAAGTTCAGCACGCCCACGTCCGCGGCCCAGTGCTGGATGAGCACATCCGTGAAGGCGAAGGCCGCCGCGCAACCCAGCGCCAGCGCCGTGGTCCGGCCGGGCGAGCGGCCGGGCCGGAAGTCCGTCAGCCCCATCACCAGCACGCCCGCCGTCGTCAGGCCGGCTGCGGCCCACTGCGCCGTTGAGAGCGGCCAGCCGAACAGGAACCACGCCAGCAGCGTGACAAAGACCGTCTTCGCCCCGAGCAGCGGCGTGGCGAGCGAGACGTCCCCGAGCCGCAGGGAAAGCACGTGCAGGAAGTGGCCGATCACGAAGGCCAGCGCCGCCATCGCGGGCTGGTGCAGGAGGCTCCACTTCACAGGAAACGGGTCCAGCGCCAGCAGCGGCAGGAAGGCGAGGCCGAGCACGACATTGTTGAGTACCACCGCGTGCCCGAGCGTCGCGCCCTCGGCGAAGGCGCGCTTGAAGACCAGCGACCCCGCCGCGAAGGCGATGGCCGCAAGCAGGGGCAGCAGGAGGTACATCCGCCGGGCCAGCCTCCGCGAAAGCCAGTGCGGCCACAACCGCCGCCGGGGCGTCCGCCGGGGCGGTGTCGGCCACGATGTGGCTGGGCCAGACATCCAGGCCGCCCCCTGATTTCCGTGAGCAGCCTCGCATCCGCCTCGCGGCCGCAATCCCGTTGTCTTGCCGGCGGTAAGCAGGCCCTATCAAGTCAAGGTCCTTGAAACGCACCGCCCCGAGCGCCCGTGCGGGCTTCGCCACGCTGCTGGCGGCCTGCGCCCCCCTGAGATTCGCGCCGCATTGCATCTCCCATCGGCTCGATCCGAGCGGGCGATACGACGAGGAATTGACGGCGGAGTTCCCGGTCCTAGTCCGGCTCTTCCATTTCCGTGCGGACCGTTTCACGCATGGCTCCACATGGCACAGCCGTCTCGAGCTGTTCATGCCGCTGGATGGCCGGTGCCGCATGCGCATGGGCGACCGTGTGGTGGCGCTCCAGCCGGGCGACCAGCTCGTGGTGGATAACCTCAAGCTCCACCAGACTGTGAACGACCCCGGCCTCGACACCCGTGTGGTGGTGGTGAGCTTCCTGCCGGAGTTTGTGTACAGCCTCGGCTCGCCTTCGCACGACTACACCTTCCTGCTGCCCTTTTACGCCCGGCGCGATGACCGGCCGAACGTGCTCCGCCGCGGCGATCCGCGGGCGGGCCCGGCCGCCGAGGCGTTGGCGCGGCTGTTGGAGTGCTACTTCCAGCGCGACGCCGGCTCCGTGGGCAAGGCCGGCTGCCGCGCCTTCCTCCTCGTGTGGCTGTATCATCTGGCACGCCACTTCGAGCCGGCGGACGTGCAGCGCTCGGAGTTTCTCCGGCAGCAGGAGCTTTCGCTCCGCCTGAAGCCCGTCTTCGAGCACCTGCGCGACCACGGTGACGAGAAGCTCAGCCTCGCGCAGGCCGCCGCGCTGGTCCATCTAAGCCCGCCGCAGTTCGTGCGCCTCTTCAAGCAGGTCGCCGGCATGACCTACGTCCGCTACGTGAACCACACCCGCCTCTCCCGCGCCGCGGGCATCCTCCGCACCACCCGGCGCTCCATTGCCGACATCGCGGCCGAGGTCGGCTTCAGTGACCAGAGCTACTTCGACCGCCTGTTCCGGCGCGCATTCGGCCAGCCGCCGAGCGCCTTTCGGGGCGGGGTGCGGCGGGAATGACTGGCGTCCGATTCGTCCAAGGGATTCAGCCAATCCTCCTATCACGAGCTGCACCAGGACTCTATAAAACGCGCTCGTGCCTCCTCCCGTACATTCTCGACGGAGCGCCCCGGGCGGCCGGACCTGTGCCGGCGGCCGCGCGCGACCCTGCCGGTGCCGCACTCGCGGACGCGGCGCTGGGCGGACGGGCAACCATGCCGGCCCGCCTGCCGTGTTGCGGCCCTCTGTTCATCGATTGTTCCCGGCCGTTCGACCATCTGTAGGCATCGAAACGAATCGTTCCGTCGAGTTCACCCAGCAAACAAGATTGCTTCCTTACTCCCAACCCATGCACTCCCATTCCCTCCTCGCCAGTTTGCCGGCCCTGGTTGCCGCCACTCACTGCTTCGTTGCACCAAGCCTTGATGCCGCGGACCTGCCCCGGTTGAAGGTGAGTGACAACCAACGCTTCCTCGTCACCGCCGAGGGTCAGCCGTTCTTCTATCTCGGCGACACGACCTGGGAATTGTTCCACCGCTTGAACCGGGAGGACGCACTCGGACTGATCGGGAATCGGGCCGCGCTCAAGTTCAACGTGCTCCAGTCCGTCGCCATCGCGGAGCTCGAAGGCCACACCGATCCGAATCCCTACGGCCATCTTCCGTTCGTCGATCTCGATGTGACGAAGCCGGCCGTGCAGGACGGGCCGCAGAACGATTACTGGGATCACGTGGACTTCATCGTGACTGAGGCTAACCAGCGCGGGATCTACATCGGCTTTCTGCCGACGTGGGGGCGCTTCTGGCGCGACCAGAGCGAGACACGCAAGCCGCTCTTCACCGTGGCCAATGCGGAGGTCTACGGCGAGTGGCTGGGCAGGAGATACAAGGACTTCGGGTTGATCTGGATTCTCGGCGGTGACCGGGACATTGCCACCGACGAACACAGGGAAATCACCCGCGCGATGGCGAAAGGCATCCGTCGCGGCGACGGTGGCGCGCACCTGATGACCTTCCATCCGCCCGGCGGACGCGGTTCGGCTGAGTGGTTCCACGACGAGCCGTGGCTGGATTTCAACATGCGGCAGAACGGTCACGTCGCGGAGTTCACCGAACGCTATTCGCAGACGCGGGTGGACTACGATCGCACGCCGACCAAGCCGGTGCTGGATGGCGAACCCATCTATGAAGATCACCCGGTCTCGTTCGACGCGAAGAAGCTCGGCCACTCGA
>JBJXFY010000077.1:0-2781 GCA_046155815.1 Limisphaerales bacterium | reverse complement strand
TCATCATCGCCACCGAGGCCGGGATGCTGCACCGGCTGAAGCGGGAGTGCCCGGACAAGACGTTCATCCCCGCGCCCACCGAGAACTGCCGCTGCAACGAGTGCCGCTTCATGAAGATGAATACGCTCGAAAAGCTGTACGACTGCATGGCCCGCCGCTCGCCCAGCGTGGAGCTGGAACCGGCCATCCTCGAACGCGCCCGCTGGCCCATCGAGCGTATGCTGGAGATCAGCGCAAGGCCGATTGAGAACGCGGGGTGAGACATGGAAGTTGGTGCGAACAGAATAGAACTACTTCGGTTTCTGCCGATCGACCGAAGATTGTCTGATCTGCTTGAACAAAAGCGCATTTGGTTCTCTTCGCCAAAGTACGTAAACGATCCCTTCGAAGGCAGGGAAGGGTTTAGTTCACTTGAGGATGTCTTCGCCAAGCATCCGGATAGGAATCTGATCTCCAAAGCTGATCGCGTCGCACGGTTTGCGGCTGATATGTATCAAGATTCCGGCAATGATAAACACGGACTGATATCCTTTATGAATTCTTCAGAAATCAGAATACAGGATGACCCACTGTTCTGGGCATTGTACGCAGATAGACACAAAGGCGTGAGGTTGTCATTTTCGTTTGAATTAAGGGACGTCACGGAAGCCGACGTACCTGTAGGTCGCTTGCGCCGAGTGGAATATCAAGAACAACCACAGCAGTACGGCGTAAAAGTCGATGATGACAGACTGTTCCTTAAAGCTAGCTATTGGCGTCACGAAAACGAATGGCGCTGGGTTTCTCTTACATCCGCCCTTCGCAGTGAAGTATACAGCCGGAGGCCCAAGCAGAACCGTGATTTTTATCTATGGCCCGGCCTGCCCCTTCAAACGATAGCATTTGGTTGGAAGTCTTCTAAAATAGAGAGGAGAAACATTTGCGAGTCATTAAAACAATGGGACGCTGGCTCTATACCCAAGCTTCTTGAGGCTGTTCCGGCTAATTCGTCCTATACTATGGAATATAGACCTTATCAATTTTAGGCGCTTAGTTGAAAAACACGAACGGAAATGTTTCACCGTTATCTTTGTTAAAGCCTGATCGTATTCGCCATGTCCGCCCACCTCGCCGAAGTCTCCTGGTCCCGCGCGGACCAGCCGTTTACCGACCAGCGGTACGGCCGCGGCCACCGGTGGCGGTTTGACGGCGGGGCGGAGGTGGCGGCGTCGGCCTCGCCGCACGTCGTGCCCGTGCCGCTGTCGGACCCGGCGGCGGTGGACCCGGAGGAGGCCTTCGTGGCCAGCCTCGCGAGCTGCCACCTGCTCTGGTTCCTCGCCCTCGCCGCGCAGGCCGGCTTCCGCGTGGACGCCTACACGGACCGCGCCGAGGGCGTCCTCGGCCCCGACGCCGCCGGCCGCCTCGCGATGCTGCGCGTCACGCTCCGGCCCGAGGTGACCTTCTCCGGCGCGAAGCTGCCCACGGAGGCCGAGCACGCCGCCCTGCACCACGCCGCCCACGGCCGCTGCTTCATCGCGAACTCGGTGAAGACGGAGGTCGCCTGCGAGCCGGTGATGAAGCGGGCGTGACGGGCCGGAGGGCAGGCTTTCCAGCCTGCCGGCATTTTTTGGAACACGCCGGACGCGCAACGCGCCGGCGCTTTCGCGGTCACAAGCGCGCGTATTCGGAGGGGCGAGTTACCACGAGCCCCGGCGGCCGCGGGCTCGCTCGCCCCTCCGAGACGTCGCCCCTCCGGTGGCCCGGCTCGCGGGAGCTCGCCGCTCCGAAGCCCGGGCGTCCCAATTCCGCCGCGGTCGGCGGCCTGGAACGGCCGCCTTCCGTTCACCGGACGCTCCGCAGCGCGCGGCGGCGGATGTGGTCCGTGGCCGGCCCGGGGGACTCCTTCCGCCAGCGCGCGCAAAGCTCCCGCACGAAGTCCGGCCGCGACTTGGCGGCGTCGTTCAGCCAGTTGGCGACGGAGTTCTGCACGTACCGCTCGGGATCGGCGCGCAGCGGATCGAGCAACGGCAGGCCAAGTTCGGGCCGCTCCTTCAACAGGCTGAGGTGCGCGCACCACACGCCGCGCGGGCGCGTCACCTCGGTCGCGAAGCGCCGGAGGTTCGGCGACGCCTCGGCCGTCCACGGCGTCAGCAGGCGGATGGCCGCCGCCGGTTCCGCCGCGACGGCCGGCCGCTGCGCCAGCCAAGCCCATTCGCGCACGCCGAAGTGCGGGTCGTCCGCCAGCGCGCGGATTTTCTTCAGCCGGGCGGCCAGCGGCAGTCCGGGCGTGGCCGCGAGGAGGTACGCGGCCCAGCCGCGCACGGTGTCCGAGGCGTGCGCGCTGAAGCGGCCGAAGCCGCCCGGCCCGAAGCCGGCGAGCAGGAGCTCGCCCGCGAGCGCGCAGCGGCGCGTCACGCCCCCGCCGGACATGGCTTGCATCCGCGCGTGGGCGGCGGCCGGCAGTTCCGGCGCGGCGGCGAGCAGCAGCGCGGCGAAGTCCACGGCCAGGCCCTCCGCCAGCTTGCGCGTCTCGCGCGTGCCGGCATTCAGTTCGTGGCGGACCACAGGCGGCACGTCGGCCGGGCGCGTGGCGGCGCGGGTCTTGGGGGCGGCAGGCACGCGGTCAAAGTGCCGCGGACGCAGCGGACCGCTCAAGCGGCCACGGCTTCATTCCTTCGTCCGCCGGTGCGCGCGGTCCCTTTCCGCCCAGCGAATCCGGCCGCCATTGAAAGCCGCGGCGGCTTGCGCTTGCCTTCCGCCATGCCGCCCACGCGACGCGAATTCCTCAAGCAATCCGCCGTG
>JBJXFY010000046.1:0-7008 GCA_046155815.1 Limisphaerales bacterium | reverse complement strand
GCGCGAGGACGTGGCCGGTGTGGCCTTCGAGGTTGCGGACTGGGGCCAGCGTCGCCGCATCCGACAGCCGCGCGAAGCGATCCGCGCCGCCGCTGGCGAGCAGGCGGCCATCGGGCGAAAAGGCCAGCGCGGTGACGGTGTCGCTGTGAAGGTTTGGCGCGCGGGCGAGCAGGCGGCCGGTCTCGACTTCCCACAGCTCGATGCTGCCCGAGCGGGACGGCTCGCCGCCCCCCGTGGCGAGCAGCCGGCCGTCGGGCGAAAAAGCGACGGCCAGCACCCGGTCGGGGAATGTCCGCGCGTCCTCGGCGGAACCGAGCCGGCGGGCGAGCCTCCATTCCGGCCAAGCGAGCGGGACGCGCGAGACGCTGGCCAACTTGTCGCGCAGCAGCAGCGCGTCGCGGCCGACAGCGAGGACGTCGCCGCGGACAACGCACCAGCCGGGCGGCAGTGCGTGACCGTTGGTGGTCCAGAGGGAGAAACGGCCGGCGTCGTCGCGGGCAAGCCAGCCGCGGCCACAGGGAAACTCCGCCACGCGTCGCGGCGCAGGGGCGTTCGTGGCCGCGCTGGCCGTCGTCACCGCGAGTTCCGCCGCCGCCACGGCCTGCGTGGCCGCGGCGTTTTGCTGAAGGGCTTCCTGTTCGGCGGCCTTCGCCTGCTCAAGCTGGCGGGCCGTGAGCCCGACCTCGCGGGCGGCGGAATCCCGGCGGGCGACGGCGCGCACGCGGGCGTCCTCCGCCCGGGTCTCCTCGTCGCGCGCCGCCTTCAGTTTCTCCGCGACAGCCGGAGGAGCGCCGGTCTGGGCGGCGGCCTTCTCGGCCTCGGCGCGCGCCTGCGCCTTCTGCTCCTGAGCGGCGATCTTCTCGGCGGCTTCCTTTTCGGCTGCGGCAAAGGCTTCGCGGGCCTTGGCCGCGGCTGCCTGCGCCTTCGGCAGCCGCTCGGCGGCCTGCTTCTGCGCCGTGGTCTGCCAGGCGGCGTCGGCGCGGGCGCGGCGCTGCGCGTTGGTGGCCGACCAGAGGGCGGTGCCGGCCCACGGGTCGCGCGACGCAACGGCCGGGGCGGACGGCGCCAAGGACGGGAGGCCGGTCAGCAGATTCGGCGGTGGACCCTCGGAGAAGCCGTCGCGGCCGGCTTGGAAGAAGCGAACCCGGCCGTCCGTGCCGGCGGCCACGGCGAGCGTCAGGGAATCGGAGTGCCAGGTGACGCCGGTCGCGCGGAAGCCGGGGTCGGCCTTCGCGTCGAGCGTGCCCGCACCGGGCGACCACAGCAGCAACCCGCCCTGCGCGGAGACGCCGGCGAGCCGCTCCCCGTCCGGCGACCAGCGCAGCGCGCGCAGCGGGGCGGCCGGTGCGGGGAGGCGCTTGATCGGTGCGCCGTCGGTCGTGCGCCGGAGTTCGAGGAAGCCCTCGCCGCCGAGCGCGGCCGTTGTTTCGTCCGGCGAAAACGCGGCGGCCGTGACCGGGCCCGGCGCGACGGGCCAGGACAGCGCCTCGGGCCGCCAGAGCCGCCAGAGCTTGGCTTCGCGGAAGCCGCCGGTGGCGAGCCACACGCCGTCCGGCGAGAACGCGACGGACTGCACGGCGTCGCGGTGCGCCGCGCCGTGCGGCAGATCAGGATCGGACAGCGCGCCCCACGCAGCGCCGGAAGGCAGGTGGACGAGCTGCACCTGCGCGCCGCGTCCGGCGGCGGCAATCCGGCCGTCAGGCGTGACGGCCACGGCGAGGATGGGCTGCCAGGCGGACGGCAGCGGCTGCCACGTCACCGGCGCCTCGGCGGGAGGGCCGCCGCGTGCGCCCCGGTCAATCCAGAGCCGGAGCAGGCCGAGCTCGTCGGCGGTGAGGTTGACGGCGTTGGCGGTGTTGCCGGGCGGCGGCATCTCGAGGTCTTGCGCCTGATGCGCGGCGGCGCGGAAGAGCAGGCTGGCGGCGCCGTCGCCGGGCGCGAGGCCAGGACCGGAGTCGCCGCCCTTGAGCATGAGCGCGGGCGATTCGAGGTTCAGGCCGCCCTTGGCCTTGGTCTGGTTGTGGCAGGCGAGGCAGTTCTGGCGGAGCAGGGGAAGGATCTCGCGGGCGAAGTCCACCGGGGTGTCGCGGCGGAGGTCGGCGACCGGGAGGGCGGCGGAGGCGGCGAACAGCAGGCTGAGAAAAGATGGGAACAGGAGGAAACGGAGGGAGCGGAGAGGAGTCACCGGACGGGTTCGCGGGAGACGGGCACCGCGCGCGCGGATGATGGAGGACTCATTCACCCTTCTGTCTCCTCCGTTCCCTTCTGTGAGGATCGATGAGGGCTCGCGGAGCTCGCACCTCCGAGTTTGTTGAGATGGGGCGTCGCGCAGCCCGGCCCTCCGACGGGAGATCATGGCGCGGGCGGGGGCGGGACGTGGACGGTGAAGGGGCGTGAGAAGACGGCCACCGTCACGTCGCGCGGTTTGGCGCGTTCCTCGGCCGCCTTGCGCGCGGCTTCGGCGGCCTGCTTCCGTGCCTCGGCCTTCGGTTTGTCGGCGTCGCTTGCGGAGGCGAGAGCGGCTTCGGCCCGCTTCAGCTCCGCGTCGGCCAGTGCGACGGCCTCGGGCTGGCTACGGTATTTCCCGGCGATGCTGCCGGAGAGCCAGAGGGTGTGCGGGCCGGGCGGGAGCTTGGCGTCGGCGAGGTTCAGCTCGGCTGCGGCGTTCGTGGCCTTCTCGGCGACGGCGACCTCGGGCAGCTTGTCGAGCGCGGGATGGCCGGCGGGCTTGAGCTTGAAGGCCGCGGCGAAGCCCTCGCCCCGCGTGACGTGCAGCGTCAGCGCGAGCCGGCCGTCGGCGGGTGCGTCGTTCGTGGTGGCGACCTCGATCACGATGGGCGCGGCCTCGGCCGAGATCAGCCCGAAGGCCGGGTCGCGGACGAGCCGGCTGGCGACGGCCTCGTTGTTGAAGTCCGGCACTGGCCAGATGACGGAGGCGCCGACGGCCATCCGGCTCACCGCCGCGCCGCCCGGGCTGGTGGTGCCGGTGATGCGCAGCGGAAGCGCCGGGTTCAACGAGCCGCCGGCGGACAACTCGTCCGCCGCCGTCAGCAGCAGCCAGCCCGCGGCCTGGCCGGCGGCGATGCGGCCGGGCGCGGCGGTGACGCCGGGCGGGAGGTTTTTCGCGGCGAGTTCGATGGCGTCGTCGAAGCCGTCGCGGCGGAAGGCGATGACCTTGACCGGCAGCGTCTCGCCGCGGCGGAGGTTGAGCGCGGCGAGGTGGATGTTGCGGTCGTCATTGTTGAGGCGCGGCGGCGGCGCGGGCAGCGTGACCAGCGCGAAGCCCGGCTGCGCCGGCCGCACGCGGAGCAGGTACGGATATCGCACGGGCCGCGCGGCGGAGAGGTTCCGGTCGCGCACGAGCACGCGGTACGCGCCGTCGGCCGGCGCCTCGAAGCGCGCGGCGGCGTCAGAGGTCCTGGTGTCGAACTCGCGGTCGCCCAGGTTGGCGTCCGTGTCCGCCAGCTCCAGTACGTCCGAAAACTCGCCCTCCTTCACCTGCCGCTGGACCACGGCATGCGGGTCGCACGGAAGGCCCAGCCGTTCGGCGAAGACTTCGAGCCACAGCACGTCGCCCTTCCCGGCCGTGAAGGTGACGCCGTTCAGTCCGCCGCGGACGGGGAAGAAGCCGGCGAAGTCGCACGGTGGTGTGACGGCCACGAGCGCCGCGGCCTGGGCGTCCGGGCCGGCGCTCAAGACCGGGTTCTCCGTGGACAGGAAGAGCGGCCGGGAGGCGGAACCTTCGGGCCACCACGCGACCGCCTCTTCGGCGAGGGCCGCGGCGGCGGGGCGGCGGAGCAGTTCCACGGGCGGCGGGCCGGCGACGGGCGGCGGCACGAATGCGGCGGCCAGCCGGCCGTTCGCAAACTGCCGGCCGAACAGCGTGACTTGGTTCGTCTCGCCGATCCGCAGCGCGAGCGGCGCGGCGAACTCGACCCAGGGCGCTTCCGTGACCGAGACGCGGCAGTGGAAATCATCGCCGCCGCGAAACGTCTGGTCGTGGACGCGCAGGAGGTACGTGCCGGCGGCGGGCGCGGTGAAGTCGAGCCACTCGCGGCGGCGGGCGAGGGCCAGTTCGCGGCCGGCGGCGTCGGTCACGGCGAGGTCGGGCACGAGGCGCGAGTCGAGTTCGCGCGCGACCGCTTGGACCAGCAGGCGCTGCCCGGCCGCCGCCTCGAAGCGATACCACGCGACGCTGTTCGGCATGACGCGCGACGACGCGACCACGCCGAGAGGGAGGAGGATCGCCGTGGCGGCCGAGGTGTTCGTGGACGGCACGATGACTTCGGGCGAGCCGCCGACCGCGAACGCGCGGGGGTTCGACACGCCGAAGCGCCCGGCGACGCGCAGGTCCACGAGGCCGGGCGGCATGTCGGAGGGGATGACGAGCCTGAAGCGGTTGGCCACGCCGGACACGGGTGCGGCCGCAATCCGCGAGTCGGAGTCGAAAAGGTGCGTCAGATCGTCGAGATCGGCGCCGGCGACGGTGATTTCATTCGTCGAGCCCGCGGGCGCGCCGGGAGGAAAGACCCAGTGGAGGCGGGCGGAGGGGAGCTGGGCCGCTCCGTTTATCCCCGCCGCCAGCACCAGCGCGAAGACTTGTCCGGCGCGAACGGGCCGCATGGTTCAGTGATTGAACAGAAACTCCTTCGTGTTCAGCACGGCCCAGAGCAGGTCTTCCCAGGCTTCGCGCCGGGCCTTGAGGGGTGCGGCCGTGGTGTCGGCGGCGTCCTTGCCCTCCTTCACGTTCACGACGGCGGCGCGGCGGGCGAGGTGGTTGAGCGCGGCGGCCGACTCGTCCGGACGCGGATCGCGGGCATAGGCGAGGCGATACACCTCGCGGAGCTTGGTGGCGTCGTCGCGGGTATCCGCGGCAAGGCGGGCGCCCCGGCCGGTGTCAGCGGCGAGGCGGGCGTGGATTTCGCCGGAGTTCAGGAGGTGCAGCGACTGGCTGAGCGACGCGCTGGCGCTGCGCTCGCATTCGCAGGCGCTGCTGCTCTCGGGCCGGCCGAACACGGTGAGGAAGTAGCTCGAGGCGTTGAAGCTGTTGTCGGGCAGCGCGACGGCGCGCGTGCCGGCGGGCAGGCCGTCAAAGCGGCTCTCCCCGCCGATCACCGTGTTCACGGCGTCGTACAGCGTCTCGGCCGGAAGCCGGCGCGGGTAGAAGCGGGAGAAGAACTGGCGGTCGCGGGCGTTGAACTCGTTCGGCTCCGCGGCGAGCTGGTAGGTCGTGCTGCGCGTGATCGTGCGGACGAGTTCCTTCAGGTCGTATCCGCCCGAGACGAAGTGCGCGGCCAGCGCGTCGAGCAGCTCGGGGTGCGTGGGCGGATTCGTCTCGCGCAGGTCGTCCTCCGGCTCGACGAGGCCGCGGCCGAGGAAGTGCTTCCAGTAGCGGTTCACCAGCGCCCGGGCGAACCACGGGTTCTTCGGGTCGGTCATCCAGTCGGCCAGCACGGCGCGGGGATCCTCGTCGGCCGGCAGGCTGAGCGCGGCGGTGGCGAGGCCGGCGGGCTTTACGGCCTGGCCGTTCTTTTTGTTGGTCGTCTGCGCCATGCCGCGGCGGTGGACGATGCGCTCCTCGCCGGACTGGCTGCCGGGCCGGTAGCCAACCTGGGAGAAGAACGCGCCGAAGCTCCAGTAGTCCGCCTGGCTCCACTTCTCGTAGGGATGGTGGTGGCACTGCGCGCACTGGAGGCGCTGGCCAAGGAACAACTGCGAGACGTCCTCAAGCTGGCCGGACATCGAGCGGACCTGCCGGTACCAGGCCACGGGCGGATTTTCCGCGATGTCGCCGGACGCGGTGATCAGCTCGCGCACGAACTGGTCGTACGGGACGTTGGCGGCGAGGCCGTCGCGAATCCACGCGTGGAAGGCGTAGGTGCCACGGGCGTGCTTCGGCTCGTTGCGCTTGTTGCGCAGCAGGGCGGACCACTTGCCGGCGAAGTATTCGGCGTAGTCCGTCGAGGCCAGCAGACGCTCGATCACCGCGTCGCGCGCGGTGATGGAATCCGCCTTGGCCGCGGCGCGGAAGTCACCCACTTCCTCCGCCGTCGGCAGGCGGCCGGCGATGTCGAGGGTGATGCGGCGGAGGAAGGTCTCGTCGTCGCACGGCCCGCTGGGCGGCATGCCGACCTGCTGGAGGCGCGCGAAGACGAGCTCATCCACGAAATTCCGCGCGGGCGGGAGGTTCGTGACCGGCGCGCCGAGCGGGATCGTGCCGCGGAACACGGCCACCCGGCTCTGATAGCGCACCATCACGCCGAAGTCGCCCGGCAGCTCCGCCGCCGTGACGAGGCCGCGGTCGTCGGCGCGGGCGAGATCCTTGTCATTTGGCTCGAAGAGCGCGCGGCGGGTCACGTCCTCGGTCGAGCCGTCCGTGTAATGGGCCGTCACGACGAGCTGCTGGGCGGCACCGAGGGCGAGCGTCCGCGCCGGCGGATGGACTTCGAGGCGCTCGACGGTCGGGGCGTCCGCCCGGCCGACGGGCATCCCCTGGCCGATCCAGCGCACGAGGAGCTGGTAGTCGTCCGAGCCGGGCACGAGGCGCTGGCCGCCGCCGTGGGGCAGCTGCGCCGTGCCCTTGGTCAGCAGCAGGCTGCGCTCCGGTGCGACGGGGAAGAGGCGGCGCGCGCGGGCTTCCTTCACCAGATGCTCGTAGTCCTCCGCCGGCTCGAAGCCGAGCAGCGAGAGGCGGAAGCCGTTTTGTCCGGCGGCCTTGCCGTGGCAGCCGCCGCTGTTGCAGCCGTTCTTGGTGAAGATGGGGACGATCTGGTTGGCGAAGTGGATCGGCGCGGCGACGGCGGAGTTCGTTATCCGCAGCGGCAGCGTGGCCGTGGGGCCGTCGGCCGTGCGCGCCGTCACCGTGCCCGCGCCGTCGGTGCGCGGCGTGATCCGGCCCAGCTTGTCCACCGTGGCAAGGCCGGGCGGCTCGACGGCCCAGGCGGCTTCACGCGTGACGTCGCGTCCGTCCCCGGCCACCGCCAGCAACTGCTGCCGCGCGTCGGCGGA
>JBJXFY010000041.1:0-2549 GCA_046155815.1 Limisphaerales bacterium | reverse complement strand
CCGCGAGGCCCGGCACCTGCGGGCCGAGGATGTTCCGCAGCAGCCCGCCGCGCGTCTCGAAGCGGAGGCATTCGCGGTCCTCCGGCCGGCAGACGGTCTCGGCGTCGAGCCAGCGCACGCGCCGGCGGCCGGCGGGCGGCTTCGCCCCGACGACGGCCGCCGCGGCGCCGTCGCCGAAGAGGCAGTTGCTCACGAGCACGCCGGGATCGTCGTCGAGGTAGAAGGCGGCGCTGCACACCTCGACGCAGACGCAGAGCGCGCGGCGGGCGGTGCCGGCGGCGAGCAGCGCGGCGGCGGTGCGGAGGTTGGGCAGCGCCGCGCCGCAGCCCTGGCCCACGAGGTCGAGGGCATGGAGGTCCGGCCGCAGGCCCAGCGCCTCGCCGACGTAGCTGGTCAGGCCGGGGCAGAGGTAGCCGGTACAGGTGCTGACGAGCAGGGCGTCCACGTCGTCGGGCCCGAGGCCGGCGTCGGCCAGCGCGGCGCGGGCGGCGGCGACGGCGAGGGCGGGGGCGTGGCGGGCGAAGCGCGCGTGCAGCGCGTCGGGCGTGATCTCGTAGGCCTCCTCGAGACGTTCGTAGGCCAGGTGCCGGGCGGCGATGCCGTTCTGGCCGCTGAAAACCTTGCGGCAGATCGCCTGCGAGCGCGGCGTGAGCGCGGCGAACTGCGGCGCGTGCCGGAGCGCCTCCCAGCATTCCGCCTGGGTCCATTGCCGCGGGGGAACCGCCGTGCCGAGGCCGAGAAAATGCATGACGCCCCGAGGGTAGCGGAGAACGGCGGCGGGGCCACGCGTTCGATGCCCCAACGCCCAGCCTCCAGCTTCCGAGGAAGCTCCGGCCAGCAGGTTCCAGCAGGGCGGGCGGCATCGCGCCTCGCCTTGGAGCCTTGGTCATCGGGGCGTCTCGGAGAACCTGGAGCCTGGGTCTTGGCGCTTCCTTCCCGGTCTTCCCGCCTGCGCCCTTGCCTTGAAGCGCGGCGGGCAATCAAAGTGGCCGGACCGGCTGATTCCGCCCCGTGGCGGCGCGCCGCCACGCATGATCCGGTCGTTTGCGTTCACCACCCAGGGCCGCCTGCACAGCCAGGACATCGAGGCCTTCCTGATGCCGACGCTTTTGTCGGACACGAACCTCTTTCTCTGGGTGGACCTCGAGGCCTGCACGCCGGAGGAAGCGCGGATGGTGTTGGCGGACATCTTCCATTTCCACCCGCTCTCGATCGAGGACTGCATCGTCGAATCGCAGTCGCCGAAGGTGGAGGAGTATTTTCCCAAGGAGGACGACCGCTTCTCGCCGTACCTGTTCATGGTGATCCACGCCGTGGACTACAGCCGGGCCGACGGGGTGTTCGCGACGAGCGAGCTGAACTTCTTCCTGGGGAAGAACTTTCTCGTCACCTACCACGAGACGCCGATCAAGTCCGTCACGGCCGTGGAGGACCGGTGCCGCAAGGGCACGGGCGGCGCGGCGCGCGCCCCGGACCGCGTGGCGCACTCGCTGCTCGACGCGCTGGTGGACAACTACAAGCCGGCGCTGGAGGAGCTGGCCTTCGAGATCGCGGAGATCGAGGACCAGGTGGTGAAGTCGCCCACGCGCCCGGTGCTGAACCGCATCCTGAGGATCAAGAAGGAGGTGCTGCACCTGCGCCAGATCATCGGGCCGCAACGGGAGGTGCTGGCGCGCTTCGCGCGGGGGGAGTTCAAGCTCGTGCGCGCCCATCTCGTGCCGTACTACCGGGACGTCTATGATGCCCTCTTCATGATCGGCGAGCGCGCCCAAGGCTATGCGGACTCCCTCACCGGCCTGCTGCAGGTGTACCTGAACATGTCATCCAACCATACCGGCGAGGTCATCAAGCTGCTCACGCTCATCACCGTGGCGACCACGCCGCTGATGGTGGTCGGGACCTGGTACGGGATGAACTTCAACACCATGCCCGAGGTGCATGCGCCCCACGGCTACGCCATCGCCGTCCTGGTGACGCTGCTGTCCACGGTGGCCACGGTCTGGTGGTTCCGCCGCAAGCGCTGGATGTGATGCCCCGCACCCGCACGAACTTCGTGGACAAGGTGCTGGGCCGGCTCGGCCGCCTGGATGCCGGAGGCCTGCAGACGGTCGTCGAACGGCTGGCGCGCGAGCACGGCTTCCTGGAGACGCTTTTCAACACCATCGAGGACGGCGTGCTCGTCGTGGGCACCAACGGACGCGTGCGCTACGCCAACGCCGCCGTCGCCCGCCTGCTGGGCCTTCCGCCCGGCGATGTCGAGGACGCCGCCGTGCAGGACCTGCTGCCCGCCGTGGACTGGGAGCGGGTGCTCGCGCTGGACCGCGCCGGCGGCCGGCAGGTGCTGCGGCAGGAGTTCGAGGTCGGGGAGCCCCGGCGGCGCTACCTGCGGCTCTTCGCCGCGCCGGTGGACGGCGACGCGCCGGACGGCTCCGGCGTCGCGCTCATCATGCATGACGCCACCGAGGCGCGGCAACGGACGCATGAGGCCATCGAGAGCGAGCGCGTGCAGGCGCTCACGCTGCTGGCGGCCAGCGTGGCGCATGAGATCG
>JBJXFY010000038.1:0-5699 GCA_046155815.1 Limisphaerales bacterium | reverse complement strand
GCCCGCGGGCGGCGGGTCGCTCACGCTCGCCCCGCTGCGCGCCGACGAGCGGGTGGTGCATTTCCTCAAGGGCCTCAACCAGCTCGACCCGCGCCTCGACGCCGCGCTCGCGCCGTTCGAGTCGTCCTTCGGCGACACGGAGGACGACCTGGGCGAGCGGCAGCACGGGGCCTTCCTCGCCATCCGCGCGCGCTGGCAGCAGGAGGAGGAGCCGTCGCTCATCCTGCTCACCGGCCCCGATGCGGAGGCGCGGCAGATCGTGGCCCGCCACGCCGCGCGCAAGGCCGGCCTGCAGCCGCTGCGCCTGCCGCTCGACGCGCTGCCCACGGCCCCGGCCGAGGTCGAGGCGCTGGCCCGGCTCTGGGAGCGCGAGAGCCGCCTGCTGCCGCTCGCGCTGATCGTGGACGCGGACGACTTTGACCCCGCGCACGCCGACCGCGCCGCGGCGCTGCGGCGCTTCCTCGCGAACACCGGCGGCGCCGTGATCCTCTCCGCGCGCGAGCCGGTCGAGCGGCCCGGACGCGAGTCCTTCCTCGTCGAGACGGCCCGGCCCGCCGCGGCGGAGCAGGAGCAGCGCTGGCATGAGGGCCTCGGACTGGAGGAGCGGGCCGGCGCGGCGCGGCTGGCGGCGCAGTTCGACTTCAATTTCCCCGTCATCCTGCGGCTGGCCGAGGAGGCCGTGGCCACCGCCGGCAGCGCGCCGCGCGTCGAGCGCGCCTGGGATCTGGCCCGCGCCCGCGCCACCCGCCGGCTCGGGGACCTCGCCCAGCGCCTCGAACTGAAGGCGACGTGGGACGACCTCGTTCTGCCGGAGGCGCGGCTCGACCTGCTTCGCCAGGTGGCGGGGCACGTCCGCCACCGCGGCGTGGTGCAGGGACACTGGGGCTTTGCCGCGCGCATGAACCGCGGCCTCGGCGTCAGCGCGCTCTTCGCCGGCGACAGCGGCACCGGCAAGACGATGGCCGCCGAGGTGCTCGCCGGTGACCTGCGGCTGGACCTGTACCGCATTGACCTCTCCGCCGTCGTCAGCAAGTACATCGGCGAAACCGAGAAGAACCTCCGCCGCCTTTTCGACGCCGCCGAGGGCGGGGGAGTCATCCTCTTCTTCGACGAGGCAGACGCGCTCTTCGGCAGGCGCAGCGAGGTGAAGGACTCCCACGACCGCTACGCCAACATCGAGATCAACTACCTCCTCCAGCGCCTCGAGGCCTACCGCGGCGTGGCCGTCCTCGCGACGAACCAGCGCACCGCGATGGATGAGGCCTTCGTGCGCCGGCTGCGGTTCATCGTGGAGTTTCCCGTGCCCGACCTCGCGCTGCGCCGCCGGCTGTGGGAGCGCGCCTTCCCGCGTCCGACGGACACGCAGCCGGGGGTGCCGCTCGAACGCCTCGACCCCGACCGCCTCGCGCGCCTGAACCTCACCGGTGGCAGCATCCTGAACATCGCGCTCAACGCCGCCTTCCGCGCCGCCGCGGCGGGCACGTCCGTCACGATGCCGCTCGTGCTCGCCGCCGCGCGCGACGAGCTGGAGAAGCTGCAAAGGCCGTTCAACCCCGCCGACTTCGTGTGGCGCGAACCCGCGCCGCGCGTGGCGAAGCCCCTGGCCGCATGAACGCGCCCGTCGTCCCAACGTCCGCGCCCGCCCTCGCTCGGAGGGGCGAGCTCCGCGAGCCCTGGCGTGAGCCTCCCCCCGGCGCTCCGCGCCTGCCCGAGGCGGGGTCGCCGCTTCGCTCCGCCCCCGCACTCCAGGACATCCCCGCCGGGCCGGAGGCCGGCGCTCCACTCCGCCCGGTCAACCTCCACATCGGACGCCTCGTGCTCGACGGCCTGGAACTCGGTTCCCGGGAAACCGCCCTTCTGCAAGACGCCTTTGAGGCCGAGCTGGCGGCGCGGCTGGGCCGCGGCCCTCTGCCGTCGCCCGGCGCGCTGGCTTCGCTGCCCGCGCCGGCGCTGGCATTCCCGCACGGGGCCTCGCCCGCCGCGATGGGCCGGGCGCTGGCCGGCGCGCTCGCGGGCGTCTTGGGCGGGCGCGAGGAGAGGAGGTCGTCGCCGTGACGCGCCGCGTCCAACGCCTTGCCCGCCCCGCCCGGACCGGGAGAGACGCGGTCCCCTGCGTCTCCAATTCCCCGACGCGCCTCCCGGTCGTCCCTGCCAGTGACCGCTCCGAGCACGCCGCCGACCGCCTGGCCGCCTCCGCCCTGGGCGGGCCTCGCCTGACGCCCGTTCCGGCCCCGGCACCGGCCCGGGGTCCCGCCTTCGCGCCGGCCATCGTGGACGACGTGCTCCGCTCGCCCGGCGCGCCGCTCGACGCGGCGGCGGGGCGCGAGCTGGCGCACCGCTTCGGGCATGATTTCAGCGGCGTGCGCGTCCACACGGACGAACGCGCCGCCGCGTCTGCGCGCTCGGTGCAGGCCACGGCGTACACGGTCGGGCGGGACATCGTATTTGATCGTGGCGCGTATGCGCCGGGCACGCCGGCCGGACGACGGCTGCTGGCGCACGAACTGGCCCATGTGGTGCAGCAGGGCGGGACGCGACGCGCGGTGCAGCGGGAGCCGGCCCCATCGGGCGGCGGGACGCCCGCGGCGGCACCCACCACGCCCTACGTCGCACACGACCCGACGCGCTACAATTTCTGCTTCATCATGGGCTCGGGCGGCGTGTTCAAGATCGCCGAATGGTTCGCCCGCGCCTACTTCTCCGGGTACGAGATCGTCCACGCGGCGAGCTTCTGCGGCCTGCTGGAGCACATTGACCACCGCCTGCAGTTCCCCGACGCGGACGAGAAGCGGCAGCCGAAGGTGGGCCGGGTCGTGATCATCACCCACGCCGACAAGGAGGGCTTCTTCCATTTCCCGCTCACCACCGGCGGCCAGGAATGGGTCTCGCCGGAGGAGATCGTCGAGTTCCTCACCACGGGCTGGCTGGAGAAGAACGGCCTTCTCTGCCGCATGGCCTCGACGCGGGTCGGGGCCAGGGTGGACGGCCAGAGCCGGGTGGACGTGAAGGGCTGCAACTTCGGCCGCAACCAGGCGGCGCTGGACGCGCTGCGGGGCGCTTTCGGCGGCCAGGCGACGACGACCGCGCCGAAGCTTCCGGTGCGGATGGAGCTGGGCGGCTACGGCCCCAAGATGCCCGGCCGCAGGACCCCGACCGAGGTCGTCACCTGGATGGTCAAGAACGGGTACCTCCCGCCCGCCGCGGAGCAGTGGCCCGCCGAGAAGAAGGCCGAGTTCGTCGCCTCGCTGTTTCCGGCGGACCAGGAGGCCAAGGGCATCCCCGCCGACTTCCTGCTCGACGAGAAGAACAACCGGAAGCTCGCCCCCTCGGATCCCGACTACGCCGCGAACGTCGCCACCTCGAAGCCGACGCCGTGACCTCCGCCCGCGCCATCCTGCCCGTCGCCCACGCACCGCGCGCGGTGCAGCGCGCCTGCACGTGCGGCAAGCCCGCGAAGGACGGCGGGGAGTGCGAGGAATGCAAACGGAAGCGCGCCCCGGCCGTGCAGCGCCACGCCGCGCCGGGCGCGGGCCTCGCCGCGGACTTCGCCGCCACGCCGGCGGGGCTGCCGCGCCTCCCGGTGAACGATCCCGGCGACGCCTTCGAGCGCGAGGCCGACGCGGTGGCGGAAGCGGTCGTGAACGGTGGCCGCGCTTCCGCCACCCCATCATCGATCCCGACGCTGGCCCGGCGCGAAGCGGGGCCGGCCACCGTTTCATCGTCGTTTGCGCCGCCCGTGGTGCATGCCGTGCTTCGTGCGTCCGGCACGCCCCTGGGCGCGGCGGCGCGGGCGGAGCTGGAGCCGCGCTTCGGCCATGACTTCAGCGGCGTGCGCGTCCACACGGATGAACGGGCCGCCGCCTCGGCCCGTGCGGTGAACGCGACGGCGTACACGGTCGGGCGGGACATCGTGTTCGACCGCGGCGCGTACGCCCCGCACTCCGCGGCCGGCCGTCGTCTGCTCGCGCACGAGCTGGCGCATGTCGTGCAGCAGGGCGTCTCGCCGCGCGCAGTGCAGCGGGTGGTACGGCCGGGTCTCGAAGTCGAGGGGCGCGCTACGGGCACGGGCCCCAGTGGCAGCGTCAGTGTGTTCTTTGCCCGTAACGACACCGCGCTGGATCTGGACGGCCAGATTGCCGTCACGCTGGCCGGCGGCGGGAGGGACACGACGAAGCCATTCGACCTGAACGGTTACGTGAGCGAGGACGAGGGCGCCTCCGCGGCAGACCGGAAGACGCTTGCCGACGGCCGCATCAAGGCGGTGGACGCGGAACTCCAGTCCGTCGGTCACACGGCGGCACGCAACCCGAAGCCCAAGCCCGACGCGGGCGACGGCCGGCTGGATTACCGCAACCTCCGCGCCGTCGAGATCATTCCCGCCGGCGCCAGGCCCAACACGGTTGACTGCAAGGTAACGCCGGCGTCAGCCCCGTGCTCGGCGGACAACGAGACCAAGCTCGCCGACACCAGGACCAAGGCCCAGGAACATCTGGACAAGGCCCGGCGGCTGATGAACTCGGGCACGGATGCCGCGACAAACGACCTGCTCGACGAGTTTTTCGGCGGTGCCGGCGGCGGCAAGGGTTCCGGCAAGGCCGTGGCCGCCACGCTTGATGGCAACCTCCAGAAAGTCCGTGACCAGATGGACCTCGCGGCGAAGCCGGCCGGGCACAAGTGCGGCACCCTCTGCGACGGCGCCTGCACGGTCGCCATCGCGTACAACGAGGATGTCGGCAAGGCCGCCAAGCTCACGCTCTGCCCGACCTTCGTATCCGCCGACCTGCGGGAGCGCTCCCGCAACTTCATCCACGAGGTTGCGCACGCCACCCCGGCCATCGGCATCGCCGGCAAGACGGCCGGCACCACCGATTTCGCGTACCGCTTTGAGCGCCGCCTCACGCGGCTGAATCCCGCGCAGGCCCTCGCCAATTCCGACAGCTACTCGCTGTTCGTGATGCTGGTCGCGGACCCGGCCTTCACCCGCCCGCCGCGGCCTGTGGACAAGGTGCTGGAACGCACCGGCACGGCCGCGCAGAAGGACGAGGCTTCGGAGGCGGTGGCCCTGCTGTCCGACTGGCTCAAGTGGTCCGAGCAGGACACGAGCGGCGTGTATTCCACGATGGCCGAGTCGCGGCCGCCCAAGAAGGCGTGGACGAATTCGTACTACGAGGATGCGATGAAGCTGATCGCCCCGCACTTCGGCCTCACCGCGCCGCCGGCCCTGCCCACGGACGACGACCGGGCGGCCGTGGCCGGCATCCAGGACCGCTTCAGCCAGCTTGGCCGGCTCGTCCGGCGCAGCGACCTCACGGTCACCCGCGACCCCAACGCCGCGACGACGCAGTGGTGGAGCGGCCCGGGCGACCGGGTGGACCTGGGCGACGATTTCTTCGCGCTCGCCACGCCGGAGGCCCGCGCGCGGATGCTCCTCGCGGCGCTGGTGGCGAAGGAGCCTTCCATCCGGTCGTCGGACTGGGCCAAGTTCGTGGACCTCGCGGAGCAGTTTGGCGCGCGCAACCCCATTCCCGTGACGCCATGACCTCCTCCCCCCAGCTCCTGCGCGGCGGCGTCGTGCTGCTCGATCCGGCCAGCGGCGCGGTGCAGCGCGTCATCGCCTTCCAGTACAACCCGGACACGCTCACCCGCACGCTCGCGCCCAAGGGCGCCGGGGGCGACGGCGGCGGCGACCGTTCGCAGGC
>JBJXFY010000036.1:0-3653 GCA_046155815.1 Limisphaerales bacterium | reverse complement strand
AGCGAACTGGCCCCGAAGCCGATGAACCGCGCGCGCGCCGAACCCGGTTCAATGCTGGGATGCGAGAGGAGCAGTTCCCGGATCTTGACGAGCAAGTGGCGCAGTTGCTCCGGGCCGGTCTCGTACCGGACGCCGATGACGGACTGGATCAGCGTCTGGTCGCGCCGGCCGAAGTTGACGACCGACATCTTCGAGAGCGCCGCGTTGGGAATGGTCGTCAACGTGCGGTCGGTGCCCCGGATCCACGTCGAGCGGATGCCGATGGCCTCGACCGTCCCCTCATCACTGCCGCACCGGCAGTAATCGCCGACCCGGATGGACTTGTCCGCAAAGAGGCTCAGGCCGCCGATCAGGTTCTCGATGGTCGGCTGTGCGGCCAGGGCGATGGCCAGGCCGCCGACCCCCAGCCCGGCGACGATCCCATACACCGGCAGCCCCAGCCGGTCGGTGCCCACGGCCAGCAGCGTCGCCCCGGCGATGATCCCCAGCAGCCGGGTGCAGATGCGGATCAGGTGGGCATCCACGCTCTCCGGCGCGATGTGGGGCGAGGCGATGATCGCCTCGGCGACCACCGGGGCGATGCGCCATGCGATCCAGGCGCCGGCCAGGTACATCACCGCCGTCGCCACGAGCTCGACGACAGTTGCCGGGCCGCCCCGCAGATTGAGCTGCGCGAGCGTCAGGTAGGCCACCACGGGCACGGCCACGAGCAGGAACGCCGGCAAGACCGCCTGCGCCAGCGCCCGCAGGAACGGCCGTTCACCGCTGCCCCGGCGTGACAGACGGTAGGCCAGCCGGAGCAGCAGCCCAAAGGTTCCAAGGATCAGCGCCAGCCCGATCCACTTCCACGCCGCCTGGCCGGCCAGCGGACGCAGGAGCCACGCCGGCATCGCCTGAACCCAGGCATAGGGAACGAGCCAGCCTCCGCCGCGGACCACGATGTCGCGCATGTTCTCCAAGGGGACCGGACGGACATACGCCAGCCCACGCACCTGTTCGTAGAAGTTGTCCGCCTTGGCCACAGTCTCCGCGCTGAACAGAAACTCACCGCTGTGCGGCCCGCTGGGCGCGCGGACCAGGGTGATCTCCGTGTTGGGAATCACCCAGCGCGTGGCATTGGTGCCGGCCGGCGCAATCAACTCATCCGCGGCGGGGATTTCGTCAGTGGGCGGGAGCTGAATCCTGCTTAGGACGTCGTACAACGCCAAGGCCGCGACCCGGCCGGCCTTCGCGCGCGTGGCCGGCGGCACCTGGCTCAAGTCGAGGGCTGGCAGCAGTTGATCTCCCATCGAGACCAGGCGGTTGAACTCCGCGCGCGACGGGGATGGCAGGTAGTCCCGGGCCAGAAACGCGCCGACGGCATCGCCGGAGTCGAGGAAGGTCTTCAATGCCGCGCGCGGACTCGACCGGTCCGGCGGCTTGAGCGGGGACACCGGCTCCTGACCCGGCGCCGCGAGGGCCGCCAGCAGGATGAGCCACGCGGCGATGTTGAATCGGGCGGGCATCCTCGCGGGCCGTTGCGCCCGGGCGGGCGACGTTTCTGGGGCGTCCATTTCCGGTTTCCTTACTGGGTGGGGATGGTCAGCACGGGAGACACCTTTTCACCACCCTCCAGGAAGTTGAACAGCACGGTGACCAGGGCGAGGGTCATTTTCGAGGGGAGGTCCGTCCGGTCAATCCAGAACCACCGGCCCTGATACGGCACCGCCACGAACGCCTCCTCCGGCTTCTCCAGGCCGCTCTTCACCGTGAACCCGCGGGGGGCGTGCGAGGGATCCACCGGGACCACCCCGTACGCCGCCAGATCCTCCGGCGGCACCTCCACCCCCGCTCCCAGCGTGGTCAGCATCTGGAGCAGCGACCGGGTGCGGACCCCGATCACGTCCGGCTCCGGACTCCGCGTCCCGAAGACGACCCGGACCCGGTCCGCCTCCGGCGGCACGCCGAGCAGCTCCTTCGCTTCCGCCAGCTGTTCCACCAGGCCCGTCTTCGCGGGATCCACGGCATGGAAGCGGACCCAGATCTCGATGCGGTCGGACTGCTTCAGGATTTCCGATTCGGTCACCCTCCCCTGCTGAAGCGCGCGCAGGAGCGGGAGCAGCCGGGTAAAAGCCGGGTCGGCGGCCTCGGACCGTCCCGCATACAGGGCCGAATTGTGGTGCCCCTCGTAGGACTGCACCGTCAGCCCCAGCAGGAAGTCCGCGGGCGTGCCGCCCTGGATCACAAACCAGAGCGCGTCCAGCGGCACGGGCGACATGAGGCTGCGTGCGAACTTTTCGCCGCTCATGGGCGAATAGCTGATGGTCGGGCGGTCCGTATAGCGGCCCGAAACTCCGGCGGCGGCGAACGTGTCGCCGCGCAGGCTCTCCGGCGAGAACTGGCCGTCCAGGCTCACGCCGGTCTCCAGGCTGTAGCCCGCCACCACGGACGCCACCTCGAGGAAGGCCGGCGGGTCGCCATACCGCGTCTTCACGATGTTCAGCAGGAGCTGCTCCTTCCACGACTCCGCCACGGCCGACGAGTAGTGGATGCGGTCACGCCGGACAGTGCCCGGGCCGATGGACCGGCAGCCGGAACCGGCCAGGAGGCAGAGGCCCATGCCCAGCAACACGGTTGCTGGACCGCTCCTGGCCCGGCGAGGCAGCCAGGTCCGGAGGCGGTGCTGGCCGGCGTTGATCAAGGGCGGGGACGGTTGTTCCTGTGGCATGGCGCGGGTGCGGCTGGTCACTTATCGCCCCTCCGCGGCCCGGTGCTTCGTCTCCGGCGCCTCCGGCAGGGGCGAAAGGAACAGCCGGAGCAATCCGCCCCCGCCGAGATGCCGGCGGATCACGGACAGCACGTTGTAACCCAGCAGCGCGCCGGAGAGGGCCAGAGTGCTGGCCCAGACGTGGTGGATGTCCGCCTTCTGGAACGACGCGGCCACCGCCGCGCCGAAACCGCCGTGCTCATGCCGGGCCTCAAAACCCTTCTCCAGCACGAGCACGACGGCCACGCCCAGCGAGTACAGGGCGGTGCGCAGCAGGACATCCAACCAGGCCGGCTGCGTCCGAACCCACGCGCCGAGCGGGACGTGCTCCAGGATCAGCACGACCTTGGAAAGGATCAGCGCGCCGACCAACGCCAGGGAAAGATGGTGAAACGCGATCCGGTACTCGGCCAGGACAAGCTGCTTCAGCAGCAGCAGCGCGCCGATCCACAGGCCGAAGTAGAGCATCGCCAGCCCCACCGCTTTGATCTCGTGTTTCAGCTTTTGCTTCAGGCTCATTGGCGGTGGCGCTTTCACTTCGGCATGACCTGCATGGTGATGAAGCCCTTGCCGGTCGGGAAATAGCAACGGCCGCCGAAGCCGGGGGCGACGAGCGAGTTGATCATCAGCGGCTCGAAGAAATCCGACTCGGCGAGCTTGCGGCCGGTGGCGGCATCGTGCCAGGTGACCTGCTCCGTGTAGTTGGCGGTGAAAAGCGCGAGATCGTTCGGCTCGTGCGGCAGGTTTTTCTTCATGTTGGTGAGCACGAGCACGCGCTTGTCCTTGGGGCCATAAGTGGGCTGGAAGGTGGTGCTCATGTTGTCGAGGACGAAGACGGTCTTCATCTCGCCCGTGGCTTGATCGAGTTTGATGCCCGCGACCTTGGCCATGCCCATGTCGGCGGAGT
>JBJXFY010000030.1:0-13083 GCA_046155815.1 Limisphaerales bacterium | reverse complement strand
GACGGCTGGGGCCGGCTGTATCTCGACGGACAGGACGTGGGCGCCTTCGAGAACTGGGCGCTGCCCTTCGACTGGCAGGCCGGGAAGAGCGCGCTCACGCTCGGCTACAGCTACACCGGCTGGCTGGACGACGTGGCCGTCTTCAACCGGGCGCTCACCGCCGCCGAGGTCCGCGCCCTGCACGCGCTGCCGGACGGCGTGAAGGGCGTTTCCGTGACGGGGCGTTGACCCGGAGGGACGGGGCGCGGGCGCATCAAATGAGGATTCCCTCGTCGCGCAGCCACACGCCGAAATCGTCCAGCCGCAGGAACGTGGCGGCCCAGCGGAGCGCGTCGCGGCGCACGGCGTTGTCGTTGGACACGACCCAGCAGCCCAGGTTCGGGTCCGCCGCGAGCTGCGCGTCGAGGAGTTCCTGGATGCGGCGGTCGGCGCGGTCGGGGCCGTGGCCGCCACCGGAGAACTCGAGGGTGAAGCGGGGGCAGACCTCCTGCACCGCGGCTTCCGGCGAATCATAGACCACGGTGGCCCGGAGGCCGGGGTGACGCCCCACCAGCGCCTCCACGGCGTCATTGAGCCGCCGACGGGCCCCGGGGAGGGAGGCGCCGTCCGGCACCAGCCCGGGCAGCAGCTTGGTCACGTTGTAGCCGTCCACGAAGACCAGCAGCGGGCGGCCCTCACGGAGGCCCCTGAGCAGCCCCGCGCGGACGGATTCCCGCCGGACGCCGCTGACGAGGAACGCGGCATGGCGAGGTTCCAGTTCCGCGTCCAGGGCAGCCGCCTCTGCGTCCGACAACAGGCCGAGGCCCCACAGCTCGCGGCGGAGGGCCGTCAGCCGGCCGAAGTCTTCGGCAGCGTTCGCCCGGCTCGTCGCGGAGCGGAGGGCGCGCACCGCCGGGGAAGGCGCGTCATCCGCCACGCCCAGCGTGCGACGGTTTTTGGCGATGTGCGCCAGCAGGGCGTCGCGCAGCGCGGCGAGCTGCGGGAGCGGCAGGAGGGCATCGGCCTGGGCCGCCTCGATCCGCGTCACGGCGGCCTCCAACCGCGCGAGATCCTCCCGCATCCGGCGGCGGTTGCCGGCGTGCCGGTCCTGCTCCGCCTGCCGCGTGAGAACGGCCTCGACGCCGGCAAGCAGCTCGTCCGTAGCCGCCGCCGCCGAGTTGGACCGCTGCTCGGTCTCGTGGGCGGCGCGCAGCCAGGCGAACTGCGCGTCCGCCAGCCGGCGTTCCACTTCCTCCCCGACCGCGGCGCGGGCCCGGGCGAGTTCGGCGGACAGGCGCTCCGCCTCCGTGCGGGCTGCGGCGAGCCCGCCCGCGGCGGCGTCACGGGCGAGGACCAGTTTACCGACCTGCGTGGAAAGGTCCGAAACCTGCTCATCCAATGCCCGCCGTTCCGTGGCGAACTCACCGCGGAGCCGATCCTCCGAATCTCGCAGCCGGCGGCGCTGGTGTTCGTTCGGATTGTCGGCCGCCGCCTTCAGCCGCGCGTTCTCGGCGCGCAGCCGCTCCAATTCCTGCCCGCCTCCTTCGGCGTTCTCCGGCACCGCGGCCGCGTCGGGTTGTGCCGGCTTCCAGTCCGGGAGCACCGCCGTCAGGAAGCTGCCAAGCACGTATTCGGCGTACCGCAGTCGGCCGTCCTCGGTCGGTTCACGGCCGAAATCCGGCCGGGCCAGCAGGTCGTCGAGCAGCCGCCGGGCCCCGGGGCGGCCGTCCAGCACCAGCGCCGCGGCCCACGCCACCTCGCCAACCGCTTCGGGAAGATGCAACTGGAGGAGGGGCAGCGCCGTCTCGCAGGTCATCTGGACCAGCGCGCCGCCGGGCAGGTGAGGGCCGAGCATTTCGGGCAGCCATTCGGGCCAGCGATCGGGGCGGCCGAGCATCCCGGCGAGGTGCGAGCGGATGGCCTCCGGCTTGGTGAAGCCGCCCGGGAGATCCTCCCGATGCCCGCGCAGCTCGGACGCAGGAGCCGCCGCGAGCAGCTCCCGCAGCCGCGCCACGACCGCGGCCGGGAGGATGAGTTCAGGCGGGTTCACGGTCCGATGCTGGAAGCGCATCCCCCGGCCGGCAAGCGGGCCGCTCACGCGATGCGCCTCGCCGGGCGGTCGTCGTCGGCGTAAATCCGCCTCATGCCCGCTGCCACTGAGCCGCTCATCCGCCTGCATCCCGACGACGACGTGGCCGTGGCGCGGCGGCGGCTCGTGCCGGGGGAAGACCTCGCCGGCCTCATCGTGCGCGACGCAGTGCCCGCCGCGCACAAGCTCGCGCTGCGCGACCTGCCCGCCGGCGCGCCGGTGCGGAAGTACGGGCAGTTCATCGGCCGCGCGTCCGTGGCGATCCCCGCCGGCGCGCACGTCCACACCCACAATCTCAGCCTCGGCGAGCTCGCGACGACGGAGCATTTCACCGACCCCGCCGCGCCGTGGCCGCTGCTGCCGGAGGCGGAGCGGCGGACGTTCCCCGGCTTCGCGCGTCCCGGCGGCCGGGCCGGCACGCGGAACTTCGTCGCCGTCATCTCGTCCGTGAACTGCTCCGCCAGCGTCTCGCAGTACGTCGCGCGGCGCTTCGCCGCGGACGCGCTGCGGCGCGACTTCCCGGGCGTGGACGGCGTGGTGGCCTTCACGCACAAGGCCGGCTGCGCCGCGGCCGACATCTGCACGACGCTGCTCCAGCGCGTGCTGGCCGGCATCGCGCGCCACCCGAACATCGGCGCGTACGTCCTCGTCGGCCTCGGCTGCGAGACGAACCAGGCCGAGGCGCTCATCCGCCGTCACGCGTTGAATGGAGTGCGTGACGGCGAGCAGTCGCCGGCCGTGTTGAACATCCAGCAGCAGGGCGGCATCGCGCGCACGGTCGAGGCCGGCGTCGCGGCGGTGGCGAAGCTCCTCCCCGAAGTGGCCGCCGCGCGCCGCACGCCGCAGCCGCTCAGCCGCCTCGTGCTGGCGTTGAACTGCGGCGGCTCCGACGGGCACAGCGGCATCACGGCCAACCCCGCGCTCGGCGTCGCCTCGGACCTGCTCGTGCGCCACGGCGGTGCGTCCGTGCTGGCGGAGACGCCGGAGATTTACGGCGCGGAACACCTGCTCACCCGCCGCGCCGTGAGCCGCGAGGTCGCCGACGCCCTGCTCGCCCGCGTGCGCTGGTGGGAGGAGCACGCGCGGTCGCACGGCGCGTCGCTCGACAACAATCCCTCCGCCGGCAACAAGGACGGCGGGCTCACGACCATCTTCGAGAAGAGCCTCGGCGCGGTGGCCAAGGGCGGGCAGGCGCCGCTCACGCGGGTTTACGAGTATGCGGAGCCCGTCCGTGCGCCGGGCTTCGCCTTCATGGACACGCCGGGCTACGACCCGGTGAGCATGACGGGGCTGGTGGCGGGCGGCTGCAACGTGGGCGTCTTCACCACCGGCCGCGGCAGCGTGTACGGCTGCAAGCCCGCGCCCTGCCTCAAGGTCGCCAGCCACACGCCGCTCTTCCGCTGGATGGCCGACGACATGGACCTCAACGCCGGAACGATCCTCGACGGCGAGGAGACGGTGGAAGCGATGGGCCATCGCCTCTTCGAGGCGATCCTCACGACGGCCGGCGGCGCGCCGACGAAGAGCGAGCTGGCCGGTGTGGGCGACGAGGAGTTCGCCCCGTGGCAGCCGGGGCCGGTGTTCTAGGTTGCCGCCCCTTGCTGCGGGCCACACTGCGGCGGTGCGCTTCAGCATCCGCCGCGGCGGCTGGCGCGGGCGGCGTCGGATGTTCATGCTCGCGCCATGCCTCCGCCTGAACCGCCGCCCCATCGCCCCCGCCGCCTGCGCCGCTCGCCGGCCGTCCGCGCGCTGGTGCGCGAGACGCGGCTCACGGCGGACGACCTGGTTGCGCCGCTGTTCGTGCGCGAGGGCGACGGCCCCGCCGAGCCGGTCGGCTCGATGCCCGGCGTGTTCCGCCATTCCCTTCCGCAGCTTGTGGGCGAGTGCCGTGAACTCGCGGCGCTCGGTGTCCATGCGGTCGCACTGTTTCCCTGCACGCCGCCGACGCTCAAGACACCGGACGGCCGCGAGGCGTTGAACCCGGAGAACCTCCTGAACCGCGCCGTCCGCGCCGTGAAGGCCGTGCTGCCGGACCTCCTGGTCATCACGGACGTCGCGCTCGACCCGTACACGAGCCACGGACACGACGGCCTGCTCGACGCCCGCGGCGACGTGGCGAACGACGCCACCGTGGCCGTGCTGGCGGAGATGGCCGTGCTCCAGGCCCGCGCCGGCAGCGACTGGGTCGCGCCCTCGGACATGATGGACGGCCGCGTGGCCGCGATCCGCGCGGCGCTGGACGCGGCAGGCTGCACGGACACGGCGATCCTGTCGTACGCGGCGAAGTTCGCGTCGGCGTTCTACGGGCCGTTCCGCGACGCGGTGGGCAGCCGCGCGGCGGCGGGCGGCGCGTACCTCGACAAGCGCACGTACCAGCTCGACCCGGCCAACGCGCGTGAGGCCGTGGCCGACGCGCTGCTGGACGAGGCCGAGGGCGCGGACCTGCTGATGGTGAAGCCGGCGGGGCCGTATCTCGACGTGATCGCGGCGCTGCGGGCGGCGACGCGGCGGCCGGTGGCGGCCTACCAGGTGTCCGGCGAATACGCCCAGCTCCACGCGGCCGCGGAGCGCGGCTGGCTGGACCTGGCAAAGGCGCGCGACGAAAGCCTGCTCGCCATCAAGCGCGCCGGCGCGGACCTGATCCTGACCTACTTCGCGAAGGATGCGGCGAAGGCGCCGCCGTGAGGAGGCGGAATACCGCCGGCAAGGTGCCGGCGGCACGCCGTACCCAGGGCTTCAGCAGCTCCGCGAGCGAGAAGGAGAAGCCCGGAACGGCTGCGCTTGTGGCCGCTTGCGGCCGGCCTGTTCGCCGCAACTGTGTAAGGAAAGCGGACGCCACACGACATCACCGCCAGCAATGACGCCGTTCCGATGAAGCCCGCATCCCTGTTCACCCTGGCCGGCCTGACCGCGCTGATGGCGGCCGCAGTGGCCTTCGCCGTCAGCCGCACCGACGCCACGCCGCCGCCGAAACCGGCCCCGGCCGCCACCGCCCTGCCCATGACTGAATTCAAGAAGCCCGACCTGGCGGAGCTGAAGCAACGGCTCACGCCCGAGCAGTTCGCCGTGACGCAGAAGGACGGCACCGAGCCGGCCTTCCGCAACGAATACTGGGACAACCACCGGCCCGGCCTCTACGTGGACGTCGTGTCCGGCGAGCCGCTGTTCAGCTCGCTGGACAAGTTCGACTCCGGCACGGGCTGGCCCAGCTTCACGCGGCCGGCGCCCGGCGCGGTGATCGTCGAGAAGACCGACCGCAAGTTCTTCATGACCCGCACCGAGGCGCGCTCGAAGCTCGCGGATTCGCATCTCGGGCACGTCTTCGACGACGGGCCGGCGCCGACCGGCCTGCGCTACTGCATCAACTCCGCCGCGCTGCGGTTCATCCCGGCGGACAAGCTGGCGGCCGAAGGTTACGGCGCCTACTCGGAGCCGTTCCTGAAGGCGGGCCTGCTGAAGTCTGAGGCGGTCCCCGCCGCCGCGACGCCGGCGGTGCAGCGCGAGAAGGCCATCCTCGCCGGCGGCTGCTTCTGGGGCATGGAGGAGATCATCCGGAAGATTCCCGGCGTGCGGGAGACGACCGTAGGCTATATCGGCGGGACGTCCCAGCGCCCGACCTACGAGCAGATATGCACAGGCCGCACCGGGCACGCGGAGGCCATCGAGATCGTGTTCGACCCGGCGCTGCTCACCTACGAACAGGTGCTGGGCTACTTCTTCCGGATGCACGACCCGACCACGCTGAACCGCCAGCACAACGACGTCGGCACGCAGTACCGCTCGGCCATCTTCTACACGAGCGACGCGCAGCGGGAGACGGCGGAGCGCGTGAAGGCGCAGGTGAACCAGTCGGGCAGATGGAAGCGCCCGATCGTGACGGAGATCACGCCGGCGTCCGAATTCTACCCGGCCGAGGGCTACCACCAGGATTACCTCGTGAAGAATCCCGGCGGGTACAACTGCCACGTCCTGCGGGACTGAACGCGCAGGCGGTGCCTGGCAGCGAGGGCGCAGTCCTTCCCTCACTCCGCCGCATCCGCCGCCGTCCGGCAGGCGGCGCCCAGCGCCGCCAGGTCGGCCAGGAACGGCTCGCGCCGCTCCTCCGGCAGCGCGGCCAGCACCTCCGCCTGCAGGGACACGGCGATTTCCCGCGCGGCGGCGTAGCGTCGGCGACCGAGCGGCGTGACGCGCAGCCGCCGCGCCCTTCGGTCCTTTTCGTCCAGCCGCCGCTCGACGAGGGCGCCCTCCTCCATGCGCTCGACGAGTGAGGCGATGGTGTTCGGGTCGCTGCTCATGGCCCGGGCGAGGGCGGTCTGCGTGAGGCCGGCGGAGTCGCCCTCGAGCAGGGTGCGCAGCACGGTGAACTGGTCGGGCGTGAGCCGCAGCGGTGTCAGCCGGCGGCGGAAGGCCTGGTTCAGCGAGTACCACGCGCGCCGCAGCAGCGGCGGCAGGCGGCGGCGGTCGGGCGAGTCCAGCGGCGGTTCGATGGCGCGAAGCGGCATGAGGCGCGGCCATCTCTACGCGGCGCACATTCCCCGTGACAAGCCGGGTGAACCCGGCAACCACTTCGCGCCGTGCGGGAGCGGGACCATTTCATCCGGCGTTGGAAGCCCTGGCTGGCGGCCCTCGGCGCCGCGCTGCCGCCCTCCGCCATCGCGCAGATTGACCCGGCGCACCGCCGGCTGCTCCAGGTGGGCTTCGAACAGCCGCTGCGGAACGACGGACCCATCGCCGCCTACGGCTACTACTACCACAATCAGCCCGGCGTCCTCGACCGCACCAACCTCACCCTGCGCGCCGCCGTCGCGCCGGTGTACGTGGACTCCGAGCTGGGCCTGCGCCGCGCCCTCGGCCCGGCCACGGATGTCGGGCTGGGCGTGGCGGGCGGTGGCTTTGCCGACACCTGGAACGAGATCCGCCAGGGCGACTTCATCCGCGGCGAGTCGTTCACCGGCCACGGCTACCGCCTGAGCGCCTCGGTGTACCACCAGTTCAATCCCGGCGCCGTCATCCCGGTCTTCGGCTTCGCCCGCGGCGCGTTCCAGCAGTCGTTCTTCGTTGAGGACGACGCCACCGCCGATGACTTCGAGCTGCCGCCGAACTACCCCGCCACCCGCCTGCGGGGCGGCCTCCGCGTGGGCGGGCGCGAGCCATACCTGCGGCCGGACGTGGCTGCGGAGTTCTCCCTCTGGTACGACGGCCAATACCGGCTGGACGACGGCGAGTACGGGTTCAACGACGACCGCAAGCTCGAGCCGGCCACGCATGCCTTCTGGGGCCGCGTGCTGCTGGCGTACACCCTGGGTTCGCTGGACCACCGCTTCGAGGTGTCCATGACCGGCGGCGGCGTGCTCGACGCGGACCGTTTCAGCGCCTTCCGTCTTGGCGGCAGCCTTGGCCTCAATGCCGAGTTCCCCCTCACCCTGCCCGGCTACTTCGTGCAGGAGATCACCGCCGACCGCCTGATGGTGATCCGCGCGGAGTACGCCGTGCCGGTCTCGGCGAGCGGGCGTTGGCTGCTCGCGCCCTATGGCAGCGCGGCGCTGGTGGACTACCTGTCGGGCTTCGAGCAGTCGGGCGAATGGCACGCGGGCGTGGGCCTGGCCGCGCTGTTCCGCACCCGGAACCGCCGCTGGGAGGCGGGCGTGACCGGCGCCTACGGCTTCAATGCGGTCCGCGACGATGACGGGCGCGGCGGTGTCGCCCTGGGCGTCATGCTGCAGCACAACTTCAACCGGCGCGGCGAGGGCGCCTACCCGGCCGGCCGTCGGGAATGGCTCGGCCCGGATTCGGGCCGGAGCTTCCTGCGGCTCTTCCAGGGGCCGCGCTGAACCGCCGGTCCGGCCCCGGACCAGCCGCGCGGACCGGACCACCCCGCGCCGTTTCCGGACCAGCCCGGGTGCCGGCGTCCCCGCGGTGGCCCCTGGCGCGAACCGTGCTATTCACGGACCATCTCGGTCCGCCACCGGACGTTCGCGTGCGTGATGCAGCCATGACCCCAATTCCAAGCTTTGCCGGAACCCCCTTCATCCTTCTGCGCGCCGTCGTGCTGGCCGTCCTGTTCCTTGCCGGCCTGCGGACCGCTGCCAACCCCGTGCCCATCGCCGACGCCTTCGCCCTTCGCGGCCAGATCACGGGCGTGAGCGGCAGCGGCGACGGCGCGAACACCGGCGCCTCCACCGAGCCCGGCGAGCCTGTCCACGGCGGCTTCCCCGTGGGCCGCACGGTCTGGGTCTCCTGGGTCGCGCCCGCGCACGGTCTTGCGACGGTCAGCACGGACGGCAGCAAGTTCGACACCGTGCTCGCCGTGTACGCGGACGAGGTCGCGCTGCGCGGTGGCAACCCGAACAACCCGCCGCCGGCCGGCCCCTTCGCCCGCCTGCGCGAAGTTGCCGTGAACGACGACGCCGACGAGCAGGACGCGCTCTACAGCCGCGTCGAGTTTCCCGCGCGCGTCGGCGTGCGCTACGAAATCATGGTGGCCGGCTACGCCGGCGCGGGCGGCGAGATCAATCTTGCGTGGGAGCTGCAGGAGACCGGTTACCCGCTGCCCGTGCTGCTGCACCGCGAGACAGACCGCACGGTGACGAACGGTGCGCCGGTCACGTTCGCCTTCGAGGTGCTCGCGCCCTCGGCCGTCGGACTGCAATGGCTGCGCCAGGGCGCGCCGTTGCCCGGCGCCACGCAGGCCGCGCTGACGCTGCCCGCCGCCGGCACGAACGACGTGGGCCGCTACGCGCTGCGCGTCACCTCGCCCAGCCCCGACCCCGACGACAGCGACGTCACGGTGTTTTTTTCCCGTACCCTCGAGCTGCAGCTCGGGCCGGCGAACCGCCTTGCCCGCGACAAGATCCTTGGCTGGTCCGAGTCCGGCCACACCGGGTCGCTCGGCCTGCACGAAGCCGCGGGCGGACGGCGCGGACCCACACTGCAGGTTCCACTGCCACCACCCGTCGGCCCGGCGCGCGGCTACACGGGCACGCAGGTGTTCGACACGACGGCCGCGCGGCGCGACCCGGGCGAGCCGTTCCACTGCGGCCTCGAGGGCGGCGCATCGTATTGGTACCGCTACACGCCCGCGACGGCCGGCGAACTGTGGTTCGACACCTACGGCAGCGCGTTCGACACCGTGCTCGCCATCTACACCTACCACCCGCCGCTCACCGGCTATGGCGGGCTGATCCCCGTGGTGTGCAACGACGACGAGCCCCGCGCCAACGGCCGCAGCCGCGTCGTGTTCCCCGCCGCCGCGGGCCGCGACTACATCGTCGTGGTGGACGGCAAGCAGGCTGCCCGCGGCCGGGTGGTGCTGAACTGGGCCCTCTCGCCGCCGGCACCGGCCGCGCCGGCCATCACGCGCCAGCCCGCCGCGGTCACGGCGCTGCGCGGGCAGGCCGCCGCCTTCAGCGTCGAGGCCACGGGCACGGGGCTGGGCTACCAGTGGCGGCGCGCGGGAATACCGCTCCCCGGCGCGACGGGCCGCCAGTACTCCCTGCCGTCCGTCACGCCGGCGGATGACGCCCTGTACGATGTCCTGGTCCGCAACGCGGGCGGACAAGTCCTGAGCCGTCCCGTGAGGCTGCACGTCGCGGAGCCGCCCACACTGGTGCGGCATCCCGGCGGGCACGGGGTCGCCGCCGGCGGAACGCTGCGGCTTGAGGTGGGCGCCGCCGGCACCCCGCCGCTGAGCTACCAATGGCGCTTCAACGGCGCGCCGCTTGCCGGCATGACGAACGCCGCGCTCGTGCGCTCTCCCTTCGCCGCCGCGCTGGCCGGCCGCTACGACGTGCACGTGGCCAACGCCCACGGCGCGGTCACCAGCGAGGGCGCCGCCGTCACCTTGGCATTGCCTGCCGTCGGCGTGATGCCGCCCGCCATCGTCGCCGGTCCCGCGGCCGCGACCGTCGCGACCGTCGCGGCCGGCGGTCGCGTGAACCTGGCCGTGTCCGCCACCGGCACCGCACCGCTGCGTTACCAGTGGTTCCGTAACGGCGCGGCGCTCGCCGGAGCCACGAACCAGACGCTGCTCCTCGACCGCGTGGCCGCCGCGCACGCCGGCGCCTACCACGTCGTCGTGCAGAACGCCGCCGGCCAGGCCGCCAGCGCCGCCGCGCCCGTCCACGTCCTCGCCACGCCTGTGCCGCAGGTCGTGCGCCTCGCCGACGGCCCGGCCGTGGCCGTCGTTTCGACTTCCGGCCCGGCTTACACGCTCGAGGCGCGGTCCTCACCGGCGGCCGGCGCGTGGATGGCGGTGGCCTCGCAGCCCGGTACGGGTGGCGTCCTCACGTTCACGAACGTCGCCGGAGGCGGCCCGCGCTTCTTCCGCGTCGTCGTGCGGTGAAGGGGAGAAACCGCAGATGGACGCAGATCGACGCCGATTCACGGAGCGCCGGGCCGGAATCCGGCGCCCCGGCGGAGCGCGTGCTTCGCCTGCCCGGCCACGCAGGCTTCATCCGGACTTTCTCCGCCGGCGACATCCCCTCCCCAGCTGCCTTGATCTTCGTCCAACTGCGGTTCCTCCTTCATCTTTTGCATGAGCGACCCCGCCTCCGCCGCCTTCGCCTGCCTGCTGCTCGAGGATGAGGACGCCTTCGCCGCGCTGGCCGCGCCGGTGATTGCCGCGGCCGGCGGCACCGTCCACCGCTGCGCCACCGTCGCCGAGGCGCGCGCCGCGCTGGCCGGCCGCGGCTTTGACCTCGCGCTGCTCGACAACCGACTGCCGGACGGCACGGGCTACGAGTTCCACGCGGAGCTGGCGCGCCGCCAGCCCGGCTGCCTCGCCATCATGAGCACCGGCGCGCCGGAACTGGCCCAGGCCGTGGCCCTCACCCGCAACGGCCTCTTCGAATACCTGACCAAGCCCCTCGCCGCGGAGGCCCTCGCCGCCTGCCTCGCCCGTGCCCGCCGCCGCCTCGCGCTGCCCGCGGGCGAGGACGCCGGCGAGCTGCTCGGCGACAGCCCCGCCATGCGCGAGGTGCTGCACCTGCTCCGCCAGGCCGCGCGCCACGCCGGCGCCATCGTCCTGCTCAACGGCGAGACCGGCACCGGCAAGGATCTCGCCGCGCGCACGCTCCACCGCCTCACCTTCCCGCCCGACGGCTCCGCCGCGCCCTACGTCGCGCTGAACTGCTCCGCCCTGCCCGAGGCGATGTTCGAGGCCGAGCTGTTCGGCACGGAGAAGGGCTCGTACACCGGCGCGGACCGCCGCCGGCCCGGCCTCGCCGAAGCCACGGGCCGCGGCACGCTCCTTCTCGACGAGGTCGACGAAATCCCGCTCGCGCAGCAGGCCAAGCTCCTGCGCTTCCTCGAGTCGCGTGAGTACCGCCCGCTCGGCAGCCCCGCGCCCAAGCCTTTCGAGGGCCGCGTCGTCGCCGCCACCAACCGGAACCTCATGGACGAGGTCCGCGCCGGCCGCTTCCGCAGCGACCTCCTCTACCGGCTGGACGTGCTGGCCGTGCGCCTCCCGCCGCTGCGCGAACGCCTCACCGACCTCGACGCCATCGCGCACGGCCTGCTGGCCCAGCTCGCGTCGAAATACGGCCGGCCCACGCCCTTCCTGCGGGCCGAGAATCTCGCGGCGCTCGCCCGCCACGCCTTCCCCGGCAACGTCCGCGAGCTGCGGAACCTCCTCGAACGCTCGCTGCTCCGCACCGCCGAGGACGCCCGCTGGCTGGCGCTCGACCTCGCGTGGCTCGACGGCGGTGGCGGCCCCGGTGGCCCCGCCGGGGTCGGTCCAACAGGCGCGCCCGCCGGTCCCCCACCGGCTGCACCCGTCGCCGACGCGGACCCCGCCCCGCCGCCCGACCGTCGCCTTTCGCCGTTGGAGCTGCAGGAATACCGGCTCATCGCCGCCACGCTGCGCGAGGAGGCCGGGGCCATCCGCCGCACCGCCGCGCGGCTGGGCCTCACCCACCAGGCCCTGCTGCGCCGCCTCCAGAAATGGCCCGAACTGCGCGCCGCCGGCGACGCTGCGTGAAGCCCCGCCCGCGCTGGCACGCGGCGTGCGTTTAGAACGTCATGATGTTCGGGTGGAACATGGCCGGCCGCTTGATCGGCTTGCTGCTGCTCTTGGGCAGTGCCAGTCCTGCTTCCGCCGCCACGAACGAGGCCCCCGCCGCCCGGCTCATCGAGGCCGCCGGGCAGGTCGAGCTGCGGCGCGCGACGGAGCCCGCCCGGCGCGTCGCGGCCGGCGAGCTCCTGCTCCCCGGCGACCGCCTCCGCACCGGCCCCGCCAGCCGCGCCGCGGTGCAGCTCACGGACCGCAGCGTCGTCCGGCTCGACCAGTTGACCACGCTGGAAATCCTGCCGCCCCGCCGCGCCTCGGCGCTGCGCCGCTTCCGACTCGAGCTGGGCCGGCTGTTCTTCCTCCACCGCGAGCGACCGGCGGACGTCGAGTTCGAGACGCCGCTCGTCACCGGCGCGATCCGCGGCACGGAGTTCGTCCTCGCCGCGCCGGACGCCGCGACCACCACGCTCGACCTGCTCGACGGCGCGTTGGAGCTGGACGACGGCCGCGCGTCCCTGGCCGTGGCCGGCCGCGAGCGCGTGACGCTGCGCGCCGGCCAGCCGACGGTCCGCACGCCGCTGGCCGTGGCCGCGACGGTGCAATGGGCGCTGCACTACCCGATGGTCGTGGACGCGGACGAACTGTCCTTCCCGCCCGCCGAAGCCGCCGCGTGGGCCGCCAGCCTCGCCGCGTACCGGGCCGGCGATGCGCTCGGCGCACTGGCCGCCGCGCCGCCGGCCGCGGCGGACGAAGCGCCGGAAGCCCGCGTGCTCCGCGCCGCGCTCGGGCTCGCCGTCGGGCAGGCGGACGAGGCCCGCAGCCTGCTGGCCGGCGTGGATTCCGCCCCGGCCCGCGCGCTGCGCGAACTGCTCGCCGTTGCGGCGGGCGAAGGCGCGGCCTTCGCGGCCCCGCCCGCCTCCGCCAGCGAATGGCTGGCGCGTTCCTACGCGCGGCAGGCCGCCGCCGACCTCCCGGCCGCGCGCGACGCGGCGCGGCGGGCTTGGGAACT